>JANORN010000162.1:0-10268 GCA_031415355.1 Novosphingobium sp. | reverse complement strand
ACTTGCACCGCGATGAACTTCTGCGCGCCTTCGCCATCGCGGACGACTAGCTGGGCGAGCTGGCGACAGACATCGCTGAGTGCCGCCGCGAAGGCATCGGCGCCGGGGCTGTCGAACGAGGCCAGCGGGGCGTTGCCTGCCTGGCCGGTGGCGAAGGCCATCACGGTGTCGCTGGTCGAGGTATCGCTGTCGACCGTGATGCACGAAAAAGTCTGCTGGTTCGCGGCCGAGAGCAATGCTTGCAGGAACGCCGGTTCCACGGCTGCATCGGTGAAGATATAGCCCAGCATCGTCGCCATATCGGGCGCGATCATCCCGCTGCCCTTGATAATCGCGGCGAGGGTAACCGTGCGGCCATCGACCACCGCCGTGGCGAGCGCGCCTTTGGCAAAGGTATCGGTGGTGCCGATGGTGTTCGCGGCGTCTTCCCATGAACAAGGTTCAGCCAGCAGCGCGGCGGCGACCCCGGCTTGCGCTTTGTCCTTGGGCAAGGGCACGCCGATCACGCCGGTAGAGCTGACGAACACCTGCTCCTGCGCGCAGCCTAAGTGCGCGGAAACCTGCGCCATGATCGCTTCCACCGCGTCGCGCCCGCGATAGCCGGTGAAGGCGTTGGAATTGCCCGCATTGACCACCAGCGCACGGGCATGGCCCTGCGCGATGTTCGCCCGCCCCAGATCAACCTCGCTGGAGGAGCAGACGTTGCGGGTGAAAACTCCGGCCACTGCTGTACCTTCTGTCAGCTCCACATAAGTCAGATCGCAGCGGCTCCAGTCCTTGTATCCCGCACGTGCAACGCGCAGCGTTACACCATCGACTGGCGGAATGGCGGGAAACGGGCGGGCGAGGGGGGACTTGGCGTGGCTCATGGTTCCAGCGCCATATGGGCCGCAGGATAATGGAGCAAGGTCTTGCAGCAAGCTGTTGATTTGGTGGCGCGCTGCGATAGGTTACGGTGGGCAAATAGGAGTGTCGCGGATGGGGCCGATCATTGTTATCACCTTGCTGGCCGCGCAAGGCGGACCAATTGCGCTGCCGCCCATGCCACCGCCACCGCGCGTAATGGCTGCACCGCCGCCACCTGTAATCCATGCGCCAGCTCCGCCGCCGTCGCCAATTGGGAAACGTCCGGCTACTCCGCGCGGCAATCCGGGCACTTGGGTCACTTCCAACGATTACCCCAGCCGGGCCCTGCGCGAAGAGCTTGAAGGGACCACCCGGTTCCGCCTGATCGTGAGTGCCGACGGGCGCACATCGCATTGCGAAGTGCGCGAAAGCAGCGGATCATTGGCGCTTGATCAAACCACTTGCTCCACCATCCGGCGGCGGGCGCGGTTCAACCCGGCGATTGATCACCAGGGCGCGGCAATAGAGGGCAGCTGGACTTCGGCGGTGCGCTGGCAAATTCCCACAGATGGCCTGCAAACTCTTGGCGCGCGCAATGGGTTCCAGCGGTTCGTGATTGCAGCAGATGGCAGCATAACGCATTGTCGGCGCGGCAATCCCTACTCCGAGCCGAGCGGCTATTCCGTGACATGTGATCCAGTGGCCGCTTACCAGCCATTCCGTGACAACACCGGAGCCGCCGCTGCGCGGCAAGTGACGATCACCACCATCCGGAGCATTTCCGATGCAGATTAAGCGCCCCGTGGCGGCATTGGTACTGGTGCTCGGGTTGACTGCGCTGACGTGCCAGGCTCAGGCTGCCACTCCGTCGGTCGCTGCGCCGCCACCCGCAATCCAAACCCCAGCCGTGCCACCGCCGCCCCTGACAACAGTCCCCATCCGCTCGCGCCCCGGTGCCGCCGTGCCCTTGTTTGATCTGGCCTATCTGATCACGGCCAAGGACTATCCGGCAGAGGCGCGGCGCAAACCGGTCACTACCGTGATCACATTCATGGCCGATGTCGGTGCCGATGGCCGCGTCACCGGGTGCCGGGTCGCGTGGGCTGCACCGGTGAAGTTGCTGGGCGGCACAACCTGCGCGCTGTTCACCCAGCGTGCGCGGTTTGATCCGGCAGTCGATGCCGCAGGCCAGCCCGTGGTGGGCAGCTATATGGCGCAGTTCACTTGGGAACCGGCGCGGCTGAAAGATACCCCGCTGCCCGGCACGATCACCCATGCCTTTGAAGTGGCCGTGGATGGCCAGGTCAGCAATTGCCGGATTACGCGTGTGACCGGGGCGGTGGCGCGGCAGTACAAAGTTGGTCCGGAACGCTGCCGCTACACCGAATTTTTACCCGATTATCGGCCAGTCGAAAGCCGTAAACGTCGGCGCGTGACCGAAGTGGAAACGATCGTGGTGGAGCTAGTTCCGGTGCTAGTACCGCTGCAACCCTGAACCGGCGCGCTTACGGCGTCAGCTTCACCAGCGCGGTCGGGGCCTGCTCGGTCCGCACCGAAATCGTCCACTTCAGCTGCTTGCCAGACGTTACCGCGCTGGGGCCATCTTCAGTGTTGTTGGCCAGAATTTCCGCGTCGGTGGTCAGGGTAAAGGTTCCCGCCAGTTCGGGCAGTTTGGGCACTTCGCTGTCTTTGCCCTCGGAACCGCCCATCGCGGCCAGGCCCATCATCGTCCGCATTGGATCGCCGCCCATCCCGGCAGTGAAGCCGGGGGCATCAATCCGCACGGTGCCATCGTTGCGCCGCGCGAGCGTGACGAAGGCGTTGGCTTGCGGCATCCGTTCGATGGTGGGAAACACAAAGTCATGGTCGAGCCGTCCGCCGATCGCGAAGTCGACCACGAACAGCCCGTCGCCTTTATATTCGACCGAGCGCCAGCCAGCCTGTTTGCGCAACCGTGCCGCAATTTCTTCGGCGGCCTTGGGATCACCGGGATCGATCCCGCCCAGCATGGTCCGCATCGCCATGCCCTCGCGCTGTTTGTTTTCGGCGGCCAGTTTCTGCTGCTCGTCCCAATCGGTGCGTTGCTGCGCCAGTTCGTCCTTGGTGCAGTCGCGCTCGCTCGGTACTTCACCGCCTTCGGTATAGCAGAGCGACGGGGTGAATTCGGCTGGCGTGCGGTTGGCTTGCTCCATTTCGGCCAGCTTGCTCAGCCCCAGAATGTAGACCTCGCCCGCATAGGCATAGCTGAAAGTGCCCTCGCGCCGCAGATCAAGCGAAGCGGTGAATTTGCCGGCGGAGAGCATGCACCCGGTTAGCACCAGCGCAGCCACGGCAGTGGCAGCAACGGCGGCCCAGCGGCGCGCAAGATTTGCATCAAACATCCGGAATTTCCTCCAGGTTTTGGCGTCAGCGCGTGGCAATCGCATACAATGCAATCGCGGCGGCATTGGATACATTCAAGCTTTCGATCGCGCTATTGATCGGAAGTCGCGCCAAAGCGTCGCAGTGCTGGGTGATATTGTGCCGCATTCCGTCGCCTTCCGCTCCCAACACCAGCGCGACCGGCCCAGCGGGCAAGGCCTCAGCCAGCGTTGACGAGCCCGTGCCGGTCAGGCCGATCCGCCAATATCCCGCCTCGGCGATTTCTTCCAGCGCGCGCGCCAGATTGACCACCCGCACCCACGGCACCACCTCCAGCGCACCCGATGCGCTTTTGGCAACGGTGCCCGATTCAGGCGGAGCGTGGCGATCCTGGGTGATGATGGCGGCGGCATTGAACGCCGCGGCCGAACGCAGGATCGCGCCCACATTGTGCGGATCAGTCACCTGATCCAGCACGATCAGGGGCCGGGCCGGGTCGGCGCTCAGCACTTCGTCCAAGAATATGTCTTCCAGCTCGGCACATTCCAGCACCAGTCCTTGATGCGGGGCGTCGCCCGCGACCAGGCGGCCAAGATCGGCCGGCTGGGCATATTCCACCACGAAGTTATCCGGCAATTCGCCGTCAAGCAGAGCAATCGCTTCGCGCGTTGCCCACAGCTTGCGGTGATTGCGGTCGGGGTTTTTCAGCGCTGCTTCCACCGCATGGCGGCCCCACAGCCGGACCTGGCCCTTGCTCGCGCGGCCCGATCCGCGCCCGCCTTGCATCCGGCCAGCCCGGCCGCGTAGCGCGCGCGATGGGCGTTCATCCTTAGGCGGGCTGGCATCTTTGGGCGGGCGGCTCATGGCTTGATCATCCTGTTCATGCCAGCGTCCTGCCAGCAGAGCGGGCAAGCGGCAAGCTCGCGCTGCAGCAAATCACCCCTGCCGCCCTGCTTCTCCCGTGCTCTGCCCGGTTTTGGCACAGACTTGGTGATGAACGAGCTTGCGTTCTGCCGTGCACAGGTCAAAAAGACCGCACGGATGACTGCCGCAAAGGCAGAATCGGAAATGGTCGCACCAACAGGAGATTATTCCATGGCGACGATTCCCGGTACACCTGGCGACGACTTTCTGCCCGGCACTCCCGACCCCGACATCATCACTGGCGACGCGGGCGATGACACCATCATTGGCGGCGACGGCGACGATACATTGTCTGGCGACGACGGTGATGATTTCATCCGAGGCCAGAATGGGGCTGATACTATCCTCGGCGGGCTTGGCAACGATGTCCTCTATGGCGGCAACACCTCCAGCGCCGCGCCGCAGCCGGGCGACCTGGCCGACACGCTCGACGGCGGCGAAGGCGATGACCTGATCCGCGGCGGTGACGGCGACGATGTGTTGATCGGCGGGCTTGGGAACGACAACCTGCGCGGCGACGCTGGCAACGACAATATGGACGGCGGCGACGGGTTCGACTTTGTTTCGTACCGGTTCGACGATCTGGCGGGGCCGGTCTATTTTGATCAGCGGGCCTTCACGGGCACCGGCACCATCAACGATGGGCGCGGCGGCACTGATACGGTCGCCAATTTCGAGCATCTGGGGATCACCGGCAGCGCTGGCAATGATACGCTGCGTGGGTCAACCGCACTGAACAACCAGATTTTCGGCTATGGCGGCAGCGATTTCATCACCGGCGGCAGTCAGGACGACCGGCTGGTTGGCGATGACGGCAGCGATATCAATCCCGACGGCGATGACTATCTGCGCGGCGAAGGCGGCGCGGATTTGATTTTTGGCGGGTTGGGCAACGACGTGCTGGTCGGCGGATTTAGCGAACTGGGCACGCCGCAACCGGGTGACGGGGCTGACACGCTCGACGGCGGCGAAGGCAACGACCGGCTGCGCGGCGGCGACGGCGACGATGTGCTGATCGGCGGTCTTGGGGACGACAACCTGCGCGGCGATGCTGGCAACGACAATATGGACGGCGGCGACGGGTTTGACTTCATCTCGTACCGCTATGACGATCTGGCGGGGCCAGTGAACATCGACATGCGGACCTTCACCGGCACCGGCACGGTCAACGACGGGCGCGGCGGGACCGATACGGTTGCCAACTTCGAATGGCTCGGGCTGCTGGGCACGGCCAGCGACGACGTGCTGCGCGGTTCGACCCTGCTCAAGAACCAGATCTTCGGCGGCGCAGGTGCGGACTTCATCACCGGCGGCAATGTTGATGACCGGCTGGATGGCGGCGACGGCGACGACGTGCTCGGCGGCGGCGGCGGCGATGATTTCCTGGTCGGCGGTGCTGGAGCGGACGCCATTGATGGCGGCACAGGGATCGACACGGTCGATTATTCCGGCTCCGCAATAGGCGTGCGGGTTAATCTGGCGAGCGGCAAGGGCAAATTCGGCGATGCGGAAGGAGATACCTACACGGGAGTAGAGGATGTCACCGGCAGCGCATTTGCCGATACGTTGACGGGCAATGGGCTGGCCAACCGCCTGGATGGCGGGGATGGTGCCGACATCCTGACCGGCGGCGGCGGTGCTGACATGCTGCTGGGCGGGCTGGGGGCGGACCAGTTCCGGTTCAACAGCGCGGCGGAAATTGGTAGCGGCATTAACCGCGATCAGATTCTGGACTTCGATGCAGGCGGTGCAGGCAGCGCGGTGGACTTGATCGATCTTTCGGGAATCGATGCAATTGCCCGGACCAGAAACAGGGATGACGCGTTCACCTATATCGGAGCGGCGGCTTTCACGGGCCGCGCTGGGCAACTACGGGTTGAGATCAATTCAACCGGTGAGGCGACGGTTTTTGGTGATGTTGATGGGGACGGGGTCGCCGATTTCGAACTGGCAATTACTTATACTGGCACACTCGATTCCAGCGACTTCATGCTGTGAGTGCACGCGGACTGGCGGTTGCGCCCGCCAGTCCGCGTCAACCGTTCGGAATGCGGCGGCAATGGGCAATCGGTGGTGGACAGGGCTGGATTCGAACCAGCGTACGCATAACACGGGCAGATTTACAGTCTGCTGCCTTTAACCACTCGGCCACCTGTCCACACCGGTTTGCCAATCGCGGGTTGCCCCGCAGTTTCGCCCCCGCGCAGGAGGGCATCGGCCAAGAAGGCGCGCTCTTGGCGAAGGCGCGGCGCGGTGTCAATGGCCCAATGATCTTGTCCCGCCCCGTGCCGCGCGATAGAAGCCACAGGCATGAGCGCAGCTACTCCAGTGATTTCGGCCCCAGTAATTTCGGCAACCGGCCTATTCACGCCGCCCGATTCGATCAGCAATGCCGAGCTGGTTGATAGCTTCAACGCTTATGTGGCGCAGCACAATGCCCAGCATACAGGCGCGATTGCCGCCGGGTCAGCCGAGCCGCTCCAGCCGAGTTCCGCCGAATTCATCGAGAAAGCCAGTGGAATCAAATCGCGCTATGTGATGAGCAAGGACGCATTGCTCGATCCAGCGGTGATGGCGCCGCGCTGGGCCGAGCGCGGCGATGATGCGTTGTCCGTGCTGGCAGAAATGGGCGTGAACGCGGCGTTGGACGCCTTGGCCCGGGCTGGCCGCGCGGCCAGCGATGTTGACGCGGTGCTGTGCGCGGCGTCCAACATGCAGCGCCCCTATCCGGCGATGGCGATTGAAATTCAGGCCGCGCTGGGGATCGATGGGTTCGGGTTTGACTTGAATGTCGCCTGCTCCTCCGCCACCTTCGGGATCCAGACTGCGGCGGATTTTATCCGGGCCGGGAATGCCCGATCGGTGCTGGTGGTCAGTCCGGAAATCTGCACCGGCCACAACAATATGCGCAACCGCGACAGCCACTTTATCTTTGGAGATGTGGCCACCGCTGTGCTGGTCGAGGCGGCGGATATCGCTCCGGCGGCGCACTGGACGATCATCGGCACCAAGTTGAAGACGGTCTATTCGAACAACATCCGCAACAATTTCGGCTTCCTCAACTGCGCCACGCCTGAGACTCGCGATGCGCCGGACAAGCTGTTCATCCAGGAAGGCCGCAAGGTGTTCAAGGAAGTGGTTCCGCTGGTTTCCGCGATGATTGTGGAGGAAGCCGAACGGCTGGGGCTGAACCCCGCCGCGCTGCGCCGCCTGTGGTTGCACCAGGCCAATACCGGCATGAACAGGCTGATCGCGCAGCGGGTGCTGGGGCATGAGGCGAGCGAGGATGAAAGCCCGACCGTTTTGGACACCTATGGCAATACCTCCAGCGCGGGCTCGATCATTGCGTTCCATTTGAACAATGGCGACCTTGTGACGGGCGATACCGGGGTGATCTGCTCATTCGGGGCGGGCTATTCGGCCGGAACGGTGTTTGTGCGCAAGGCCGCGTAAAGCGCAAGGTCTGGCTTGCCCCTGTCGCGCTGCGCGCCTAGATGCAGCCCATGCCCCAAGATTTGATGGATAACCGCGGACGCGGAGATGTGCAGTGGAGCTGGCCCAGCATCCACCCCGAAGGCCGCAAATTTGCGCTGATCGCGGGGGTAGTCACCGCGGGAGCCGCGTGGATGGCGTGGGAAACGCTCGCCTGGCCGCTGGCCGGGCTGGTGTTGGGGATCCTGGCATTTTTCCGCGATCCGCAGCGCGTCACTCCGCAGGATGACCGCGCGATTGTATCGCCCGCCGACGGCATGATCACGCTGATCCAGCAAGTGGAGCCGCCGCGCGAGCTGGCAGGGGATGATGGCAGCGGGTCCGGCGGACTGGGCACCGCGCCAGTGACGCGGATCTCGATCTTCATGTCGGTGTTCGATGTGCACATCAACCGCGCCCCGATTGGCGGCACCGTGCGGCGGGTGGTCTACATTCCGGGCAAGTTCATGGACGCGGGTCTGGACAAGGCCAGCGACGAGAATGAGCGCCAGCATCTGCTGATCGAACGCGGTGACGGGGTGCAAATCGGCTTTACCCAGATCGCCGGGCTGATCGCGCGGCGGATCGTGCCGTTTGTGAAGCCGGGTGATATTCTGGCTGTCGGGCAGCGGGTCGGGTTGATCCGCTTTGGCAGCCGGGTTGACGTTTACCTTCCGGCCGGGACCGAACCGAAAGTGCTGATGGGCCAGAAAATGATCGCGGGCGAGACGATCCTGGCTGAAATCGGCAGCGCGCCGCTGCTGGAAGGTGTCAGCCAGTGAGCGATGACGGCCCCGACAAGGGGCACTTGCCGAGCGGATTGACGCTGCGCGCGATGATTCCCAACGCGATCACCGCCGCCGCGCTGTGCGCCGGGTTGACCGGCATCCGCTTCGCGATTGGCGGCGAGTGGACCCAAGCGGTGCTGGCCATTGTTGTTGCGGGCGTGCTCGACGGGATCGACGGACGAATCGCGCGGCTGTTGAAAGCGCAGTCGCGGTTCGGGGCTGAACTGGACAGCCTGGCGGACAATGTCTCGTTCGGTGTCGCCCCCGCGCTGGTGCTGTTCCTGTGGTCGTTGCAGGACTTGCCCCGGCTCGGTTGGTTTGCGGCGCTGGCCTATGCGATTGCCTGCGCGCTGCGGCTGGCACGGTTCAATGCCCGGATCGATCTGGCGGACGAGCCGCGCAAGCAGGCCGGGTTCCTGACCGGGGTGCCTGCGCCGGTCGGTGCCGGGCTGGTGTTCCTGCCGCTATACCTGTGGATCGCGACCGGGAATGACCTGTTCCGCGAACCGGTGATCGTTGGCCCGTGGCTGGTGGCGATGGGCTTTCTGATGATTTCAAACGTAGCCACGGTCACTTGGGGGCGCCTGCGCCCGCGCCGGTCGCTGCGGCTGGAAGTAATTGCGGCTTTCGGGTTGACCGGAGCGGCCTTGCTGACCGAGCCGTGGCTGACCCTGATTGGGATCTGCGTGGTCTATCTGGCGCTACTGCCAGTTGGGATCGTGCTCTACGCCCGGGTCAAGCAGCGCGGCGTTCCGGCTGCGGAAGGTTCCGCGCCTTCGGCCTGATCGGCAATTTCAGCACCTGTGCCGGTGCGCGCTGGACCTTCATTTCGCTGATCCGGTAAGTCATTTCCCGGGTCTCCGGACAAGCCAGCCAGGCCCCGCGCGCGGCCAATGCGGCCCCGCCATACTGCCGGACAGCAGCGGCGATCACCACGATTGCCGTCAACGCGGCGAGTGAGAACAGGGCGGACAGGGCAGTTGCAATCATCGGCTTGGTTCCTGAATTCAGCGTCCCCAGCCGGCTGTTGACCAACCTGTGGAATGCTTGTGGATAACTCGATTTTCGATTAATAGTTCCTGAGCGTGGACGTTGAAAGGCAATGTTCTTTTTTTGTTCCGATGTGTCAAGCGTTATTCGCATTGGTGTTTGGCGATCACGCGCGCCCCTCCTCCCCTTCAGGGGAGGGGGCCCACGCAGTGGGGGAGGGGCACAAGCGGGCATTCCAGACTTCTCCGGCCAACGCGCAGCGGTAAGCGCGGTTCTGCAAGGACGGGAGTACCCGCCTGTGCCACTCCACCCCCGCCTGTGGCGGCGGTCCCCCTCTCCCATGGGAGAGGAAGAATAGGCTGGATTTCCGCGTAACAGCCCGCTAAGGGCGGCTTCGCTCGATGCATCGGCGCTTCGCCGGGGCAGGGGCAAATCCACATGGAATGCACCATAACCCGGTGCCGTTCGCGGATCACGGTCGCAAGACTTCCGCACGGTTCCAGCATTCCAGAGGCTTAACCGGAAAGGAATACCACCATGGCGGCACCTGTCGTATCCATGCAGCAATTGATTGAGGCCGGCGCACACTTCGGCCACCAGACTCACCGCTGGAACCCGCGGATGAAGCCATACATCTTTGGCGCGCGCAATGGCGTGCACATCCTCGATCTGTCGCAGACTGTGCCGCTGATGGCGCGCGCGCTCGATTTCATCGCCGCGACCGTTCAGGCTGGCGGCAAGGTCCTGTTCGTGGGCACCAAGCGTCAGGCGCAAGAGCCAGTGGCCCAAGCCGCGCGCGCTTCGGGCCAGCACTTCGTCAACACCGCTGGCTGGGCGGCATGCTCACCAACTGGAAGACCATTTCGAACTCGATCAAGCGCTTCAAGG
>JANORN010000161.1:0-7603 GCA_031415355.1 Novosphingobium sp. | reverse complement strand
CGCCCATCTTGACGTTTTCCAGCACGGTCTTGGTGTTATCGAGCTGGGGTTCCTGCTCCAGATAACCGACCGTGATGTTTTCGCCCGCCCAGGCCTCGCCGGTGTAATCGGTGTCGATCCCGGCCATGATCTTGATCAGCGTGGATTTACCCGCGCCGTTGGGGCCGACGATCCCGATTTTGGCGCCTTGATAAAATTGCAGGCTGATATTGCTCAGCACCGGCTTGGGTGCGCCGGGAAAAGTTTTGGTCATGCCCTTCATGACATAGGCGTATTGGGCGGCCATTGCGGGTCCTCTTGCGGATAAATAATTGTGAAGTCGCGCGCCCTCTAACCGGCGGGCGGGGCATGGGCAAGCACTGCCACACCGGCGGGCGGCAGTTCGCGCGTGCCGATTATCAAGTCGCCGACCAGCGACGCGGGTAGGACACAGGCCTCGGTGCCGTAGTTGAATGCAAAGGTGCGGTCACCAGCGCGGCGCAGGCGCAGGCCGGGGGGGAGTTGCTGCATGGTCAACCGGGCATCGCTAAGCGCGCGGTGCAGCACGGTGCGGGCGAGGTCTGGCTCAGGCCAGGCTGACATGTAGCGGATCGCGCCATGCCGCCAGCAGGCCACGTTCCCGTCCGCCGTGATCAATTCAGGGGTGGCATCGCCTTCCAGCTCCTCCAGCCAGCGCGCCGCGTGCCAGCCGTCGCCCCGGTGGTTGAGGCCGGGCGGCAGGCTTTCAACCCGCGCAACGACGCCGGGGAACACGGCGCGCAAGCGGCCGGGCGGCAAGCCGTCCGGGATCGCGAACTCGTCGCTGCGGCTGCCAGAGCGCGGGCCGATCACCACTTGCCCGGCAAACGCCGCCAGCCGCTCCGCCAGCGCGGGGGCGACAATCGGCAGGCACGGCAGCACGACCAAGGCATAGCCGGTCAGGTCAGCCGTTGGCGGGACGATATCCACATCTTGCCCCAGTTCGCGCAGCGCCGAATAGCAGGCAAAGGCCGCCCACAGCGCCGACAGCCCGGCACCTTGCGGCTGGATCGCCGTTACCCAATCCGCTTGATAGTCAAACACGAGCGCGACCGTGCGCGGCGGGCGACCTGCCGCGCCAAGCGCAGCGATCTCAGCCGCCGCTTGCTGCACTTCGGCAAGGCCGGGCGCGGGCTGATCGTCGGGCCGCAGCAGTCCGGCGTGGTGCTGCTCCTGCGCCTGCGGAAACTGCCGCCAGCGGAAATAGCTGACCAGCTCCGCCCCGTGCGCCATGGCCTCCAGCGTCCACAACCGCACCATGCCGGGCAGCGGCGCGGGGTTGTGCCGCGCCCAATTGACCGGGCCGGGCTGCTGTTCCAGCACGCTCCAGCGTCCGCCGGGGGTGCAGCCGCGATAGAGATCATGGTGGAACGCGGCGATATCGGGGTGGCCTTGCCGCGCATAGGCCAGCTTGTCCGCCGCGCTGAATGGAAAGCTGTCGAGAAAGCCCAGCGGATAACTGTCCCACCCGACGCTATCGAGATCAGCAGCCACCGCGTGATGATCAAACTGCGTGAAGAACCCCATGAAATTGTGCGTCACATCGCGCCCGGGGGACAATTCGCGCAGGATCTCAACCTGCGCGCGGTTGAAGCTGACTACCTCGTCCGAGGCGAACCGCCGGAACGCCAGGCAGTGCGCGGGGTGGGCTTCTGTGACGGTCAGGTTGGGCAGCTCCACCTCCGCAAAGCTGCGGTATTCCATCGACCAGAACACCGTGCCCCAAGCCTGATTGAGCGCGGCAATGGTGCCATAGCGTACCGCCAGCCAGCGCCGGAAACCCTCCAGCGCGGCGACGGAATAGCTGAGCACGGTATCGTGGCAGCCATATTCGTTGTCGGTCTGCCACATCACCACCGCAGGGTGCTGGCCATAGCGCTGCGCCATTGCGCGGGTGATCCGCGCGGCTTCGGCGCGGTAGCCGGCGTGGCTGAAGCAATAGTGCCGCCGCGATCCGAACCCGCGCGGGTGGCCCTGCGCATCAATCGCCACCATGTCCGGCATTTGGTCATGCAACCACTTGGGCGGGGTAGCGGTGGGCGTGCCCAGGATCACGCCCAGCCCGGCGGCGTGGAGCGTATCCAGCGCTCGGTCGAGCCAGCCCCAGTCAAACCGGCCCGGATCAGGTTCGATCCGGCTCCAGGCGAATTCGCCGATCCGCACCCGGCTCAGTCCCGCCTCAGTCATTCGCCGGGCATCATCAGCCCACATGGCTTCGGGCCAATGTTCTGGATAATAACAGGTTCCGAGCCGCATGGGCTGTTGTGCAATTGATTCTCGCGTTACCGTCATCCGAACATATGTCGCGGGAGGCGCGCGCGCGGTCAACCGCGGTGCGGCTGCGGGTGGGGGAGAGCACGGAATGGATGCACTGTTTGGCGGCCTGGTGGGTCAGGTTACAATCGCGCTGGCGTTGCTGGGCTTGATCGGCTGGCTGACCTGGCGCACCACGTCGCGCGCCGGGCAGCCCGCGCACGATGGCTCCGCGCGTGATGTCTATCTGGCGGGCGGGGGGCTGAAGTGGTTGTTCGTGGCGGGATCGATTACGCTGACCAACCTGTCCACCGAACAGCTGGTGGGGATGAATGGCAACCAGATGTTGTTACTCGCCTGGTGGGAGCTGGCAGGGTTTTGCGGGCTGATGTTCCTGTGCTTCGTTATGGTCCCGGTCTATTACCGCACCGGTTGCACCACGGTGACCGAGCTGCTGGAAAAGCGCTATGACGGCGGCAGCATCCGCACGCTGATTTCGGCGATGTTCTTCATCGGGGCAGTGCTAATCTATATGCCCGCCGCGCTCTATTCGGGCGCGCTGTTCCTGAAATCGATGTTCGCGGTTGATTGGCCGCTGTGGTGGTTTGCTGCCCCGATGGCAATCATCGCGGCGCTCTATACCATCATGGGCGGGCTGCGCGCGGTGGCGGTGATGGATACCTATTCGGGCATCGGCGTGCTCGCGATCGCGATGTTGGTGGTGGTGCTCGCGCTGAACATGATCGGCTGGAATTTCTCCGGCATTCCGGCCGAGCGACTGACGATGATGGGGGGTAGCGATTCGCCGATTCCGTTCCACACGCTGTTCACCGGCATGATCTTCATCCAGATTTTCTACTGGTCCACCAATCAGCCGATCACGCAAAAGGCGATGACTGCGCCGACAGTTAAGGAAGCGCAAAAGGGTGTGCTTGCCGCCGCCGCCGTGCGAATTCTGATCATCCCCGCGATTGTCGTGATCCCCGGCGTGGTCGCCTTCAAGCTGTTCGGCGATGTCAACGATTTTGCCTATGGCCGGATCGTGGCGACAGTACTGCCGGCCTGGCTGATGGGGCCATTCGCGGCGATGATGGCGGCGGCGGTGATCGCACATACGGCCGCGATCCTGAACGGCACCGTCGCACTCTATGCGATCGATTTCCACGCCAAGTTCGTCGCTCCGGTGAAGGACCACTGGCGGCTGTCGGCGATTGTCTCAGCAATCCTGACGGTAACGTCGATCCTGCTGGTGCCAGCCTTTGAAAATGCGCAGAGCATCATCAACCTGTTGCAGCAACTGAACGGACTGCTGTCGATGCCGATCCTCTCAGCCTTCATCGTCGCGCTGCTGTTTCGCGGAGTTGCTGCGCGCGCCGCGATTGCCGGGGTACTGTGGGGCGTCGGGCTCTACGGGGTCTACTCATTCGTCTGGCAACCCGCCGGACTGTTGACGCTGCACTATATCGATTTCATGGTGCTGACGCTGTTCAGCGCAATCGCCTGTTCGTTGCTGGTCAACCACTTCGCACTGGGACGGCGCGCGCGGTTCGTCGGGTGGAAAGGCGTAACAAGCGAACCCGCAGTCTGATTTCGCGAGTGCGAAGGTAGCCAGCCCGGTTCAATTCAACGCGTCTAGCCGGCGCCAAGCTGTTGCGCTCAGATTGCTTCCACTTCCGCACGCAAACCGCTGACCAGGCTGGGATCGCTTTGCAATCGGGCTTCTTCTTCGTCCAGCACGGCGAAGAATATGTCGCGCTTGAACCCGGCCAGCACTGCCGGTTCGATGATCGCGCCTGCGGGCAAGGCCGAAACCAACAGGTCGAGCATCCGTTCGGCCCCGTGCAGCCGCCCCCAGAGATAGTCATTTTCACGGTAGGAGCGGCTGAAGAACGCGCCGAAGTTGTAGAATTCCACCCCGCGCAGCGTCGCGCCAGCCCCGCCGGAGCGGATTGCAGTTGCGTCCACTGGTGAAATCCGGTCGATTTTCGCGGGATCAAATTCGGTCAGCCCATCACCGCGCAGTAGCGGCAGGGTGACGGTGTCGTAGTACGGGAAACCGAGGTAAGTCAGCAGCATTCGCCGCCGGAGCTCACGCGGTACTTGTGCCATTGCGGCGATCAGGATCGTGTCAGTTTCGGCGTCGACCGCTTCGAGGCGGCGCGCTTGGGCGATTGCCGCCAGTACTGCTGCCGGTTGGTCCCACACCGAGGCGCACAGGGCCGGAAAATCATCTCCCAGCGCCGAAGCACCTTCGCGCACAAACAGCCGCGACAGCGCTTTGTATACAGCATCGCGCGCGGTTTCACGCGCGGCGGGGGCGACGGCATCGATATCTTCCCAATCCTCGGACAACCTGCGGGCCAACAGACGCAGGCGGCGGATGCGATAGCTGAGGTCATGATCGATAAAGAACCGCTGGGCGTGGACATTGTCTCCGCCGCTGACACCGGGGCTACCGTCGAGGCCATCGCGGGCGAGATGCGCGGTTAGGAATCCGGCGAGGATTTCCGCGCGCTGCGGGCCCAGTTGCGGATCAGCCGCGCAAATTGTGCTGGCCAGCTCATCGATCACGCCCGCCAGCCGGACCTCGGCATAGCCATGCTGGGCATAGCCCGCCTGGGTGGCAGCCGCGCCACGGGCCTTGGCGCGCCAGCTGACAAGCCGCTCGGCGGTGGGGCGATCAAAGAACAGCGTCAGCCCGAACAGCTTTTCAACCGCTTGTTCTACCTCGGGCCGGATCGTTTCAACCACCGCGCGCAGCCGCCGCTGCTCGCGCGAGCGCTGCGCGATCTGGTCCAGATTGTCGCGGATCGGCTGTTCGCGCGGGATCGAGGAAAGCGAGCCCAGGATCACCGAGAAGAATCCTGGCGGCCGCGGATCGTCCCGCCGGTCGGCGCCGACCCGGTCCGGGTGCGGATCGATGTACACGAACCGGCGGTCAACTTCGCGCTGGGCCGGGCGATCACGCAGCACCCGCATCGCATCGGCAAACGGCGCATTGACCAGCACTGACCCGTCGATCAACGCTACACCCTCCAGATCGCCGCGCTGCGAGTGCTCGGGCAGGATCCGCGCCGCAAATGCCCCCCGGCTGGGCCAGTCGAGGCCGAGTTTTCGCGCCAACTCATCGATTTCGGCCAATTGCAGCGGCGGGAAAGCGCCCGGAAAGCTGGCAGTCGCGCGCGCGGCAAACACCAGTTCGAGCGGCGAAGCCAGCGCGCCGCCGGGTTCCGCCGGGGTTGCTGCACGAAAGCCGATGCTGACCCGGTGCTCGCTTTCCTCGACCAGCGGGGGACTGTTGAGCCGCAGGCTTTCCATGTGGCCTTTGAAATCCGTCGCGGTGACGAATAGATCAAGCGGGTGCCCCGGCGGCAACAACGGTGGTTCGAGCGGGCCGGTAGCCATTGCCTCGAACGCATGAGCCAGCAGCTGCGAGAAGCCCAGACCTTCAAACGGTGGCTTGAACCAGCGCGAGCGGATCAGCCGCGAGAGCTTGGCGCGGACTTCGGCCCGGGTTTCCTGCGCGACGCTGCTGGAAACCAGGTTGCCGGGGCGTTTCAGCAGCCAGTAGACCAGCGGCATCGCCCAGAACTTGCTGAGCCGGGTCCATGGCCGCGCGCGCGGATCCAGCAGCACATCGATATCGGCGCGCTCCAGCCACAGGTCGGTCAGCGGATCGAGCGACTGGCCCGAATGGAGCGCTTGCGCGAGGAAAATCCCGTTGATCCCGCCCGCGCTGGCCCCGGCGATGACATCGGGCAACACCCGCAGCCGCAGCCCGTGGTCTTGCTCGATCCGCCGCAGCAAGGCGAGATAGACCCGCTCGCTCCCACCAAGTTCAGCGGCATCAGTCAGGAACGCCCGGCTCGCCCGCGCCAGCTTCCACAGCTCCTTGGTGACCCCGTGCATATAGACCGCCAGGCTGACCCCGCCATAGCAGACGAGCGCAATCCGGAGTTCTTTCTGGCGCATTTGCTGAGGATGGCAGAGGTTGTGAGTGCGGGCTAGGGCAGATTAATGCAGGAGCAGGAATTTTCCCGGGTCGATCTGTGGCATCGGATATTCAAACCAGTCTGACCGGCCCCCGATACCGCGCGATTGTCTTGTCTGCCGTCAAAAGTTCAACCCCTTCCGCCATGGCCTGCGCCACCAGCAAACGGTCAAACGGATCTTTGTGGATATGGGGGAGCGTGGCGACGATGATCGCATGTTCGCTCGTCATGGCGATTTCGGCCATGCCATTGTCGAGACACCCACGCCGCACAAGATGCGGGTCGACATTGAAGGCAGGCTTTTCCAGCGCATATTTGATCGCAATTTCCCAGATGCTGACCGAACTGAACGCGAGATCATTGTCGCGATCTTCAATCAGCGTCCGTGCTGCCTTGCTGAGCTTCTGTGGATTGGCGGCTGTCCAGATGAGCAAATGGGTGTCGAGCAGTAACTTCATGTGAACTTGTCGGCTCGGCCATCAAACATTTCGTCGATCTCATCCTTGAACAGCGTCTTGATATCGCCGGGCGCGTCGATCTGCCCCTGCAGCCAGCCCAACTTGCGCTTTTTCGGAACGACTGCCTGCTCAAGCGGCCCCAGCCGCGCAGCGGGCTTGCCACCTTTGGCAACAATAATGGCCTCGCCTGCAGCCGCGCGCGCAACGAGCTTCGAAAGCTGCGTTTTGGCTTCGTGCATATTGACGGTCTGCATGGCTTACTCCGGACTTAGTCGATTCGACTTAGTCCAGTTTGCGTGATCGATCAAGCGGCGGAGAAATGCGGATTGGCGAGTTTGGCAGGCAGGCCCCAGCAACCGGGGACACGGCATTCCGTGTCCCCGCCTCAAAGATGAGACTTAGGTGGACATTTTCCAATTTGTGGCATAAAAGCAGGGTGTGTCACAAACCAAGGAGTGCCACTCATGCCCCAAACGATCAACGCCCGGATCGCCGCCAATGGCCGGATGGTCCTGCCCAAGGCCGTGCGAGCGGCGCTTGGCGTTAATGGCGCTGGTGTCGTCTCGATTTCGGTCGAGGGCGAAGAGGTAAGACTCACCTCGATCGCGAGCCGCATCAAGCACGCGCAGGCGCTTTACCGCCAGCATGTCAAAAACGACCGGTCGAGCGACGATTTTCTGGAAGAGCGACGGCAGGAAGCGGCCCGAGACGAAGCCAGAGGCCGCTAAGGAATGCCAAGTGCGGTGCTTGATTCCTCGGCGGTGATCGCTGTGCTCCGTGATGAGCCAGGCGCGGCGCTGATCGATGCCTATATCGGCGAGGCGCTGATTTCGGCAGTCAATCTGCAAGAGGTGATCAAAGCGCTGCTGCTGCGCGGGTTTG
>JANORN010000160.1:0-2066 GCA_031415355.1 Novosphingobium sp. | reverse complement strand
CTTCCTGCACATGGGCGAGGCGACGCTGACTTTCCCGCAGACAATCCACCTGCGCTACACTCGGCTCGAACCACCCGAGCGCCGCGTGGCCCAGGCGGCCGAAGATTACGCGCTGTGGTTCGGATCACGCCTGCGCGCCGCTGAAGGTTTGATGGACGCCGAATTCGCCTGCGCCGGGCGCTTCACGATGGCGGATATTTCGCTGGGCTATGCCGTGATGCTGGCGCTGAGCATTGGACTGGACGAGCAGGTGACGCCGGGCATGCGCGCGTACTTTGAACGGCTGAGCGCGCGGGACGGGTTTCAGCGCGCGAAGGCGGCGCAGGGTGGGACCGGGTTGGGGGTATAGCTCAACCGACTCATTCAATCCCGTTCGAGCCCCTACTGCTGCGCGTTCCAAGCTTCCCACAGCGGCAACAGTTCGTCCTGCAATTCTGCCACGAACGCCGCATCGAGCGGATAGTGCGGCATCGCCTCAGCCACGGCACCTAGCAGCGCCAGCCCCTGCTTACGGTCCTTCGGGCGTTTGAGCGGGTGGCGTTTGGGCTGCTCGGCCAGCCACAGCTTGTGCAGCGCAAGCCAGCGCGGATCGGGGACGACCAGCCGCGCGGGACTGCCATCACGGCAGGCGACAACTTGCTCAATCCGGCGCCCCAGCAACAGCCATTCCTGTTCAGGCAAAGGGATCGGCCGCGGGCGATCCTTGGCTCCGAGTGTCGCCGCGCGCGATGGCGCGACCAGCAGTTCCACCTCATAGGCCTTGGCATTACGGGCCTGAAAATCACGCTCACTGTTGATCGTAAAGGTCGGATCGACGGCTTTGAGCAGGTTCCACAACGCAGTCTCGCTGGCCGCCTCTTCGGCTGCCCAGGCCAGATCGAAGTCTTCCGTCTCATCAGGCGCACCAAGGATCAAGCCGCCCGCTTCCTGCGCATAGGCAGCCAGACAATTGGTCCCGACGACCAGCAATTCGCGCCCCAGCAACCCGCGCCGATCAGCCTCGCGCAGGATCGGTCCAGCGTCGCTCGACAGCAGCGGCAGCCGCAAAGCGCGGGCGAGCCGACTTGATTCGGCCAGCGCCGCGCGGGCGGTTTCGCTGCGAGCCTTCAACCTAGCCTTTTCGGCTTTGTAGGCATCGAACTGAGCGGCTTTGATGTCATCCCATCGGCCAAGGCTGCTACCGTTGCCGCTGCGATCATTGATTTCATACAGATAATCACGCCCGCCCACGTTCTTGCGGCGTAAATCGTAAGGCAATGTGAACAGGGCTTGCTCCGCCTCAATCCAAACTTCGTAGCGCTGGCGCAGGTTGACCAGGGTACGGGCTTGCTCGTCAGTGAAGGGCTGGATGGCGGGCATGGTGCAGAATTTATCCCACAAATCTTAGAATTTCACAAATGTGGGATAAACAGTAGATTTCTGGGGTCTCAGTCAGCCACCGGCACCGTATAATTCAGGCCCAACCGCCCACCGTCGGCGTAGATCGTCTGCCCGGTCAGGTACGAGCTGTCCTCGCTCGCCAGGAACAGCGCGACGGCGGCGACTTCTTCCGGGGTGCCGCAGCGGCCCAGCGGGGTGCGGCTGAGGATGCGATCCTCGGCGGCGCGGTCGGTCATGATCCCGGCCAGCATTTCGGTCATGATCGAACCCGGGCCAATCGCGTTGACGCGGATGCCTTGGGGCGCAAGTGCCAATGCGGTTACATTGGTGAGTTGTTTCATCGCGCTTTTGGATATCGCGTACGGTATCTGGTTGGGAATCGCCAGCACGGCATTGACCGAGCTCATATTCACCACCGCGCTGCCCGGCGGCATGATCCGCGCCGCGGCTTGGGTGGCCCAGAGCGCGGATTTGAGGTTGGTGGCGAAGACGCGGTCGAAATCGTCCTCGGTCAGCTCATCGAGTTCGGCAGCGTGAGTGATCCCGGCATTGTTGACCAGAATGTCCAGCCCGCCCCACAGCTGCGCGGCTTTGGCGATGATCGCCGCAACCTCGGCCTTGCGCGAAACATCCGCAACAAGCGCCTCCTGCCCCAGCGCAGCGGCCAGCGCCTGCACCCCGCCCGC
>JANORN010000159.1:0-33054 GCA_031415355.1 Novosphingobium sp. | reverse complement strand
GGCGACCGGTCAAAAATCGTCGCGGGATCGCCATAACCCAACGTGCAAATGAAGTTGGACTTCACCCGCGGCGTGTCCGCAAAGAACGCGGCATCAACCGCGTCATTGGCAAAGCCCGACATCGCCCCGGTATCGAGGCCCAGCGCGCGCGCCGCCAGGATGAAATAGGCACCTTGCAAGGACGAATTGCGCATGGCGGATACTTCGCGCAGTGGTTCGTTGCCATCAAACCAGGCTTTGGCATCGGCATGTGGGAACAGCCACGGCAGTTGCTCATGGTAGTCGAGGTCCATACCGATGATGACTGTCACCGGCGCAGTCAGCACCTTTTCAGCATTGGCGGGCAGACAGCATTGCGCCAGTTTGGTCTTGGCCCCGGCGCTGGTGCACCATACCAGCCGCGCGGGCAGCATGTTCGCGCTGGTCGGCCCGAACTTCAGCAAGTCCCAGATCGCGTGCAGCTGTTCTTCACTGACTGGCTGATCAAGATAGCTGTTGTACGAACGGGCGGTGCGAAACAGCTGATCGAGTGCTACTGCATCAAGCGGTTGCGACAATTGCAGGTTCCTTATTGTACGGTCAGGCCGCGCGAACTTCGGCGACTTCGGGCACATAGTGTTTCAGCAGGCCTTCGATACCATTTTTCAGCGTCGCCGCCGAAGATGGACAGCCCGAGCAGGCCCCCTGCATCGAAAGATAGACCACGCCTTCGCGGAAGCCGCGGTAGACGATATCGCCGCCATCGTTGGCGACGGCGGGCCGGACCCGGGTTTCGATCAACTCGCGGATCTGTGCGACAATATCGGCGTCGGCGGGATCATCATCGAAATCTTCGTCCTCCGCCGGAACGGAGATTCCGTTATTGGTCGAGTCTACAAACAGCGGGGTCTGGCTGACGAAGTGATCGAGCAGCACCGCCACCACCTGCGGCTTTAAGCCAGACCAATCCACCCCCGGACCAGCCGTAACCGAGATGAAATCACGGCCATAAAACACGCCGGTTACGTCGCCCAGGCTGAACAGTGTGGCGGCGAGCGGGGAGGCTTCCGCCGCGTCCGGATCGACAAATTCGCGCGTGCCGCTGCTCATCACGAGCTCGCCAGGCAGGAACTTCAGCGTCGCTGGATTGGGCGTAGTTTCTGTTTCGATATACATGGGACTGAATGTAGGCCGCCCGGGGGCTTGGTCAAGGGCGGATGGGCTGGGCCGCAGCGTAAAAGCGACATGGGCCAGCGGCGGTGTTGGTGTTCCCGTCACCCTGCGCATTCACTGGCGCTTCAGCTTGGCCGAACCTATAGCGTGCAGCATGTCTTACTTGATCCGCGCCACTTCGCCCTTTGCTCTGCTCGCTGCCGTGGCATTGCTCGCTCCGCCATTGGGCGCTCAGGCCACTGGTTCTGGTCCGGGGAAGAACGGCAAGGAGGCCCCGCAAACCAGCGCCGCGCCGCGCCCGGCCCCGTGGCTCTATCGCGGCAGTGACGTTCCGCCGGACCGGGAATGGCTGTTTGGCGAACTGTCCAATGGCGTCCGCTATGCCGTGCGGCGCAACGGGGTGCCGCCGGGGCAGGTCTCGATCCGGATCCATATGGATGTCGGCTCGCTGTATGAACGCCCCAATGAGCGCGGCTATGCGCACTTGCTCGAACATCTGGTGTTCCGCCAGTCTAAGTATCTGGGCGACGGTCAGGCGATTGCCACCTGGCAGCGGCTGGGTGCGACCTTTGGCAGCGATACCAATGCCTTGACTGGCCCGGTCAGCACGACGTTCAAGCTCGATCTGCCCAATGCGACCCCGGTGTCGGTTGATACCAGTTTCAAGCTGCTGTCCGGCATGATCATCGCGCCGACGCTCAGCGAGGCCAATGTCCGCGCTGATGTGCCGATCGTGCTTGCCGAAAAGCGTGAGCGCGGCGGCGCGGACGAGCGCGTCTCTGACGCCACCCAGCAAACGCTGTTTGCGGGCATGCTGCTCGCTGAGCGGTCACCCATCGGCACGGTTGAGACGCTGACTGCGGCGAACCAAGCCACTGTTCGCGCGTTCCACAAGCGCTGGTATCGACCCGACAAGGCAGTGGTAATCGCTGCGGGGGATATTGATCCGGCGCAGCTGGAACTGCTGATCGCCAAGTACTTTGCCGATTGGAAGGCCGCCGGGCCGAAGGTGGCGGACCCGGCGTTCGGCGATCCGGTCGCGCCGGCTGGAACCGATCCAAGCAACCCCGTTGGCGAAGCACGGGTGCTGGTCGAACCCGATCTGCCGCGCTCGCTGACTTACGCGGTGCTGCGGCCATGGCGGCCGGTCAATGACACGATTGTCTACAATCAGGGCTTGATGATCGATTCGCTGGCCCAGGCGATTATCAACCGGCGGCTGGAAACCAAGGCGCGCAGCGGCGGCAGTTTCCTCGCCGCGCAGGTTTCGCAGGAAGACGTCGCGCGTTCGGTTGACGGCACGTATGTCTCGGTCGTGCCGCTGGGCGAAGACTGGCAGGGCGCGCTGCGCGATGTGCGGGCGGTGATTGCCGATGCGCTGGCGACCCCGCCCAGCCAGGAAGAGATCGACCGCGAAGTTGCAGAAATGAACGTCGCGTTTGAAAGCTCAGTCGAGCAGCGCCGGTTGTTGCCGGGATCGCGGCTGGCCGACGATATTACCCGTGCGCTGGATATCCGCGAAGCGGTGGCCGCGCCCGAAACCGTGCTGTCGATCTTTCAGCGTTCGAAAGTGCTGTTCACCCCGGCAGCCGTGCTGGACCACAGCCGGACGCTGTTCAAGGGTACGGTCACGCGGTCAATCTATCTGACGCCCACCGCCAGCGAGGCCGACGCCGGCCAGCTGCGGCTGGCGCTGCTGGCCCCGGCGGTTCCCGATACGGCGGCGCGGGTATCGGCCAAGCCGATCTCGTTCGCCGAAATGCCCGCCTTGGGCACCCCGGCCAAACCAGTGGCCACCGCGCCGATTGGCGTGCTGGGGATTGAACGGATCGAATTTGCCAATGGCGTCAAGGTGCTGCTCTGGCCCAGCCGGGATGAGCCGGGCCGGGTCACGGCCAAGGTGCGATTCGGGGCCGGGTGGCGCGCGTTTTCCAGCGCCGATGCGCCTTATGCGGCGGTTGGCGAAAGCGCCTTGATCGCGTCGGGAGTCGGCTCGCTGAGCGAGAACGATCTTGACCGGATCGCGACCGGGCGCAAGCTGGGCTTCGAATTCAAGATCGAAGACGGCGCGTTCGAATTTTCCGCTGACACCCGCCCTGCCGATATGGCCGACCAGCTCTATCTGCTGGCGGCCAAGTTCGGCACCCCGCGTTGGGATGCCCCGCCGATTGCCCGCGCCAAGGCGGCTGCACGGCTGCAATACGAAAGCTATGCCGCATCACCGCAGGGGGTGTTTGAACGCGATCTGCAATTTTATCAACGCGGCCGCGATGCGCGGTTCCGCACACCGACACCCGCCGAGATTGCAGCGGTGACGCCCGAAGGCTTTCGCGCCGTGTGGGAGCCACTGCTGCGCACTGGCCCGGTCGAACTGCAACTGTTCGGGGACTTCACCCGCGCGGACGCGCTCGCCGCGCTGGAACGCACCTTCGGCGCCTTGCCCCCGCGCGGCAACTTGCCCGCCAGCACCGCGCCGCGCCGGGTGAGTGAGCCCGCAGCCGCTGCCGCGCCAATCGTGATCAACCACCGCGGCGCGCCTAACCAGGCAGCGGCGATGGTTTCGTGGAACACCGGCGGCGGCAGCGCTGGAATCGCCGAATCGCGCAAGCTGGAAGTGTTGGCCGAAGTGTTCTCCAACCGCTTGATGGACCGGATGCGCGAAAAACTGGGGGCGAGCTATTCGCCGCAGGTCTATGCCACCTGGCCGGTCGATCTTGAAAACGGGGGGGCGATCAATGCGTTGGCGCAGCTGGAGCCCGCGCAAGTCCCGATCTTCATCGCGGCGGCAGATCAGATTGCCGCCGATCTGGTGGCGAAGCCCCCCAGCGCGGAGGAACTGCAACGCACAATCGAGCCGCTGCGCCAGCAGCTCAATCGCGCTACCACCAGCAGCGCGTTTTTCATGTACCTGCTGGAAGGGGCAACCGAGGAACCGGCCCGGGTGGCGTCGGTTCGCTCCATGCTGACCGACTATACCAGCGTAACCCCTGCGCAATTGCAGGCGCTGGCGGGCAAGTATCTGGTCCAGCAGCGCAGCTGGCGGTTGGCGGTGATTCCGCAAGGGCAGGCGCTGGGTGCGGCTGCTGCACCGACGCGGCCAGTGCGTGCGGGCAGCCGGGCAGCGCAGGCCGACGGCGGGCGGTGATTCCGCAATATTATTGCGCATCTGGCGCGTTCTACAGCGCACCTTTTGCAATTGGGCAGCACCGGGGCTAAGGGCCGCGCTCTGAACAGGAGCATGATTGTGGCATCGCATTGGACCCCGGCAAGCTGGACGGCGCACGAAGCGCGGCACTTGCCCAGCTATCCCGACCCGGACGCGCTGGACCGGGTGACCAATACTTTGACCACCTTTCCGCCGCTGGTGTTCGCGGGTGAAGCCCGCGCGCTGAAGGCCGATCTGGCCCAGGTTGCGGCGGGTAAGGGCTTCCTGCTGCAAGGCGGTGACTGCGCGGAGAGCTTTGCGGAGTTCCACCCCAACAACATCCGGGATACCTTTCGCGTGTTGCTGCAAGCGGCGGTGGTGCTGACCTTTGCCGGCAAACAGCCGGTAGTGAAGGTGGGCCGGATGGCGGGGCAATTTTCCAAGCCGCGTTCCTCGCCGGTCGAAGTGCAAGGCGGGATCGAACTGCCCAGCTATCTGGGGGACAACATCAACGGGATGGAGTTCACGCCAGAAGCGCGCATTCCCGATCCGCAGCGGCTGCTCCAGGCCTATTCGCAGAGCGCCGCCACGCTCAACTTGCTGCGTGCTTTCTCCACGGGCGGCTATGCCAATCTGCGGCAAGTTCACCAGTGGACGCTTGACTTCATGGGCCGCTCACCCTGGGCGGACAAGTTCGCTGAGGTTTCCACGCGGATCGGCGAAGCGCTTGATTTCATGCAGGCCTGCGGGATCGACCCGCAGACCGTGCCGCAGTTGCAAGGCACCAGCTTCTACACCAGCCACGAAGCACTGCACCTGAAGTACGAACAAGCGATGACCCGGCAGGATTCGCTGACCGGTGACTGGTACGATACCAGCGCGCATATGCTGTGGATCGGCGACCGGACCCGGTTTGAAGGATCGGCGCACGTCGAGTTCCTGCGCGGGGTCGGCAATCCGATCGGGTTCAAATGCGGCCCCAGCTTGTCGCCGGACGAATTGCTGCGCCAGCTTGATCTGTTAAACCCAGCGCGCGAACCAGGCCGGATCACGCTGATCAGCCGGTTTGGTGATGACAAGGTGGAGGCGGGCCTGGCCCCGCTGGTGCGCGCGGTGGCGCGCGAAGGCCAGCCGGTGGTGTGGTCCTGCGATCCGATGCACGGCAATGTGATCAAGGCGGACAGCGGCTACAAGACCCGGCCGTTCGACCGGATCCTGCGCGAAGTGCGCGGGTTCTTTGCGGTCCACCGCGCCGAAGGAACCCACGCGGGCGGTATCCATATCGAGATGACCGGGCAGGATGTGACCGAATGCATGGGCGGCGCGGTGGCGATCAGTTCCGATGCCCTCGCAGACCGCTATCACACCCATTGCGATCCCCGGCTGAACGCCGCGCAATCGCTGGAACTGGCGTTTCTGTTGGCCGATATGCTCAATCAGGAAGCGACCACCCGCGCGCAGCGCGCCGCGTGATCCCGCGCCGGGTTCTGGCCACCGCGCAGGTGCCCGGCGGCGCAGAATTGCAGCTGGTGGCGCACGATCGTGATTTCATGATCGTGATGGGCGGCAACGAGCTGATGACTACCCGGATGCACAATTCGGAAGAGGCGCTGGCGGTGGAAACGCTGCAACGGCTGCCGGGGTTGAAAGCGCCGCATCTGCTGATCGGCGGCTATGGCATGGGTTATACCCTGCGCGCGGCCTTGGCAGCGCTGGGCCCCAAAGGCCAGATCACTGTTGCCGAACTGATGCCCGAAGTGCTCGATTGGGCGCGCGGGCCAATGGCAGACCTGACCGGCGAGAGCCTGTCTGACCCGCGCGTGGCGGTGCGGCTGGGCGATGTGGCAGAGGCAATCCTGCTGGCACCCGAGCCCTACGATGCGATTCTGCTCGATGTGGACAATGGCCCCGACGGGCTGGTCCGGCCCGATAACAACCGGCTCTATACGCGCGCCGGGCTGGAGGCGGCGCGGGCTGCGCTCACCCCCGGCGGACTGCTGACGATCTGGTCTGCGGCGGCCGACCCGGCCTTTACCCGGCGGCTGGAGAAGGCGCGTTTCGATGTGGAAGTGCTCACCATCCGCGCGCGCCCGAATGGCAAAGGCCCGCGCCACACGCTGTGGTTCGCGCGCAAGGGTTAGAGTGCGCTGCTGGGTTTCCTACACGATCCAATTGTGACATAGCTGGTGGCACGGATAGCGATTGCAGCGAGCGCACTCAAAGCCCTGCCATTTGTATGATAAGATATTGATTTATAGATCGAATGTCTGAAATGCTGACCGTCTTTTGTCAGCATTCAGCACTGGTTCGCGGGCGGCTAGGTCGCGCTTGACCCACGCCCTGCCGCTTGGTGCAGCACTTGTGCAACTTGTTGCACGCGGCGCTAAGCTGGACCCTTGCAAGCGGCGGTGAAAATGCGCAGCCGCAGCTTGTCAAACTCCTTGATCCCGTAGGTCTCCGGATCGGCCACCGCAACAATCCGGTCCTGCCCGAAACACTGCGCTAGCACGATGTCCTCCGGCTGGGTCATCCGGCCGGTGCGCACCGAAAAGAACGCGCGGACGCGCGGCAGGGTGTGATCGGCGGGATCCTGATCAATCACCAGCGCCAGCCGGTCCGATGCGAGCCGCACGACCGACCCCACCGGGTGCGCGCCGATTGCCAGAATAAAGGCATCGAGCAGGCGCGGATCGAACTTGCCGACCAGCTCCTGCATCTGCAAGATCGCGGTGCCGGGATCGAGCCCGCGCTGGCTTGCCCGGTCAGTGACCAAGCTATCATAGACATCGCAGATCGCCGCCATCCGTGACAGCATCGAGATCGCCTCGCCGCGCAGCCCTTGCGGATAGCCTGACCCGTCGAGCCGCTCGTGATGCTGCAAGGCGACCAGCGCGACCTCTTCGGGAATATCCCCCCCCATCCGCAAGTATTCATAACCCAACGTGGTATGGCGTTGCAGCACTTCCTCGCTGAAGTCGCGGTAATCGCCGCCGACTTCCTCCAGATTGATTGGCAAGTGGCCAATCCCGACATCCAGCAGCAATCCCGCCATCCCGGCGTTGCGCAGCAGTTCGGGCGAGAGCTTCAGCTGGCGGGCGAGCGAAATCATCAGCGCGCTGACCGCCAGGGCGTGCTGGAACACATATTGGTTGTCGCGTTTGCACCGCATCAAACCATTGAAGGCATGGGGATTGCGCTGGACCGAGGCGAAAATGTCGCTGATCACCGGCTCGACCACAGTGCTGTCCACCGCCTTGCCCAGGCGGCTGTGCAGGAACACCCGGCTGACGACCTTCTCCGAGCGATTGGCCACGGTCCGGGCGTGGCCGAATTCGCGGCTGAGATCGGTCCGCGCGGTTGAGGCGTAGTCAAACGGCTGGGCGCGGGCGACCAGGCCGCGGCGAGAAAGCTGGCTCGGCTGATTCGCTCCGGTTGCAGCCGGGCGCAGCTGCGCAGTCAGCCGGTCGCGACCCTTGCTGACGTCAATCACCACCCCGGGAATGTCGCATTCGCGCAGATCCTCGAGTGTTGCCGGATCCTCCAGCAGGAATTTCGATTTCCAGAATGGATGCTTGAACCAGCTGCCCTCAAGCTTGTGGATATACATGCCCAGCTCAACGTCGGACGGATTAATGGTCTTGAGCATGCTGGCACGGCCCCCTGCGTTTTGCGTATGCTGCGCGTCTAACGCAGCGGGGCTGGCAAATGGTCAGCGGCAGATTGGGTAGGAATACGGAGCGCTGTTCCGCTGCGCAGTAACGCTGGGGGTTAACCGCGCGGAAAGCGGCCCGCCAGTGCGCCCAGCGTCAGACTGACGGCCCGGCGCACCGAAATCGGCGGCTTGCCGATCAGAATCCGCGCGCGGTCGACGAGGCTGGATTGCCCGGCATAGAACCGCCGGATCAGGCCGTCCGACATGCCATAAAAGCGTTCGAGCACCCAGTACCGCTCAGCCGGGTTCGCTCCCTTGAACAGCAGCAGGTTCAGATAGCGGTAGAACCCGGTGGCCCGCCAGTTGCGCAGGCTGTGTTCGCGCAAGGCGCGATAGACGCTGTCCGAATCGAGCACCGGCAGCGCCGCAATCAGATCAGCACTGCGCGCGGCGTCGGGAAAACTGTAGCCGGTGGCGGGTTGAAACAGCGCGGCTTGCAGCCCGGTCATGCCGACGCCCGGGGTGCCATCGTCCCACAGCCGCTCGATGTTGCCGCCGATCGCCATCGGCAAGACCCCAGCCTCTTCGCGCACGATCCGCTCGACCGACCAGCCCTGATCCGCAGCATAGTCGGCGATCCGCGCCGTGACCGCCGCTTCGCTGAGATCGGCAGCGTCGCTGAAATAGGTGTCCTCCACCAGCACCCGGCGCGGCCCCAGCGGCAGGACATAGACGAACCGATAGCCATCCAGTTGCGGTACGGTGGCATCCATGATCACCGGGCCGGTCAAGCCGTGCGGCGCCGCCAGTTCCAGTTCCTGTCCCACGAACTTCTGCCAGCACAGCTCCAGATGCGGGCTGGGGCGATAGCCGCGTCCGTCAATCACCGCT
This sequence comes from Novosphingobium sp., assembly GCA_031415355.1. GTDB lineage: Bacteria > Pseudomonadota > Alphaproteobacteria > Sphingomonadales > Sphingomonadaceae > Novosphingobium. The sequence continues at coordinate 24,214 of JANORN010000159.1, read as the reverse complement.
GTGGCATTGAGCTGGCGCTGATCGGCCAGCACCACGCGGTCTGCCGCAACGCTGACGGCCGGGGCGGACAGAAAGATGTGTTCAGCGGGCAGGGCGCTGGTCAGGGCGGCGGCAAGCTTATCTGAGGTGCTGCTGCGGTAGCCCATAGGCAACACCCGCTGCCGCCGGGGGAACCGCACCGAATAGTGCTCCCATTGGTGCGCAATCAGGGCTGCGGTCCACTCCCGCTGCTCCGCAGTCAGATCAGCGTCAAACAGCGACCAAGTGTGATTGCCGCCCAGGGCCGCCCCAGCCTCGACGATCGCAACCCGCAGCTCTGGCCGGACCTGCGACAAACGCAGCGCAATCAGGCCATTGGCCAACCCGCCGCCGACCAATACCAGATCAAAGTTCAGAGAGTTACTGGTATCGTTCACGGGAGGCCTTCTTCGTCATGTCCTGCGGCTCCTGATATTTCAGGGCCTCGTTATGTGCGAGCAGAAGCGGTGATCGACAAGGAAAGCTTTAGCTTCGCTCCGGGATTTTGCGGGGTTGTGGCAAAAATGGCTGCGGTGGCGGTGAAGCCCACATCGATTTGAATTCCATCGTCCCGTTCGCATCCCCATTCGATCAACGCGAACCTGGGTGCCGCAACAGGTGTGCCGCTCAGGCGCCGACTAAAGCAGGCCCATTTGCCGTGCCTTGCGCGATGCTTCGACGCGATTGGCGGCACCAAGTTTTGCAGCGGCATCAGCCAAATAATTGCGCGCGGTGCCAGGCGATATTCCCAGATCACGCGCGATCTGCTTGTTCGACTTACCCAACTCAGCCAGTTCAAGGACTTCGCGCTCACGCGTTGAGAGGTGCGGAACGGCTCCGAACGGGCTTTCGGGCTCACCCATAGAACGGTCAAGCTTCTTTTCGCCAGCCACGATTTCGCGAATTGTCGAAACGAATTGATCGAACGGCACGTCTTTTAGCATAAAACCGTCGACATCTTCTTCAATTGCCCGGTTGACATAGCCAGGAAGATTGAAAGTGGTAACAATCAGAATTCGCACGTGCGGCGCCTGGGTCCGAACTTTTTTGGCCAGATCAAGCCCATTCAAGCCCGGCATTTCGATGTCAGAGATCAGCAGGTCGGGCTGGTGTTCAAGCACGAGCCGCAAGGCCTCGCAGCCATCGGACGCTGAAGCGACCACATCAATGTCGCTTTCCATTGCCAACATGCGCGCGACGGCACCAAGCACCAAAATCTGGTCTTCTGCGATTAGAATTCTGATCATGGCTTGGTCCGCGGCACCATGGCATGAAAGCGCATACCATGCTTGGTTGGATTAAGGTTGCTGGTGCCCCTCAATTCACGCAGCCGCTTGCGAATGCCCATCAGGCCAAACCCTTCCACTGGCTGTCCGCCGCGACCATTGTCTTCGACCCATAGATCAAGTTCATACTCACTTTCGACGATCCGGATTGTGCAGACGGTTGCTCCAGAATGCTTCATGACGTTGGTTACGACTTCCCGCAAGGTCATCGCAAGCGCATTGTCGGTTGGCTTTGTCAGCGCAGGGGCGGACCCTTGGATCACCACCTGAATTCCAGCAGACCCTAGGATCTTCTCTGCCGCAGTGATTTCGCGGGCCAGGCTCGCCGACCCCTGGCCGCTTACATACCGCCTTACCTCAGTCAAACTTTCGCGCGCAACCGTCGCCACTTCAATGATTTCAGCTTTGGCTGCCGTCGTATCATGTCCGATGAGGCGCGTTGCCAGATCAGCTTTCACCGCGATCGACGTTAGCGAGCGCCCGAGCAGGTCATGCAAATCTCTTGATATCCGCTCACGTTCTTCGAGCATACTCTCCAGCCGTTCAGCCTCTCGGCGCACAATTAAGTACTTGTTTTCCCTTATTAGGTCGAGAGAACGAATCGTAGAAAGCCCGATCAATGCTGAGAGGGCGAGTCCCGGAAACCACCAGAACCAAGGCTGACCGGTTAAAATTCCGGTGACGCCGGCAATCAGACATGCACCAACGATGCCGCGTACCGCCCAAACATGGTTATCAAGTCGGCCGAACATTGTTGCCGCAAAAATTACGAAAACAGTCCAATTCGCTTCAATTGGCGCAAGGGCAATTGCTATAATCAAAGTCAGCGCAGCGCAGGCTAACAGCTTAAGTCCCCGATCCTGGGCACTTAGGAAATAGATTATCAGAAAAACTGCGATTGCCAGAACTGAATAAACAATTTCCGATTGGCCTGGGGACCGAAAAAGCCACGGAACCGGATAAAAAATCAAGCAAGCAAGCCAAACCAGTGTGTTGCCCGCTTCTTGTGGTTTTTTTTCGCTGTCGCTGATCCTCAAGGCTCAATGATCCCAATAAGATAAAGCTGATGGTGTAGATTTTGCGGTGACCGATCAGAGCGAGTCATTCAATTTGACTCGGAATTGGGGTCATCAATTTTTTCCCGGTTCGTGTGAGCTGTACCGACGATGCAGGTATTACGGCTTTATTCGGCAATAATTCTGATTGTTTAATTGAACATACACTTATGGTCAACCTGACAATAGACAGGGTGATAAACGGCAGTTGCCCTATGTCATGATTGCACTTGGGTCCGTTTCCGAGTGATTGTTGAGTCACAGAGGAGGCGGTCTGTGCCGCTTACTCCGCAAGTTTCAACAACTCGAAAACGGACACGGACAATGAAACCGACCCATGTGATTGCAGCAGTAGCAGTGATGGCTGCGATCGGGGTGGTCGGCACCTATGCCACCAGCAACCGCAACGGCGCAACCAAGGTCGCAACGGGCAACAACACACTTACTGTGCGAGCCAGTGGCGTTCGGAATTCATCAGGTCAGATCATCTTCACGCTGTGTAGTGAAGGCCAACAGTTCCCTTCTGCTTGCACAACCAAAACCTCCACCGCAGCGAAAGTTGGTGAGACGGTTGCGGAGTTTGGGCGTCTGGCAAATGGCAAATACGCCGTCGCGCTGTTTCACGATGAAAATGCAGATGGAGCCCTGACCTTGCAGCAGGAAGGAATAGGGTTTTCACGCAATGCCAATCTGGAATTTAGTATGCCGGATTTCAAGAAATCTGCATTCGCCTTGCCTGACAGCAATGATATTTCGATAAATATAAAATACTATAATTGAATAGGCATCGAAATACTGGATTTCAATATTTATAATTTTTCGAGATTGAGTGCATGCCGCTACACTCAATAGATTTTCAATAGCGGCAATTAAAGGAGAGTATGATGATTGATCTGAACAACTTTGACTTTGACTCGATTGACGCTGGCTCGCTGGATGTCGACGGCCTCGAAATCGTGACGCTGAAGGATGCAATGGCGCTTCCTGAAACCGGCGCTTCGAGCGGTATCAGCTCATGCAACAGCTGCTCGAGCTGCGGTTCGAGCTCCTGCGTGTCGATGGAACGTTCGGCTGAGTAAGGCAGAATGCTGGGGACCCGTGTCTTATAAGCCCCCAGCACTCCCGATGGGCCGTCCAGCAATGGACGGTCCATCCACCAACCGAATCTGAACTCGGACAAATATAAGGATAGCACAATGACCACCCAAGTTGCTATGGAAAAAATGTCGGCTTGCGCAACAAGCGCTGACATTCGCCCTGCCGCGACGGCGTCGTGCGCTGCAATTGAAATTGTCGGGCTGTCAAAGGCCTATGTCGGTGTTCAAGCTTTGAACGATATCGACCTTTCAATCGCGCCTGGAGAAGTTGTTGCTTTGCTTGGTCCGAACGGTGCGGGCAAATCGACATTGGTTGAGACAATCGTCGGCCTGCGCAACCCCGACAAGGGTATTGTCAAGGTCTTGGGCGATGATGTGACCGCAGGTGAGCGCGGCTTTTTGTCGCGGGTCGGATTGCAACTGCAACGAACCGACTTCTTCGTGAATCTCACGGGACGCGATTACATCAATCTATTTCGAGACATTTATCCGCGGGTCGTGCCGGAAGACGAGTTGATTGCGGTCATGGCACTTGGTGCTTTTATCGACCGGCCGCTGCGCAAGGTTTCGGGTGGTCAGCGACAACGGATCGCGCTCGCCCTGGCGATGCTGAATGACCCGGAGATCATCATTCTAGATGAGCCAACGGTCGGCCTGGACCCGATCGCCAGAGAAGAATTCTGGTCGCTGATCCGTACGATGCATGATGGCGGTCGTCGGACGCTCATTTTCACGACGCACTACATGGAGGAGGTCGCAGCGCTGGCTTCACGCGTGGTGTTCATCGCCGATGGCGAGCTCCGGATGGACGGAGCCGTGGCCGATATGGTCGCAATGGCTGGTCAAGGCGCTGCCACCCTTGATGAAGCGTATCGTCGCCTCGCCGTAACCCAAGGAGTGAAGCAATGACCTGGCGTAGCTTTATCGCAATGTTGCGGTTCGATCTCAAAAATACGTTGAAAGATAAGATTGCGGTGGGGATGCTGTTGGTGTTCCCGATTGCGATCTACATTTTCTTCGCGACTTTTTTTGGTGCGGTGAAAACGGCTGAATCCCGGCTTGAATACTATGAAACCTATACCGTCAATTTCGCCGCAGTCATTCTGCTGAACACGGCCTTATTGAACCTGTCTCCCACGATTGTGATGGCAAAAGAGGGCGGATTGTTTCGGCGATTGCTGGCGACACCGCTCACCCCTGCCACCTTGTTGTTGGCTTCGGTTACCCGCACTCTGATAATCTTTGTTTTGGGGTACATCGGGACTCTGGTGATGGGCTATTTTGTCCTTGGACGACTCCCTCAAGCGTCGTTTGCTAACTTGGCAATACCAGCACTCCTCGCGGCCTTTTGCATCTTGTCGATCGGATTTATGCTCGGAGCCTGGTTTGATCGCGCCACCACGGCTTTCAACGCCGGTATGATCCTAATTCAGCCGATGTTGCTGCTGTCTGGGTCGGGGATGTCCCGGGATACCTTTCCCGATTGGGCCTACGCCTTGTCGACGGTCCTACCCTTTACCTATGCGGTCGATGCGATGAAACTAGGCTGGGATGGCCAGTTCTTTACCGCGGCGGCGATCTTGCCGGCGCTGGTACTGGTCGCAGTTGGCGGACTTTGCATGGTCGCCACGACGCACCTGTTCCGCCGCGAATTCAACTGAAGCACAGTCGAGAGGCCAAACACATGTACGCTCAGTCTATCTCGCCCGACGAAAATGTTGAAGCTCTGGCTGGGTACGTGCTCCACCCCAACTACGTCTTGCGGATCGGTGGTGAAGCATACAGCGGTCTGAACAGGCTCGATGAGGGGCGCGCGGATGCCTGCTGGCAAGCAATCGTCCGCTTGGATACCATCCTGGCAACTGAGCGTGAACCGCTGTGCACCAAGCTAGAGCAACTCGTGCCCAGCTGTGTAGATCGTGAAATTACGCGCGCTATTTTGAACGCCAAGCGTGCAGTGTTCGCCGGACGCAAGGTTGCAATGCGTGATGCAGAGCAGTTTTTCGGAGCATTTCCCAATTCAGAAATTGCGGCGCAGCTGGCAGACCATATTGCCAAAGCGAACGACCTGGAAGCGCTACGGGCCGAATTTACTGCAGCCCATGCCGAAGATTTGCTGCGAAGCGGCCCGGTTATCGCCGAACTGGCGCAAGGAACCAATTTGCGGACAGGCATGAGTTATTCTGCGCCAGCGCTATCGCAATCACTGCGCAGTGCCTTCGCACCGGACCGCGAAAAGCCGCTAAAGGCCAAGGCTATTCGCAACATTGAAGACAGCGCCATCCAGTATTTTGCGCGCTGTGCAACCAAGACCAGTCCGCTTTCCTCGTTCACGCCGATTCATGTTGGCAGTTGGGCAGATGGATCGGGTGCCAGCGCACTAGACCTGGATGGAACAATGATCCGGCGGGTGGAATTGAAGGCCGGTTTGGTGCGGCATTTGCTGGAACCGGTTCTGCAATCGTTCGATTTCGTCCGTTCGAATTTTCCGCTGAAGATAAATACATCGGCACGGTTTGACGGTGATCAACTGCGCTACGAGATTATCACTCCGGGACAGGAGCTGTCAGGCCGGACATGGGGTACTGGATTGCAAGTTGCCAGTATGCCGGGCAATCCGATCATGCGCTGCCTGGCTGTTGTCCTGGCGGCGCAACCTGACGGTACTATGCTCGCAGATGAGTTGGTGGCAGCGGTTTGCGCCAAAGTCCCCAGCATGTCCCCTCAACAGCTCGCACCGTTCTTTGGGAAGCTGTTCAGCATCGGATATCTGGTCGCCGAAGTTGGCTTGGTGGAACAGGCCAATGCGCTCGACTGGATCGAGCAAATCGCCGGGCTTGCACGGTTTCCCAATCAGACCAGCGTACAGGTGCTGATCACCGACCTGCGTGACGCACTTGCAGTGATGGAAGGAGATGCGGTGCCAGCGCGGGAAACCGCTGCACAAAGCATTCGCAAAATTCTGATCGAGATTGCAACGTGCACCGGTGCCGATGCGGGTAGCGCCCTGTTCCATCAGCCATTTTATGAGAATTGCTATCTGCAACAGTCAAACCAAGCTTTGGATCCAGCAATGCTGGCGCCGTTTGCCGCTGATCTTGATTTAATCTGCGAGCTCTCGCATCTGCTCGATCCAAATCAAGAGCTGCACAGCCGCATGGCCGATTTCTATCTAGCCAAGTTTGGTGAAGATGGCCGCTGTGTCGATATTGCCGCCTTCTTGCGCGATTTTGATCGGGTCTATTCGCCCGGCGTCCTGGATGGCGATATTCTGGCAACAGAAACGGCCCCGGCATCACCGCAAACGCAAGGATTGCTTGACGCCAAGCGCGAATTTGACCGCTTGCTCGATCCGTTGCTGGAAAGTGCGGACGATGTTGTGCTCGATCAACATGCCCTCCGCGCGATTGTGGGCATGACACCGAATTCGCTGCGGTCCAGGAAATTCTCCTACAGCCATGTCGTTCAATTTGCGACTGAAAATGGTCAATCAAAGCTCGTGTTGAACCAGGTATTCGGGGGGCGCAGTTCAATACTCTCGCGATTTTTGGAGGTATTAGAGGAGCCTGCAATCGCAAGAGTCAGGGACTACATTCGCGCCGGTAGTTCGGCAGATTTAATTGCTGAGTTGCCCGGAGTTTTTGGGTTCAATGCCAATCGGCATCCGCCCTTGGCCGATCACTATCTGGATGTCGCTCCATTCCCGCGTCCGGATGATCAGCGTGTGGCTGTCGATTTCGCATCGCTGGCGCTGATCTATGACAAGTTGCAACATCGTGTGATCTTCGCCGACGAAGCCGGTCGCGTAATCGATGTGTTTTATCAAGGCTTGCTCATCCCGGCGCTGATGCCGCAATTGCACCGGGTAATGTCGCTCGCGTTCACCGAAGGACCAAGCTTTGCGATTGTGAAATCAATCGCTCAGCGGGTGATGCGGGCTGGGCGCGAACAAGCCACGGTGCCACGGATTTCAATTGGTAACGTCGTGCTGTTTCGCCGGACGGTGTTGATGCACAACCGACTTTTGCCAAATGCGGATTGCGCGGCCGACGAGTTCTATCGTTCGGTACGCGAATGGCAGCTTCAGCACGGCTTGCCAGACCGCTTTTTCATGCGCAGCTTGCCGCTGATTGAAACCTTGGGAGATGACGAGAAGGGCAAGATCGATTGGAGCTCGGTCAATTTCAAAGACATGAAACCCTTCTTTGTTGATTTGCGCAGTCCGCGGTTTGTTCGGCTGTTGCAGAACATGGCCAAACGCAACGAATTGGCGGTTTCGATCAGCGAGCTGCTACCCGAATTTGGAGCGTCACCGTTTTCAATCAATGGTGAGGAACGCGTCGCTGAATTGCATTTTGAAATGTCGATGGTTGAGCCGCGGGCCGAGCCGCGTTCACCAAAGTGGCACGTGGTCAGGGTGGCCTGGTTTGAAGATGACCGGGAAGCCTTGATGAACGGGCCAGTCCGGCGCGTGTTTGAACGGCTGCGCCAGGAGCAAGCGGTTCATCGGGTCAGCATCATGCCGCACTGGCTGCATGGCCCTCATATCGACATCGCAATCGAAGCTATGCCGCACACATTCCAAAACCAGATCTATCCCGAAATTCGAATGTTGCTTGATAGCTGGTTGCGTGAAAACCCGAGTCAAACTGCGCTTGATCCTGTCGAGTATGAAACGCGTTCCCGCGGGATCGGCATGTTTGAACTCAATCCGGGCCCCTATCTCCCGCTGCTTGAGAACAATCGGGTCGCTCTGGCGCCATTCAAAGCGCCGGTGGGATTGGCAATTCCTGAGCTGGTTGAGCATCGCGCAACCTTTCTTGACGATTCCCTGGAAACTTTGTTCGCCGTGCTGGCGCTTAAGCAGGCAGACCGCGCCGATTACTTTCGCAGTTTGGGTGCCATGCTGCTCGTCACCGCAGATTCGTATGCCAGCGGAATGAGCGAAGGATACATGTCGCTGCGTTCACACGCGGATTACTTCTTCGCCGCGCATGATCTCTCGGGCCAGGTTCGCACCAGGTTTGATGCTTTCGATGAACATTGGGGCGCTGATTTTGATCGGATCGCGCGCGCGGTGGCGGACCGAGACTGGGACGCTTTACCGATGGCGTCGGCCGCACGTGCGCTGGTTAAAGGTTGGAGTGACGTGGTCGACCGCACCGACCAGCGGAGCCGTGATCTGGTCATGGCAAACTACGCCGCCTTGATCAGCCAAACAGTTCACCAGGACTTGGCCCGCACAATGGCAGTAACCGATGATAGCGCAATGCGGCAACGGTTCGCCGCCCGCAAAATCTCTGACATTGGCGAGGTCTTCTTGAATTCCGAACGCGGGATCGAAGCCCAACGCACGCCTGATTTCCTGACTTACCGGACCAACGTCAACTTTTTCTATCTGCTGTTGCCTGCCTTGGGGATCACCCCGGTTCAAAAATTCATGCTGTGCGATCTGGTTGCCCGTTCGGTCGAGCGTGTCTTTGCGCGTGACTGGCGTCAATCGATCGGCATGGTTGCGGCGGAGTAAAGACCATGAATGTTCAAACCAAAATACCGTTTGGCACGTATCAGCTGCGGTCGTTCGTTTATTTCGGCCTGGTCGATGAGGGCGTCTGGTTCGAAGCTGGTCGCAATTCATTCTTGCTGCCCGACCGTAAACTCTATCCTTTGGTAGAGCGGTTTGTGGCGCTGATCGATTCCGGCCATCCCATTGAGGCGATCATGGACAGCGTGCCTGCGCCCGTCGCAAGCTTGTTCGGTCGGTTGTTCCAGTCCTTGCGTGATCATGACATGCTGACCCGGTTACCGCAGGACCACGGTCTGGACTTGACAAGCCAGCTGACACCAACAGCGCGGTCTATTCTGGAAATGCTGAAAGACCGGCTTGATGGCGATGCCTTGGCTGACGCCTGGGGGCGTTGGCGGGCTGCACGCTTATTGGTAGTAGGATGTGGTCATGCGATGCGCACTGCCGCGCTGAATTTTTCGGAATCTGGGGCTGCGTCCGTCAAATGCATGGTAATTGGAGACGACCCGGCAGAGGACGTGCGTTGGCTTGAACAGTCACTTGCCAATCAGGCGCTGATCGAGCGCGACGAGGCAGCGTCGCTTGCAGCGAATGACATCGTGATCTTCGCAGCAGATGATCTTTCATCCGATGACGCTCACAAATGGGTGGAGCGCCTTGAACCGGCAGCAAAGCGGGCGGTCATGGCGCTACGCATCGGAAAAGTTGGAATTGTAATCCCGCAGGACCGGCACGGCCGGTTGCGGATTGCCGCCACACTGGCGCAGCTTGAACCCGCGGCTGATATGCCTGATTTGGGCTACGCCGGTCTCAGTATGCTCGGCGCGGTGGCTGGCCAAATTGCGATTGAGCGGTTTTTCAATTTGGGACAGGACCATGCCGACCATGCCATGATTGTCGATGGCAGGCTGGAGATTACGCGCCATGCCGTGGTTCCATTGCCCGGGCGCGATGCCGGTCGAACCCATCCGTTTGTTACGGTGCCGCGGCACGAGTTGCCCGAAGCGCGTCCGCTTGAGCTTTATGAACAGGCGAGCTTGGCATTGGACCCCTGGTTTGATCCCGTGTTTGGGCCATTCCGCAAAACTGCCCAAGCCGGACTGCTCCAAATCCCTTTGATGCAACAACAGATTGCCGTCAAAAATGGAACCGTCGTGCAGTTGGTCAATGGCTGGGGACTTGATTTGGGAGCTGCCGGACTGCGCGCGATGGATGCGGCAATTGCCGCGCTGGCGCGCACGCTGTGCCCAGCCGATGCGGCGGTTGCGGTTTCAATCGATGGAACGGATTGGCGGCCGATGGCGCGAGCGCGCTTAATGAATCAAGCCGGCTTGATTGATCAGCTTGAACCAGAACCGGTTGATCCGATCGGGGATGCTGAACCCGAGATTCAGCTTTTGGCCCGGCTGCTGCAGTACCATGGCAGTGGCGAAGTGACATTGCGGATCGCCAGCGATGCGCAGCAACAGGCCTGGACGGCACAGGTTCTCTGCAACAGCCAAGTTCTGGCAAGCGGGCTTGCTTACCAGCGCGACGCGGCGATCATCACGGCCTTGGGCGAAGCTTGTTCGGCCGCGCAATGGCAGGCAAGCGGCTTGCAGCCGGTCGTGCCGATAGACGTGATCGCGCAGACACCGCAGTCGCAGCAGGTTCCCGGCGCCGCTATAGTTTATCAAGTTGTCGATCAGTTGGAACTTCCCGGCGGAATTGCGTGTGGCTTCGCGCGCTTCGGTGCGGGAGCAGACGGATGCTGATGCCTGCGCCGCGTTCGCCGCGTTGTCTGGCCGGATCGACCGAACTGGCCGAACTTGCTGCGATGATCGGCTTGCCGCCGCTCATGGCCATGTCATTGGCTGAGCTAGATCTTGAAGCAACCGGCAATCAAATTCTCGTACTGCTGCATGATCCCCGCGAGGCGCAAGTCAACATCGCGGACTTACAAGCGCGGGTGCGGCGCGCAGGGGTTGCGCTGTTAGTGATCGATTGGCTTGCTGACCGGGCACGGATCGGGCCACTGATTTTACCGGACGAGCCGGGATGTGTCACTTGCCGGGATGCCCGGATCCAGAATAACTTACGGCGGCCTCAGCACACTGGAGGACGGATTGGTGGGGTCGCTCGACCTGGCCCAATGGTCCAGGCAGTAATCCGCGACTTGCTCAGCGAGTTTCTGGCCAACGGCCGGGATGAGCGGTTGGTGAGCGGTTATGTGACCGTGCATTTCCATTCACTGCGGGTTGAAACGCACCATTTCACGCCGGTAACCGATTGCGTGGGCTGTGCCGATCAGCGGCAGCCAGACGAAGCACCTCCTGCCGCGCTGGAACTTGTCCAACAGCTTAAGGACGCGGTCGAAGACAAGCGGATCGCCAATCCACGACTGACCACGGAGGCCTTGCGCAAAGCCTTCGTTGACCGGGAGTGCGGCGTGATCAAGCACGTATTTCAAGATTCAACGTCAGCCTTGATGCCAATGTGTGTCGCCGAGATGCAATTGCCGGGAGAGGACACTTTTGAATCCGGGTATGGCCGTGCAGAAAGCCTTGAAAAATCGGAACTCGTCGCAATTCTGGAGGCAGTTGAGCGCTATGCAGGCCATCGTCCGCGGGCTGGCCAAGCGACATTGCGGGGCAGCTATCTCGATTTGCTCGACCGCTATGGCAGCGCTCAAATTGCTGATCCTCGCAGCTTTATCCTGCACGGAGAGATGCAGTATGCTGATCCGGCTTTTGGGTTGCGGCGGTACGATCCGGAACTGGACTGCAACTGGTGCTGGGGATACAGCCTGGTGCGCAACCAAGCTGTCCTGGTTCCAGAACAACTGGTTTACTATCGGACCGGTACGTCTTTACAGCGCCCAACCAACCGGTTTGTGTTCGATTCTTCGAATGGCTGCTCGCTGGGCGGATGTATCGAAGAAGCCATTCTCGGTGGGCTTTACGAGCTGGTTGAGCGCGATGCCTATTTGACAGCGTGGTACGCGCAACATCCGCTGCGGCGGATTGCCAATGAAACTGTTACTGATGCGAAAGCGCGGGCCTTGATCGCCCGCTCGCAAGCCGATGGGTATGACGTATATCTGTTTGATATGAGTGCCGATACGGCCATTCCTGCTGTTTGGGGAATGATCGTGGATCCAAGCAACGATCCGGTGGTCAAATCCTATTGTGCGTCGGCTTGCCACGGTCGCTGGGACGAAGCGATCTTTTCCGCTTTGGTCGAAATAACCACCTCAATGGGTGTATACCGGCGGTCGATGCAAGGCCAACGCGAAAACGCACAGGCCTTGCTTGATGATCACGCGCGCGTTCGCGAGATGCCCGATCACGTGTTGTTGTTCAGTCATCCGGATACGTATCGAGAATTGAACTTTCTACATCACGGCGGAACGGTCAGCCTGGAAACATGCCGGGAACGACTTCCGGATCATTCAAACGTAGACCTGGCAGCCGAACTGAACTGGCATGTCGGAAATGTTGCTAAGGTTTCCAACGATATCATTGTCGTCGATCAGACTTTCCCCGGACTTCAGCCGCTTGGTCTCAGCTGTGTCAAAGTGCTGGCAACAGGACTGCTGCCAGTAACTTTTGGACATCAGTACCGCCGTGTCGATCCGGCCAGAATTACCAACGCTGCGCGTGCCCGCGGCTATGCCGGACCAACATTCTCCGAAACGACAGTTAATCAATTCCCCCATAACTTTCCCTGAGGTGCGATATGGCCAGCATAGCCTTGCGTTCGGAAATTGCGGCCTTCGACCACGCTGGCCGGATTGCTCAGCTTGATGCGTTCGTCCGGGCGGGGTATCAGCGGCTGGAGGCACTTGATGTGCCGGTGTTTGATTACAAGCGGTCCGAACCGCCTAAACTGGCCCGGCCCGTAGTGCGGAAGGCGGTTCTGCTTGCTTTACCAGCAGCGACACCGCGTGAAATTTTGACCATTGACGATTGGCTGGCAGGCAAGTCCACCGATGCGCTTGATCCTGTGCAGATGCTCTCGCTATTGCTGCGTTATCTTGCTGCGCCGATCCGGCTTGAGCCGAATGCCGAAAGTCCGCTGCACCGCGCCGTTCCGTCTGCCCGGATGCTTTGCCCAGTACGCTTTCTGGTTCTGCAGAAAGGAGAATCAGGCATTTGTGGGTATCGCTATGACGCAGCGTTTCATGCCTTGGAGCCGATTGGCAACCTAACCGGAACCGCACCTGCGTTTTCAGGCAATTTGGCAATCGGCTGCATTGCCAGTCCAGCCGAGATAGCGCCGCTGTATGGAGACTTTTCTGCATTTCCCTCGGTCTTGGAAGCAGGCCACGGCTTTGCCCAATTGGGCCAACTGGCGCGGATGCTTGGCATCGCTACGGGCGGATACGGTGATCGCAGCGCGCTTTCGTTTTTTACGCGCAATTGTGATGAGCTGCCGTTGTTTGTAGTGCCATTGGCCTTGAAATTGGGAGCGTTGGAACACGTTTTACCGGCTAATATCGTGCAGCTCGGTGAGCGTCCGCAGCCTGATGGTATCGACATCGGGGCAGGCCAAGCTGGAGCCATGTTGCGCAGTTTTCGCGCTGGAGCCACGCAAACCCTGTTTGAAGCTCCAGCGCATACGATCAGTGCCATCCAATCAGATAACCCCAGTCAAGGTGCGCTGCAAACCTTGCGGGCGCGCAGTTCGGGCAACGACCGGTCAGGAGTTGCCGCGCGGCTCGATCAATTCGAACCGGGATTGTTCGCGGGCTTGCTTGCGCGCTTTGGCCGGATGCTGGATTTGCGGACACGCTTGCCTGGGGAAGCGTTTGCTGGCGTCAGAATTGCCTGCTTGCGCGCAGACTTGGCCCCACAGGGGCTCTACGACTTGACTGGAAAGTGCGTCTATGCGGCGCAAAACCCTGCTGACTTCTTGACCCGGGTGTCTTGTATGCTGCCCTATCGCGGTATGCGCTATAATCTCGGCACACTCGCGGTATCGCTGATGATCACCACCGATCCGGTAAAAGCCGTAGATCAACTGGGCGGGTCGGCACTGCGCGAAATACATCTGGCTGCCGGTGCAATTGCGCAGGATTTTTCAAATGCAGCAGGCAGTTTTGGTCTTTTTTCTAGACCGATGCGCATGATGCGGGAAAGCACGTTGGAAAAGGAAATCCCGCTCGACGGCCAGCTCATTTATCAAGCGCTTTGCGGAAAATCACGGCGCGCAAATTTTGCACTGGAACTGGCATGACCATCCAAACAGCCGCGGCGCGGTGGACTTCAATCCATGTATTTCTTGCCGATTCCGGCAATTCAGAACGCTGGTTGACCGAAGTCCTGATTCCGCTGACGCGCGAATGGCGAGCGCAAGGGATCATCAATTCCTGGTTTTTCGTGCGCTATTGGGAAGGCGGACCGCACATCCGTGTGCGCTTGCGCGGACTTTCGGTCGAACTGGTGCAGTCCGTGTGCGACGCCCTTGGCAAAAATGTCAGTTCATACCTTGCTGCCGAACCGACTAGTCGCGAAGCCTACTATGCTGGTCACAGTTTTGATGGCTTGCCGGTCGAACTGGCGGCGTTGCCATGGTTTGATGATGGCACAGTGGTCCAAATTCCGTACGAGCCTGAGTTTCAGCGCTACGGAGGCCCGGAAGCAATTGCGGCCAGCGAGGATCTTTTTGCGGTTTCCTCGCAACTGACCGCCAGCATGATTGCAGCGACGCAAGCCAATCTCGATGCCCGGTTGCAACGCGCGGCCTTAATCATGGCGGTGGCCATCACGGCTGCTGGCTATACCGGCTTGGATGCGATCAGGTTTGCGTCCGGCCATGTCGCGATGTGGTCCAACTACTCGGCGGCAACGCGCGAACAGGCTCTGCACCTCAAGCCTGCGGCAGCAATGCTGACTAAGGCGCAGCTCCGCACCGACCGAATTTTTGCTCAGGCCGGGCAAGTTGGCGGCCCCGGCGGTGCGCTGGCTCCTTTCGCACAAGCAGTGGCGCAGTGGCGTCGGCAGCTTGTGACATTGGGCGAAGAGGGCGGTCTGGTTGAGCCTTATTCCGGCCGCACAGTCGATTCAACAGCAGGAATCATAGCCGCGATTGGGCAGATCCTCGGCTCGCAGCTGCACATGACCTGCAACCGACTGGGGCTGTCACCGCAGCTTGAAATGGCGGTTGCCAGTCAGCTGGCTGGCTCCTTGTCGCCAGAAAACTTTGAGATGGAGATGGCATGATGGCTCTCTTGCGCCTGGTTGTCGAACATTTGAACTTTTTCCGCGTTCGCACGGTGCTCATGCTGATCACGGTCATTTTGGGTTTTGCCACATTCGCGGTGCTGGGAGCCTTGCGGTTTTCCCTGAACAGCGGATCGGGGTCGGTTGCTGAACGCCGCCTGATTGTTGGGCATGAGGCCGGTTTGATGCAGACTTTGCCCATGGCATTTCGCTCAAAACTCGCGGCGATCGATCAGGCCGGCACGATCAGTCACGCAACCTGGATGGGCACCTATTTCCGGGAGCAGCGCAACATGATGATGAGCTTTGCGGTTGATGGCGAAGCGTGGCTGCAAACCCATCCTGACATGGTTGTTGAGGCTGCGGATCGCGCGGCTTTCCTGCGGGATCGGCGTTCAATTCTCGTCGCGCGACCGCTTGCGGACAAGTTCGGTTGGAAAGTTGGCCAGATTGTACCGCTGAAAAGCGTGATGTTTGCCCCGCCTTCGGGAGAAAATGCCTGGCCGTTCATCATGGCCGGTACATTTGTCACTGACGACACGGGCGGCGGAAGGAACTATATCATCGCTCACTACGATTACTTCAACGAAAACCGGGTCCTTTTCAAAGACAGCGTTGGGACATTTGTGATCATGCCTAGGGAAAATGCAGACCCGAATAGACTGGCTGGCACGATTGATGCTGCATTTGCGCAGTCAGCGGCACCCACCAGCACTTCCTCGGACCGCGCATTTCACTCAGAGTTTTTTGAACAATTTGGAAACGTCGTGCGGATGATCCAAATGATCATTGCCGTCACGTTCACGTCCCTGATTCTGGTTGTTGCCAGCGGTATGACGCTGGCCATGCGCCAGCGGCGCACAGATCTTGGGGTCTTGCGCGTTCTCGGATTTTCGAATGGTCGGATTTATGGTTTGGTGGCTGGCCAAGTCGCAGCGATCGTATTTGGCGGTGCCCTTATCGGGCTGGCTCTTGGTACTGGGTTCAATCTTTGGATCGTATCCAGGATGCCCGAATTTCTGCCGCATATCAGCCTGCCGATCCCGGTTTTGACCGAGGCGTTGGTGATCGCCGCTTTCGTGACCCTGGTGACTGCTGCGTTGCCCGCGTGGTTGGCGTTGCGGGTGAAGCCGGCCGAAGCGTTTTCGGCGGAGCCGGCCTGATGCTCCCGCAGTTCAGAGCCATGATGCTGGTAGTGCTCGGTAACCTGCGGATGGCGCGGTGGTCCAGCTTGATTGTGGTTGTGTGCGTTATGCTGGTCACCATCGTGCTGGGTGCGTTTCTGGCCATGGCGCAAGGATTTGCAGCGACTGCGCAAAGCGCCGGTTCGGATCGGGTCGTCATTCTGCTTGGCCGACAAAGTCAATCTGAAGCGAACAGCCAGATATCGCGCGAGCAGATCGAACTCCTTGCCAATACCCCGGCAATTGCTCGCGAACTAGGCGTCCCAGTGCTGTCGCCAGAACTGGTCATGACGGTAAGCGGCAAAAGCCGCGTCGAACACCGCAAGATCAACGCCACGCTGCGTGGTTTGCAACCAGCGGGATTGAAGGTTCGGCCAGGGTTCCGGATTACCGAGGGCAGAATGCCGCAGGCCGGGCGCATGGAATTGGTCGTTGGACGCAGGTTGCGCAGCACGATGGCCAGTACCGAACCAGGCCAGACGCTGATGCTGGCCGGTCGTCAATGGGCAGTGGTCGGTACGTTTGGCTTGAACAGTGAAATTTTTGAAACAGAAATTTATGCTGATCTTGCAGCCATGCAGTCCGCCTATGGGCGTGAAAACCAGATCCAGGCGGTCCGCGTGATGTTGGACAAGCCCGACGGTGTTGGCGCTGTGCGCGCGTTTTTGGCTGGTGAACCTCGGCTGGACTTGGAGGCGCCGACTGAGCGGGAGCTCTATGCCGAGCAGGTTAAAAGTACCTCTGATTTGATCTTGGTGCTCGGTTGGCCCTTGGCTGCGATCCTTGCAATCGGCGTGACCACCGGTGTGTTCAACACGATGCTGATCGTACTGGAAGGCCGGCGCCATTCACTGCGCACGCTGGCGATGTTGGGGGTGACGCCGCCAGTGGTTGTTTCGGGCGTAGTGTTTGAATCAGTCGTGCTTTCGCTGATCGGCGCTTGCGCAGGCCTGCTGCTGATCTTCGGTGTGATGCAAGGGGTCGAATCATCGATGATCGGTCAAGGGTTCTCGACAGTCAGCTTCCGCTTCAAGCTTGATGGCACTGCCATCGCGCAGTCGCTGGCGCTTGCACTGGGAATTGGCGTGCTGGGCGGACTTGTGCCCGGTTTCAGACTGCTCAAGCCAAAACGGAGTTGAGCCATGGAAATGATTGCATTGAACCGAAGTGAGGTTGAAGAGGTTCCGGTTTCTGGGCTGGATTCGGATCGTACCCGCGAAATTGCCCAAAAGCTGCGCCTTCTGAATCTTACGGTTGCCACACCAGCACCAGCCGAAACAGTGGCCAAGCGCCGCAAGGTGCCTGCACAGGCCACGGCTGGCTCGCGGAAATGGTTGATTGGTGCGATCATTTTTGCGCAAGCAGGTGCGCTTGGCTGGCTCCTTTATGACAGCACGGCAACTGTCGGCGCTCCCGCTACGCAATCCTCTGCGCAAGGCACCCAGCCCGCTGCTGCGGTGCCCAGCGTTACCTTAGCCAGCAAGGCCGGAGTAGAATTCGAAGCCCAAGGCTTCACCGTTGCGACGCGGCGCGCAACTGTTTCGGCCCGCGTCGCCGGGATCGTTACAGCTGTAAATATCGATGTCGGTGATCGGGTTGCCAAAGGCCAGATCCTGGGCCGCCTCGATTCAACTTATGCGGTCCATGACTTGCGGATGGCTGAACAACGGCGGCAGTCGCTTGGCGCGCAAATTCGCATTGCGCAGGCCGGGCTGGTGCAATCGAGCGGTGCCCTGCAACGGACGCAAGCCTTGTTCGATCGGGGTTTTTCGACCCGGGCTGAGCTTGAGCGGGTGGCGGCCGACTACCGGGTAGCAACCGCCCAGCTGGACAATCAGCGATCCGAACAGGCAAGCGCAGGTATCCAGATCGATCAGCTGCGCGGTGTCGTTGGCAATTATACGATCCGCGCGCCATTTGCCGGAATTGTCATCGAAAAGAACGCCCAGCAAGGTGAATTGCTGGCCCCGACGGGAGCAGGTGGTGGCTTCACCCGTACCGGGTTCGCGACAATAATTGACATGAATTCGTTGGAAATTGTCGTGGATGTGGGGGAACAATTCGTCTCGCGGGTCGGCTCTGGACAGCCAGTTGACGTGGGCTTTTATGCAATTCCTAATCTGACTATTCGCGGACGGGTCAGCCAGGTGATGCCAAGTGCGGACCGGGCCAAAGGGACCGTTCAAGTGCGCATCAAATTGGATTCGAGCGATCCGCGGGTGCTGCCCGACATGGGCACAAAAGTTATGTTCCTAAGTTGCGCTGGCAAGGAGTGCGCGAAATGAGCCAACCGGCATTCCTGCTGACGCATGTAGCCAAGACATACAGCCGCGGCGAACAAGCCGTCCCCATTTTTGACGACCTCAATATGACCATCGCAGCGGGTGATTTCATTGCGCTGATGGGGCCATCCGGTTCTGGCAAAACAACGCTGCTGAATCTACTTGGGGGAATCGACCAGCCAGATTCTGGCGAGATTTTTCACAGCGGCAACCGGATCGACGACCTTACGCAATCGGCGCTGTCGCATTGGCGAGCTCGACACTGCGGCTTTGTGTTTCAAGCGTTCAATCTGCTGCCCATGCTCAGTGCGGCTCGCAACATCGAACTGCCATTGATTCTCAACCCCGCCTTGTCGGCCGCGAAGCGCAAGCAGCAAGTCGAGGTTGCCCTCGATCTTGTCGGCTTGGTGGGGTGCGGGCAACGCTTGCCGAACCAGTTATCGGGCGGCCAGCAGCAGCGAGTGGCGATTGCTCGTGCAGTTGTAGCCAACACCGATGTCTTGCTCTGCGACGAACCAACCGGAAACTTGGACCGTGCAGCGTCTGAAGATATCCTGTCGCTCCTACAACTGTTGAATCGTGAACTGGGTAAGACAATTATCATGGTGACGCATGACCCGGTTGCCGCGGCGGCTGCCAGCAAGATATTACATCTTGAGAAGGGACAGTTCATCGATGCACACCTTGTTGCCTGATACTGCAAAGGTCCAACTCAGTCGGATGCAATCCGAAGTTTTGTTGGGTTATGCGGTTTCAAGCACACCGGAAGAATGTTGCGGTGTATTGTTGGGTCAAGAAGTAGATGGGACTTTTCGGGTCAGTCATGCTCGGGCGGTGCCCAATCGTGCGAATGATCGTCAGCGGGCATTTTCGATTGCCGCAGCGGATGTCGGGCAACATGCGAGGTCGGCGCGCCTGAGCGGCCATGACCTGCTGGGCTTCTATCATTCGCATCCCACTGGTCCTGCCTATCCCTCGCAGCGCGATATCACGGAGGGTTCGGCCTTTGCTGGCATGTTGCACCTGATCATCGGTCTTGAGCACGGCAAAAGCCTCAACGCATGGCTGACTGGTCCCGCGAATTGGACGCAGATTGCAATACAAGAAGGAGGTTGATGTGGCGCAGTATCTGATCCCGGCCAGCCTACGGAGGCTTACGAGCGGGCAATCCTGCATTGCGACGTCTGGCGAAAATGTCGGCGAAACCCTGATGGATCTTGTCGCAGTGTTTCCCGAGCTTGGTGCACAGTTGCTGGCCGCCGACGGCCAGCCGCGCGCCTTCGTGAATCTGTTTGTGAACGGCGATGACATCCGGATGCATGACGATCTGGCCACACCTGTCGGCGCGGATGACGAAATTGAAATTTTGCCCGCGATTGCTGGCGGCGAGGCGGATGCCCGCAGCTTTGCCGGCTGGCGTGCCGATCTGGAAGCAACGGTGCCGCAATGCACCGTCAATGCGTTGCAGTCGATGCAAGCTGATACTGTGGTGTTGGATGTCAGAACCGCAGAGGAATTTGCACTCGGCCATATTCCTGGTGCCGTCCATTGTGATCGCGGATTTCTTGAAATAAGGATTGAGGAACTGATAGCGGATCGGCGAACTGCAATTGTCTGCTATTGCCAATCGGGCTTGCGGTCATTGTTTGCCGCACAAACCCTTCGGATGCTTGGCTATGCTGATGTTACAAGCCTGACGGGCGGGTTCCGCGACTGGAAGGATGCCGGTCAACCGATTGCGCTCCCTCCGCGTCTCACCGAAACCCAGCGCCAGCGATATCTTCGCCATGTCGGGATTGGCGAGGTTGGCGAAGCCGGCCAGCATCGCCTGCTACGCTCACGGGTATTGATGATCGGCGCCGGGGGTCTGGGGTGCCCGAGCGCGCTTTATCTGGCGGCTGCGGGCGTGGGAACGATTGGAATCGTCGACAACGATGTGGTCGATCTTTCCAATTTGCAGCGACAAATTCTGCATCGCAACGATAGCGTGGGACGCCTTAAGGTGGAAAGTGCCCGCGACGCAATTCAGGCCCTCAATCCTGATGTCGCGGTCGAACTCCATGCGTTGCGGCTGTCTGAGGTTGAAGCGACTGGATTGTTTGCAAACTACGATTTGATCGTCGATGGATCTGACAATTTCCGCACCCGCTATCTGATCAATGACACGGCCGTCGCGCTTGGAATTCCGGTCGTGCATGGGTCGGTCTATCGGTTCGAAGGGCAAGTGTCGGTATTTGGTCACGGCGATGGTCCTTGCTATCGGTGTCTCCATCCGGTTGCTCCACCCGCTGAACTTGCCCCTTCGTGCGCCGAAGCCGGCGTGCTGGGCGTGCTGCCGGGCGTGATCGGATTGCTCCAAGCGACTGAGGCGCTAAAATTATTGCTGGGAATTGGTGAGCCATTGTCAGGTCGTGCATTGCGATTCGATGGGTTGGCCGCTCGGTTCCGGGAATTGCGCTTTGCTCGCGACCCGCAATGTCCGGCCTGTGGGAGCGGTGATCGGGCCAACCTTGCCCTTCCTGGCGAGGCCGTCTGCGCGGTGCCGGTGGCTGCGGTATGACTGACGCGGTAACGTTGTTCGGGCGTGATTGGACCATGCCCAAAGGTCATTTCAGCGGGACGCACAGGGTCTGTTCGCCGCTGGAAACCTATCAACGGCTGCTACCGATCCGCCACCAGGTTGGCATTACTCGGCTTGCAAACGTAACCGGCCTGGATACAATTGGCCTCCCCGTCTGGATTGCAATCCGGCCTAATTCCCGCGGACTTTCAACGTCGCAAGGCAAAGGCTTGTGCGATGATGCCGCCAAAGTTTCAGCGCTGATGGAAGGCATTGAAGGCTGGCATGGTGAAAACATCGATTTGCCATTGCGGTACGGATCGCCTGCGGCGCTCGCGGCCAAGGGGGCGATCGCCGACTTATCCGGGCTAAGCTATTATGCAGGTTCGACGCCCCGCCAAGACATGCCGCTCAACTGGGTTGAAGGCTGGGATCTGGTTTCGGGCGCGGCGTGTCAGGTTCCGTTTGAAGCGGTGAGCACGGATTATGTAACGGGGCCCAATGGCGCTTTGCAAAGCAGTTTTGTGCAATCATCAAATGGCTTGTCAGGCGGCAACCATATTGTCGAAGCGGTCACGCACGCGCTGTTTGAAGTGATTGAGCGTGACGCGGTGGCACGGTCCGCGCAAGTGTTGCGCGCCTACGATGCCGACTACATGGTCGATCTTGAATCCATTGCGGACCCGGATTGCCGCAAAGTCCTGGCCTTGATCAAGGCCGCCGGCACGCAGGTGGCGGTGCTTGATTTGACCAGTGACATCGGAATTCCGGTGTTTGCCGCGACTATCGTCGATGCTGACGCCAGCTTGCGGTGGCGTGCCTTGCCGGTGTTCAGTGGCTATGGGTGCCACGCGCTCCCGGGAATTGCGTTGCTACGCGCGATCAATGAAGCTGTGCAAAGCAGGCTGACGTACATCACTGGCTCACGCGACGACATCTCTTACAACGAATATCGTCGCGGCGGGAATGCTGATGAACTAGATGCTTTGCGGGCACGCTTGGCAATCACGCCGAGCAAGCGTGATTTTGCAGAAATCGCGGCCCTGCCGACCCGCAGCTTTGGCCAGGATATCTTGGCGATCCTTGATCGTCTTCAGGCCGTTGGTATCAATCAAGTCATTGCGGTTGATCTCACCCATTCGGAAATTGGCGTTCCGGTTACCAAAGTAGTTGTCCCTTGGCTCGCCGCGCCGACGCCCATGATCCGGGGGAGCCGAATTGTGGTTCCGGATCGCACGCAATTGCGCTTTCCCGAACGCGCCCGGGTCAGAGGTCTCGCCGCATGACAGACTATATTTTTCTGGGGCCATCGTTGCCGCGCGCCGCAGCAGCAGCGATCCATCCTTCCGCGATCTTGCTGGATCCGGTTGCGATGGGCGATCTGTTTCTGCTGGTCCATCATCGGGCTAAGGCTGGGGATCGGATTGCGATTATCGACGGACTTTTTGAACAACTTCCGGCGGTTTGGCACAAAGAGATACTATACGCGCTTGAGCAAGGTATTGAGGTTCATGGCGCGTCCAGCATGGGCGCACTGCGGGCCGCTGAACTCGACAGCTTGGGAATGGTTGGCCATGGGCGAGTCTACCAAGCCTATCGTGATGGTCTGATCGAAGATGACGATGAAGTTGCCGTCGCCCATGCGACTGTCGAGCAGGGTTTTCGGTCGCTGTCAGACGCGATGGCGAGCATCCGGTTGGGGCTCGACGATTTGGCCCGGGTAGGACTTTGTGATGCCGTTCAGCGCGCCGAATTGATCGCGATTGCAAAATCCACGCCCTACAGCCGCCGTAGTTGGGCTGATTTGGCGCGGCACGCTCGAACCATGGGTTGGAACGAAGAACTGTGCTTGGCGCTTCGCAAAGCCGCCAAAGAGCGCGACCTTAAGGGCCAGGA
Source organism: Novosphingobium sp. (assembly GCA_031415355.1). Classification (GTDB taxonomy): domain Bacteria; phylum Pseudomonadota; class Alphaproteobacteria; order Sphingomonadales; family Sphingomonadaceae; genus Novosphingobium. The sequence continues at coordinate 1,106 of JANORN010000159.1, read as the reverse complement.
TGCAGCCCAATTGCTAAACCACTTCGCCGCCACCGCTACCGCTGGGCGGGTCGGCAAGCCAGTCCAGCCGGTCGCATTGCAGCGAACCACATTCTGGCAAAGCCTGATCGCCCAAAGCCTGGATCGTGCCCCAGCGGCCGCTTCCGAAGGGGCGGCGGGGCAAGCGCAACTTGCTGCGCAAGTCCTGGCTGCCGACGCCCAGCGTGATATGGTTTTGCTGCTTACGCGCTCGCTTCTGACCGCAGGCGCAATGGCCGATGCGGAACTGGCTGACTGGGAATTGCTTGACGCTTCATTGCTGCTTGCGCGGCTGCATGAGCTGAAAAACGCTGAACAGTTACGGGTGTGGCGCGAACGGCAAGGTCTCGATGATGAGCAGACCTGGCGGAGTTTCCTGAGTCGCGTTGCCGTAACGCGGCGACCGTTGCCCGGAACGCAACATGCCAAAAGCCGCGCGATAGCTGATGCCTTGCGCGTGCTTGGTTGCTGGGACACGGCCGAACAGCGCCGGGTTCAGATTGAACACAAGTTTTCCCAATCCTACTATAAATCGCTGTCTCTAAACGACGTAGCTTTGACCCCGGAAGCCGCAGAAACCTGGTATCGCAAACGACTAGGACCGATGCTGCCGAATCCAGCGGCACATGCTGAGCGCATGGGATTCGAAACCCTGCGCGATTTGCTCGCCAATTTGGCTGCTGTGGCTGGAGTAGAGAACTCGCCAGATCAGCATTCGGCCGCCGCACCGTAAAATTCGCTGCAACCCGCATTGCTGAGCTTGCCGGGCCGTCGGCGGCCTAATTGACTCCTGATCTGCCGAAGCAGCTTGGCTTGGCTGGGGCGGCAGGATTCGAACCTGCGAATGGCGGCATCAAAAGCCGCTGCCTTACCACTTGGCGACGCCCCACCAGCCGCGCGCTCTTAGCAGAGCGGGCCGGGATGGGAAGGGGGTGTTTATGCTAAAGTGTGCCGGGCAGCAGCGTGTCGAAATCGCTGGCAGCATGGCGCTCAGGCAAGACCCGGCCTTCCTCGCCCTGCGCGCGGTTCACCACCAGCCCGCGGCGGGTGGCGGGCCGCGCGTTGAGTTCCATCACCCAGCGGCCGAC
>JANORN010000158.1:0-2747 GCA_031415355.1 Novosphingobium sp. | reverse complement strand
CGCCGAAGGGATAGTCAGCGCAGCCGCTCCGCAATCCGCGCGATCAGGTCCATCTTTTCGTGAAGAATCGCGACTATCAAGGAACGCAGTCCTTCGCGCGGAACGCAGTAGATATAGTGGTGCTGGCAGCGCAACACACGGACGGGGTGAGAGAAGCTGGTCTCAATTCTGAATCGACCGTGCTCGTCGGTGATCTGGTCGAGGCAGAGACGCAATTGCGCAAGATAACGCCGGGCTTGCGCATCGCCCCATTGGCGGCGGGTGTAGTCAACTATGCCATCAAGGTCTTCGTCCGCTTCGGCAGCGAAGACATATCCGGCCACTACGCGGCAGACTTGCGCGCGAAGGCGGTGTCAACGATTTCGTCGAATGAGCGCTCGGAAACCCTCCCTGCGAGCCCATTTTCGATCCGCTTGTTCATAAACGCCTTGAATCGCTCCCAATCCTCATCAAGTTCACCTTGGATTGGCAGTAACTTCTCAAGCGAGTACTGCTTCATCGTCTTACCCTCCAGTGCAGCGACGGCTTTCAGTGTCTTATGCTGTTCATCGGTCAGGTCGATGGTCAGACGGCTCATGGTGAGTTCCTTTCGCACGGATAGACTCACATTATCGCAAATGTGGGTTTGTGGCAATTCCATCGCACTTGCTCGAACTGTGAAACTGTGTTACACAGTTTCACATGAAGAACGTAACCATCGCTCTCGATGACGAAATCCACCGGCAGGCCCGCATCCGCGCGGCTGAGCTGGGGACGTCACTGTCGGCGTTGGTGAAGGATTACCTTAATGGACTGGCCGCCGGGCAGGAGCCCGCGCCAGCGGGAGTGCGTGAGATGCCGATGGAATTCAAGCACGCTGCGCCCGCACTGGACGGCCCGCCGTGGCTGGCGGGATACAAGCCGCGCCAGCCGGGCGGGTTGCGCAAACCGGGCAAGACCGGTGACCTTACGGAAACGCCCGACTGGCTGATTGCGGTCATGGAGCATTGGGACGAAGCTGACTTCGGCCCAATGCCGTGAAGCTGCTGCTCGACACGCAAGCATTGCTGTGGTGGGTGAATGACAACCCCAAGCTGGGCCTGATGGCCAGAGCCGCAATTGCCGATCGCGGCAATGTGGTGCTGGTCAGTGTGGCCAGCCTCTGGGAAATTTCGATCAAGCACCGAATCGGAAAGCTGGAGGATTCGGGTTCCGAAGTGATGCAGGAAGCACTGGATAGCGGGTTCCACATCCTCGGGATTGAGGCCGCCCATCTCGAAGCGCTTGAGGCGTTAACTCCGCTTGCGGGGCACAAGGACCCGTTCGATCACGTGATCCTCGTTCAAGCGCAAGCCGAGAATGCGATTCTTGTCACCAGCGACCGCCACCTCCGGAGCTATGATCAGCGTTGCTTGTGAACGTGTGGTGCCCACTTGCCAGCGCGCGCGCCGTTCTCTAGGGCGGGCTTCGATCATATTTCATCTGCCGTTCACGAAAGGGTTTTCCATGAGCGACACTGCCGACCGGGTAAAAAAGATCGTTGTCGAACACCTTGGTGTAGAAGCCGAAAAGGTGACCGAAGAAGCCAGCTTCATTGACGATCTTGGCGCTGATTCGCTCGACATTGTTGAGCTGGTCATGGCGTTTGAAGAAGAATTCGGGGTCGAAATTCCTGACGATGCGGCTGAAAAGATCAGCACCGTTGCAGATGCGATCACCTTCATCAATGACAACAAGGGCTGATTCGGCCCGCTTCGCTGCGCACTCTGAGCCTGTCTGGGGTTGGCCGCAGCGGATAAAGTCATGAATTCTGACAGGCCTGGCCCCGCAACAGGGCCGGGCCTGTCGTCTATTCGGAGCATTGCATGCGTCGTGTTGTCGTAACCGGCCTTGGCCTCGTCACCCCGCTGGGCGGTGATGTAGAAACCACGTGGCAAAACCTGCTCGCCGGCAAAAGCGGGGCAGGACCGATCACGCGGTTCGATACTGCGGGCCAGAAATGCACGATCGCCTGCGAGGTGAAGCCGGCCGATCACGAGTACGGGTTTGATCCCGGCAAGCGCGTGGACCACAAGGTGCAGCGCCAGGTTGATCCGTTCATCATTTATGGGATCGACGCCGCTGGTCAGGCGATGGAAGACGCCGGGCTGGAGGATATGGACGAAGCGTTGAAGCTGCGCACCGGCTGTTCGATCGGTTCGGGCATTGGCGGCTTGCCGGGGATCGAGAGCGAGTCATTGGTGCTGGCGGAAAAAGGCCCCGGCCGGGTCTCGCCGCATTTCGTGCATGGCCGCTTGATCAATTTGATCTCTGGCCAGGTTTCGATCAAATACGGCCTGATGGGCCCAAATCACGCGGTGGTGACCGCGTGCTCCACCGGCGCTCATTCCATCGGTGATGCCGCGCGGATGATCAAGGATGATGACGCCGATATCATGCTGGCAGGCGGGGCTGAGGGCACGATTTGCCCGCTTGGCGTGGCTGGTTTTGCCCAAGCGCGCGCGCTGAATTGCAGCTACAACGACCGGCCCGAACAGGCCAGCCGCCCCTACGACAAGGCCCGCGACGGGTTCGTGATGGGCGAAGGCGCCGGGGTGGTGGTGCTGGAAGAATACGAACACGCCAAAGCGCGCGGCGCGAAGATCTATGCCGAAGTGGTCGGCTATGGCCTGTCAGGCGATGCCTATCACGTTACCGCGCCGCACCCCGAAGGCAAAGGCGCAGAGCTCTCCATGCGGATGGCGATGCGCAAGGCCGGGATGGAGCCG
>JANORN010000157.1:0-1950 GCA_031415355.1 Novosphingobium sp. | reverse complement strand
CCGCGCGGCGCTTGCGCCGATCACGGCGCGGTTGAGCGGCAGATTTGTTACTCGCGCCGCGCCTTAGCTCCGCGCTAAGGCGCAGACGATGACTGTAAAACATGCCCTGATCCAGCCTGATAAAGCCCAGCCCGCCATCGCGATCCACTTGATCGACAAGGCCGGGCTTGACCAGTTCCGCAAGGGTCTGTCCGCCCCCCAACGCGCCGCGCTGGCCGCACAGAAATTTGAAGCGGACGGTTATCAACACGCGATTGTACCCGATGGTGATGGGTGGTTCGTAGTGTCAGGCGTGGCCAACACCGCAAGTCTTTCGAGCTGGTGCATGGCCAAGCTAGCCGAGGTGCTCCCCGCCGGAACCTATCGCCGCGTCGGTGGCGAGCCCGGTCCCGCCCTGTTCGGCTGGGCCAGCGGGCAATACCGGTTTGACCGCTACCGCGCAGAACCCTCCATCGAAGGCCCGCGCATATTGCTGACCAGCGACGTCAAGGCCATCGACCCCGCACTGGCGCAAGCCGCCGCGACCAATCGGGTGCGCGATCTGGTCAATACTCCCGCCGAAGACATGGGCCCCGCGCAACTGGAAGCCGAGGCCGCAAAGTTGGCCAAGGTCTATAAGGCCGATTTGACCGTGACCAGTGGCGATGCGCTGGCGCAACTGTTTCCGATGGTCCACGCGGTGGGCCGCGCCGCCGCGCGCAGCCACGCCCCGCGCATGATCGAACTGCACTGGGGCGATCCGAAGCATCCCAAGGTGGCGATCATTGGCAAAGGCGTCTGCTTCGATTCCGGCGGGCTGGATATCAAGCCCAGTTCAGGCATGTTGCTGATGAAGAAAGACATGGGCGGCGCGGCGCATGCGCTGGCGCTGGCTCAGCTGATCATGCAGCACCATTTGAAGGTTCGGCTGCATCTGCTGATCCCGGCGGTGGAAAACGCCATCGCTGGCAATGCCTTCCGCCCCGGCGACGTGCTGCGCAGCCGCGCAGGCATTTCGGTTGAGATCGGCAATACCGACGCCGAGGGCCGCCTGGTGCTGGGTGATGCGCTGACCCGCGCGGGCGAGGATGCGCCCGAGCTCGTCATCGATTTCGCCACGCTGACTGGCGCGGCGCGCGTCGCGCTCGGCCCTGATCTGCCCGCGCTGATGACCCGCCGCGATGACACCGCCGCGCAATTGCTCGCAGCGGGCGAGGCAAATGACGACCGCTGCTGGCGCTTGCCTCTGCCCGATGCCTACCGCGAATACCTGAAAAGCGACATTGCCGACCTGAACAACACCGGCACCAACGGCTTCGCCGGGGCCTCGGTCGCCGGGCTATTTCTGGACCGGTTCCTGCCCGAACATATCGACTGGGCGCACTTCGACACCTTCGCCTGGCGCCCCGCCGCCAAACCCGGTCGCCCCAAAGGCGGCGACGCGCTGGGCCTGCGCGCGGCCTGGGGGATGTTGCAGGGGCGGTATGGGTAAATCGCACTTGTCCATTTAGAGTAAACGCGTCAACGTCTGCTCAATCTGCCGAGATGGGCGGTCAAGGAGAGGCTATAGTTATGAACCGGTCTTTGTGCTCCATTCACCAGAGATTGAGCAATTTACCACTTAGAATTGCTAAGTCTGTCGCGGTATTTTCCATGCTTTGTTTTGCACTTGTCCCAATAGGAGAAGCGCAAGCACGCTGCATCCGCCAGAGCCTACTCAACCACGACTATTGCGGTATCGAAGGCAGCAAGATCGGATCAAAGGTGCCCGAACGTGTTATTGGAGTTTTTAAGGGTTCCTGCGCTGGGCATGACGCCTGCTATTCCTTGGGTGCCGAACAAATCGTAGGCATGATGGAACGACGCTATCGGCAATCGATGCTGTCAGCGACCAAAAAGCAGAAAAAGGAATTCAGTTCCGAGATTTCGCGGATCAGGAGTCAGTGTGATTCGCAGTTCCTTTTCGCCTTG
>JANORN010000156.1:0-3390 GCA_031415355.1 Novosphingobium sp. | reverse complement strand
CGACCCCCACACCCCCAGTGTGATGCGCTACCAGGCTGCGCTACGTCCCGACCGCCACGGTTCCGCGCGGGGCGGAACAAGTGGAGGGCGCGCTATAAGCGGCGGGTCTGGGCTTGGCAAGGCAAGTGCCCGGTCTTTTTGAAAGCGGAGGGTGCGACCCGGCGGCTAGTTTTTTGGGTCGGGCAATTGCAAGTGGCAAATGGGCGCCTATCTGACCGGCTGCGACGCAGGTTTTGGCGGGGCGGGGCGCGTTGCCTTGGCGCGGCTTTGCTGCTAACCGCGCGTCATTCGGGCTGCCTTGGGCGGTTTTCGGCGCATCCGGGCGCCTATCGGGACGATTGAATCTCCATGACAAATTCTTCTTTGCTGATCCTCGCTTCTGCCAGTTCCACTGGCGGCCCGCCTGCCTGGTTCAACCTGGTACCGTTCATCGGAATGTTCGCGGTGCTGTGGTTTCTGATCCTGCGCCCGCAGATGCGACGGCAGAAGGAGCATCAGGCGAAGATTACCGGGATCAAGAAGGGCGATCAAGTGCTGACCGGCGGGGGCCTGCTGGGCAAAGTGGTCAAGGTTGACGAGGTCTATGCCGAGGTCGAGCTGGCTGCCGGGCTCAAGGTCAAGGCGCTGAAATCGACGATTTCCGACGTGATCCCGCCGGTCAGCGCGAAACCCGCGAACGATTGAGTTCGGCAAAACTGATCCGAATGTAGGGGCGCGATAAGAGATGCTTGATTTTCCCCGCTGGAAACAGCTGTGGCTGTGGTCGCTGACTGTGCTGGCCTGTCTGGCGGCGATGCCGTCGTTGCTGGCGGTCAGCGGGCTAAGCCTGCCTGCGCCGTTTAACGAACCACAAGTCAACCTGGGGCTCGATCTGGCCGGGGGCAGCCACATCCTGCTCGAAGCCAATCCCGCGCAAGTCGGGCGGCAGCGGCTGGAAACGATGGAAGAAAGCGTCCGCCAGCGGCTGCGCCAGGCCGAACCGCGGATCATCCACGGCGAAGTATCGACCAAGGATGGTGCGCTATCGTTCATGGTCGATAATCCGGCACAGGTTGATGCGGCGCGCGATGCAATCCTGCCGCTGACCACTGGCGCGGGTATGACCGGCCAGCGCGATTGGGATATCCGCGTGGTCGATGGCAGCCGGTTCGTGCTGACTCCGACCAAGGAAGGCATCGATCTGGCGATCAGTCAGGCGATGGACACCGCCACCGAAGTGGTGCGCAAACGCATCGACGCGCTCGGCACGCGCGAGCCGACGATTATCCGCCAGGGCGCGCAGCGGATCGTGGTGCAAGTCCCGGGGCTGAGCGATCCGCAGGCGCTGAAAAACCTGCTGGGCAAGACCGCCAAGCTGGAATTCAAGCTGGTCGATCTGACTGCCGCCCCAACCGACATCGCCAAGGGCATCGCCCCTCCGGGCAGCGAGATCGTGCCCTATGCCGATCCGGCGCGATCGGGTGCGGGCCCCGCGATTGCCGTGCGCCGGCTGGGCGGGATCAAGGGTGACAGCCTGACCAATGCGCTGCAAACCAACGATCCGCAAACGAATGAGGCGGTCGTCTCAATCACCTTCGATCAGCAAGGCGGGGCCAAGTTTGCGAAGCTGACCACGGAAAATACCAACAAGCCATTCGCGATTATTCTGGACGGCAAGGTGCTGTCCGCGCCGAATATCAACGAGCCGATTTTAGGCGGGCAAGCGCAGATTTCTGGCGGGTTCAGTGTTGAAAGCGCGAACGAGCTGGCAATTTCACTGCGTTCAGGCGCGTTGCCGGTTGATCTCGAAGTGGTCGAAGAGCGCACCGTCGGGCCAGACCTTGGTGCGGATTCGATCCGCAAGGGGTTGATCGCGTTCATGATCGGTACGATTGCACTGATGGCTTTCATGCTGGTCACTTATGGCCGGTTCGGGGTTTACACCTGCCTGGCGCTGATCATCAACACGGTGATGATCCTGGGCATCATGGCGATCGCCAATACCACGCTGACCCTGCCCGGGATCGCCGGATTCGTGTTGACGATTGGCGCGGCGGTGGACGCCAACGTCTTGATCAACGAACGTATTCGCGAAGAACGCAAGCGTGGCCGCCGCGCGGTGCAGGCGGTGGAAACCGGCTACAAGGAAGCCAGCCGCGCCATTTTTGACGCGAACATCACCAATGTGATCGCCGCCGTGCTGATGTTCCTGTTCGGGTCGGGACCGATCCGCGGCTTTGCGATCGTGCTGATTATCGGGATCATTACCTCGGTGTTCACCGCCGTCACGCTGACCCGGATGTGGGTCGCAGGCTGGCTGCGCAAAGACCGCCCCAGTGATCTGGTGCTGTAAGGAAGCGATGCGATGAAACTGCTCAAGCTTGTCCCGGACAACACCAACATCAAGTTCCTGCGCTGGCGGGTGCCGTTCTACGTGGTCAGCCTGCTGTTGATCGCGGCCTCGCTGACGCTGGTGTTCACGCGCGGGCTCAACCTGGGGGTCGACTTTATCGGCGGCCAGATGATCCGCGTCACCTTTGAACGCAGCGCCGCCGCGCCGATTGCGGAGTTGCGCGAGACCGTGGCCAAGGTCGGCTATGGCGAGCCGATCATCCAACAATTCGGCAAGCCCAACGAGATCTCGATCCGGATGAAACTGCCCGCAGGGTCCGAACAGGATTCGGGATTGTCGGACCAGATGACTCAAAAAATCACCGCTGCGGTGAAGGCTGGCCACGCCGATGCACGGATCGATGGGGTGGATTCGGTTTCGGGCAAGGTCTCGGGTGAGCTGTTCAAAACCGGGATGCAGGCACTAATCGCGGCGATGATCGCGATTTCGATCTACATCTGGGTGCGGTTCGAATGGCAATTCGGGGTGGGGGCGCTGTTCGCGCTGGTCCACGACGTCACACTGACGCTGGGGCTGTTTGCGCTGACCCAGATGGAGTTCGATCTGAACATTGTTGCGGCGATCCTGACGCTGATCGGCTATTCGCTCAACGATACGATTGTGGTTTATGATCGCATCCGCGAGAATCTGAAAAAGTTCCGCCGGATGCCGATGCCCGAGCTGCTTGACCTCTCGGTCAACGAAACGCTCAGCCGCACGATTGTGACTTCGCTGTCGGTGCTGATCACGCTGCTCGCGCTGCTGTTGCTGGGACCGAATGTAATCTTTGGCTTCACCGCTGCAATCACGCTGGGGATTTTCGTTGGCACTTACAGCTCGGTCTATATGGCCGCGCCAATCCTGATCTGGCTAAAGGTCAACGCCTCCAGCTTTGTGCCGGTGGAAACCGACCTTGACCGCCAGGACAAGCTGGCGCGCGAAGGCTCGGTTTAGACGGCCGCGCCCACCAGTCTGCGGTAGTGATTTGTCAGCTGGCGGGCATTGGCTTGCCAACTGAA
>JANORN010000155.1:0-8052 GCA_031415355.1 Novosphingobium sp. | reverse complement strand
ACCTTGCAGGATTCGAGCAGAAACTCAGCCTCGTCCAGCACGCTGAATTTGGTGCCTAGCTCTGCCAGAAAGCGGATGCCTTCAACATGATGCCCATTGGCCTGGAGGTAAGCGCGACAGATTTTCTCTGCCTTGAGATAGCGCCCTTCCTGAATCAGACTTGCAACGGTTTGGAGTTCTGGCGGAAGATTGCTCAGATAGTCGCGCTGGCTTTCGGCGAATTCTGCAGCCTCGGCCCGGCCTGCCGTCGCATGAATTTTTGCCAGCATACCCCAGCTGCCCACCAAAGCAGCGTTATGGGTCACAGCGACTTGATAGGCTGCAAAGGCACCAGCGGCACTTCCAGCGTCACGCAAGCAATGGCCGCGTTCCTGATGCGCGCGCCCATTCGACGGATCGAACGCAATCAACGTATCGATCAGCGCCAGCGCATCAGCCAAATTCCCTTGGAACCGCCGCACGACTGCTAACGTGTAAAGCGCTTCGCGGTGTTCGGGTTCGACTTGCAGAACGTCTTCGCACACCTGCGCTGCTGCCGACAGCTCCCCATTCTGCAACAGGCTCCGCGCACGACCGAGCGACTGCGCGTTGCTGGTCAGCTCATTCGCGGTTTGCGTCATTGGCAAAGCCTTGTCATCAGGCACGGTGATAGCCGAAAGTTTGGCCAGAGTAAGTCGCTCACTTGCCCGGCAAGATCATTTGCTCGTTCATGGAAAGAGGCCAGAGGCGACCGCTTCGATCCACCACTGGCCCATTCCAATCTGGCATCTTGCGGCGGCGGTCGCCTTGGCTTTCCCACAGACGGGAAAGCCAAGGCGAAGCGCTTAGATCTTATACGAAATGCGCATGCCAATCGTACGCGGCCGCGAAGTGGTGATGCGAAGCTCACCATCGTTACCGCTCTTGTAGAGTTCGGGCCGGGCATCGCCCAAGTTCTCGCCAAAGATCTCGATGCTCCAGTCATCCTTGCTGGCACCGATCGAAGCACTGAATGTGCTGTAACCGGCCTGTTGCTGTGATGCCTGCAACGGCACAATCACATCGCCCGGCCGAACCGTTACACCGTTGTAAACGACAGGGAGACTGGCGGCATAGCCAACTGTCGGATTGGACCCTTGATAGCGAATCGAAACATCTGAAAAGTCAGACGAAATGCTCGGGCCTACACGATGGAACGCGGCCTGAATGAAGGGCCGCAGTCCTGACGCCAATTCCTTTTCATACCGCGCACGGATGTTGAACTGGAACTTCGGGCTGAGCGCCAGCGGACTTCCCAATGGCAGCAGCACCTGAGTCGGCCGACGATATTTCGTCAATTCCGAGTCATTATAGGAAAACGCACCATTAAGCGTGAATTCCGGCGTTGCACGCCAGGTGATGTCGCCTTCAACGCCCTTGATCCGCGCATCCACGAAGTTATTCGTAAACGTCTGGTTCGAGATGTTTTGATCGAAGACTGTCATCTGGATATTCGTCCAGTCAATCAGGTAAGCTGCCAGGTTGATCTGCAGCGTCCGATTGAGCAGGGCGAACTTCCCGCCAACTTCGTAGTTCTTGACTTCATCGGGAACATAGACAGCCAGGTTGGCAAATACTGCTGGCGAACACAGCGTTGATGGGTTCCCAAACGAGCGGCCCGGGGTGCAAGGCTTGCGGTTAAAGCCACCCGGACGGAAGCCTTCCGAATAGGTCGCATAGATCAGCGAACCTTCATCCAGCTTGTACGTCAGGTTGCCCTTGAACAGCACCCCGGAATATTTGGCCGGCGAAACATTCGCGAGCAAGACATTCAGATTGGCGCTGACGCAATAATTGGCCGGGGGCGTTGCGGAAGCCGAATAAGTGCCGGTTACCGGGTTAAACACCCCGCGCGCCCGGCTGCAGAAGCTTTCGTTCGACGAGCCGTTCATCGACGCCTTTTCATCATAGTAGCGTGCGCCACCGGTGATCGTCAGCTTTTCGGGAATGATGTCAAACGATGCCTCGCCATAGATCGCAAACTGCCGGTCGCGGCGCTGAACATCGTTGAAAAACCCGACATTGATCGGCCGGACGCTGGTGTCATAGGCATTCACGACGGGATCAGGGCGGCGCGCGTAGATGTAGCCAGCATCCTGCTGCAGATAAGACCAGTCGGTATTATCAAACAGCTTGTTGACGTCATAAAACACCCCAGCGGTCGCGCGGATCCGCTCGCCGGCCGGTGTCGTCACCCGAAATTCATGGGTGTAGCGCTGGGTCCGGTTGCGAACCTGATAGCTCTTGTTGGGTGAATAGCACCGTGTGTCATAACCATAGGAAGGGTTGCTGTAATAGATCCCTGCACCGCATTCATAGTGTGGCAGGTATAGGCCGATATTCGAATAAGAAGCGTAGTCAGCCTTTTGAACGGCCGAATGGTTCAGGTAGGAACCTGTATAGATCAGGTCGAGGAACCCAAGACGGCCATTGACCGTCCACGTCGTCATGTCGAATTTGTCTCGCAGCGAGTTCTCATTGAACTGGGTGACCTTCAGATCACCCACCGCAGGTTCGTAGTTGAACGCGCCATCAGTATTCAGCTGCTGGCGGACATGCATCGCATTGATCGACCAGCCATCAGCGATGGCAAGGGTCGCTTCGACACGGCCGCCGCGATACTGCGCGTCGTTGTAGTTTTCTTCAACGAAGCGATCATTGTTGATCGTCCCGCGCACTGGGCCAAGGCCACCGCGCAGGTACTGGCTGCCGTTGCAATTGGCTAGAACCGTGGTTGCACTGGTCTGGCACGATTGGATCGCCCGCATGACCAGCAGCGGGTTACCAGTCGGCAACCGGCCAGCCTGGCCAACGTTTGCATTGAACGGCATCTGGTATGTGCCAGGCACGTTGTCGATATAGCCGCCCTGGTTGTCGCTATAGAACACCGCCCGGATCGCGAACCGGTCCTTGATGACCGGAATATTCAGAAACACGTTGCCGGCAACGCTGTCATCGCCGCCCTTGGTCATCGCATAGCTGCCGTTAAATCCGGCGTGGATCTCTTCCAAATCCGGTTTGTTGGTGATGTAACGGACTGCCCCGCCCATGGAGCTGGCACCAAACAGCGTGCCCTGCGGCCCCGCGAGCACTTCAACGCGAGAAAGGTCGGCAGCGTAGAGATCGATATTGCGGCCAACCAGCGAGGCCGGCGCGTCATTAACATAGAGCGCGACGCTTGGCGCCGTGCCGGCGGTGCCTGAAATCTGAAGACCTGGCGAATCGGTTGAAAGACCCCGGATGAAGATGGCTGACGTGCCCGGTCCATGCGACGCGGTGCGGACGTTGGGCAGGAATTCGATCAACTTCTCAAAATTCGCGACATTCAGATCGGCCAGGGCATCCCCGCTCAGCGCCTGGATCGCCAACGGAATTTTGTTAAGCGATTCCTCGCGCCGCGTCGCAGTCACCACGATATCGGCGATGCTTCCGTCATCGGCCTGCGCAGCTGTTTCCTGCGCAAAGGCCGGGGCGCTACCCGCACCCAGCATCGTTACTGCAACAATTGCCGTCGACAATTTCCAGCTGGCTTTCAACGCTTCTCTCCCCATGTGCCCTCGTTTGCGAGAGCTTTTTTGGCTTAACTATCCAGTGCGAAGGCTGTAGCCGCTTGCCCCCAGCGGCAATTGACCAATTTTTCCGCACCGGTAAAATTAATTTCAGCACTGATCACAACATCTACATGTTGCAATCAGAACGCCTAATGTAGTCCCCGTCCAGTGGACCAGCCTGCCTTGCAGCATTAGCGCGGTTGGCGGTATGATTTGACCGGGATATGAGATGCAAACAGGGCCTGACTTCGTTCTCTTGATCGCCACCGAAGACCGCAAGGGGATCGTTGCGGCGGTTGCCAATTCTATCGCCAGCCAGGACTGCAATATCGTCGAAAGCTCGCAATTTGGCGATAGTGTGACAGGCCGGTTTTTCATGCGGGTGGGCCTATTGGGACCAACTGGGATGACAATTGCGCGTTTCACCGAAGCCTTCACGCCGGTTGCAACGGCCTATCGACTCGATTGGCGTATCCATGACCTGGGGCGCAAGCTTCGGACGATGATTATGGTCAGTCAGGGCGGGCATTGTCTAAACGACCTGCTTTATCGTGCATCGACCAAGCGGTTGCCGATGGAGATTACCAGCATTGTCTCCAATCATACCACGTGGCAGCGGCGGGCTGAGCACGAGGCGATCCCGTTCTTTCATCTGCCGATCACGCCTGAGAATAAGCTGGAGCAGGAAGCTCGGCTGATCGAACTGGCTGAGCAGCAGCAGGTCGATCTGATCATCCTGGCGCGGTACATGCAGGTGCTATCCGATCAGCTCTGCCGCAAGCTTGATGGCCGCGTGATCAATATCCATCACAGTTTCTTGCCGGGCTTTAAAGGCGCAAAGCCCTATCACCGGGCCTATGAGCGCGGGGTAAAAATGGTGGGTGCAACCGCACATTATGTGACGCCAGACCTTGATGAAGGCCCGATTATCACGCAGGACGTTTCGGTCGTCGATCACGCGGATACCGTTGAAGACCTGATTGCTCAGGGGCTAGATACTGAAAGCCGGGTGCTGGCCCGCGCGGTAAAACTGCATCTTGAACACCGGGTCATGCTGAACGGCAACCGCACGATTGTGTTCAAGTAGCACCGTAGGTGTAGAGTCAACCGATCACACACTTTCAGTTTCAAAATCAAGGACACCCGCCCCGATGAAAACCCGCGCCGCTGTTGCGTTTGCCCCGAAGACTCCGCTGGAAATCGTGGAGCTTGACCTGGAAGGACCGAAGGCGGGCGAAGTGCTGGTTGAAATTATGGCGACCGGGATTTGCCACACCGATGCCTATACGCTCGACGGGTTTGACAGCGAGGGGATCTTTCCCAGCGTGCTGGGCCACGAGGGCGCGGGCGTGGTGCGCGAGGTTGGCGCGGGTGTTACGTCAGTGAAGCCGGGCGATCACGTGATCCCGCTGTACACGCCGGAATGCGGCCAGTGCAAAACCTGCCTGTCGGGCAAGAGCAACCTCTGCACCGCGATCCGCGCGACGCAGGGCAAGGGGCTGATGCCCGACGGCACCAGCCGGTTCAGCTACAAGGGCCAGACGATCTTTCACTACATGGGCTGTTCGACCTTTTCGAATTTCACCGTGCTGACCGAAATTGCGGTTGCCAAAATTCGCGAGGATGCGCCATTCCAGTCCAGCTGCTACATCGGCTGCGGCGTAACCACCGGGGTTGGCGCAGTAACCAAGACCGCCAAGGTCCAGCCGGGCGATAACGTCGCGGTGTTCGGGCTGGGCGGAATTGGGCTCAACGTGATCCAGGGCGCGCGACTGGCGGGGGCGGGCAAGATCATCGGGGTGGATTTTAACCCGGCGCGCGAAGATTGGGGCCGCCGCTTCGGGATGACCGACTTCCTCAATTCGAAGGGCATGAGCCGCGAGGAGACCGTCGCCAAGGTCGTCGAACTGACCGACGGCGGGGCGGACTACACCTTCGATGCCACCGGCAACACCGAAGTGATGCGCACGGCGCTGGAAGCCTGCCATCGCGGCTGGGGCACCAGCATCATCATCGGCGTGGCCGAGGCCGGCAAGGAAATCAGCACCCGCCCGTTCCAGCTGGTGACGGGGCGCAACTGGCGCGGCACCGCGTTCGGCGGCGCGAAGGGCCGGACTGACGTGCCGGAGATCGTCGACATGTATATGACCGGCAAGATTGAGATTGATCCGATGATCACGCACGTGATGGGGCTGGAAGACATCAACAAGGCATTTGACCTAATGCACGCCGGGGAAAGCATTCGCTCGGTCGTCGTATTCTGATGGATGTAGTTTCCTCAAACCGCAGCCACGGCGGCACGCAAGGGGTCTTCTCGCACCAGTCCGCCTCCACCGGCACGCCGATGACTTTTTCGGTCTTCGTGCCGGACCATCCCCCGGGCGCGCGCCTGCCGGTGCTGTGGTACTTGTCTGGGCTGACCTGCACGCACGCCAATGTCACTGAAAAGGGCGACTACCGTGCGGCCTGCGCCGAAGCTGGGATCATCTTCATCGCGCCCGACACCTCCCCGCGCGGCGAGGACGTGCCCGATGTTGATGCCTATGATTTCGGCAAAGGCGCGGGCTTCTACGTCGATGCCACGCAGGCCCCATGGGCGGCAAACTTTCAGATGCGCAACTATATCGAACAGGAACTGCCCGCACTGATCGCGGCGGAGTTTCCGGCGGACATGACCCGGCAAGGGATGACCGGCCATTCGATGGGCGGTCACGGCGCGCTGACCATCGGCCTCCGCAATTCCGAACGGTTCAAATCAGTCAGCGCCTTCGCCCCGATTGTCAGCCCGCTGAACTGCCCTTGGGGAGACAAAGCGCTGGGCGGTTACCTGGGACCAGACCGGACGGCGTGGCGCGAATACGATGCTTGTGCGCTGATCGAAGACGGCGCGCGGCTGCCGCACCTGCTGGTCGATCAAGGCGAGGCCGACAATTTCCTGCACGAACAATTGAAGCCCGGCCTGCTGGCGCTGGCCTGCCGCAAGGCCGGTATTCCCGCCACGATCCGGATGCAGCCGGGCTATGATCATTCGTATTACTTCATCTCCACCTTCCTGGCCGACCATGTGCGCTGGCATGCGCAGCGGCTGCAGGCGTGACGCAGGCGGCGCGTCTGGCAGAGATCATCGCGGTGCATTCGGCCCGCGAAGGACCGCTGTTGCCGATCCTGCACGACGTGCAAGCCGCGTTCGGCTGCGTCGATGCCGCAGCCGAGCGCGTGATTGCCCATGCCCTCAACCTCAGCCGCGCCGAGGTCCACGGGGTGGTCAGCTTCTATCACGATTTCACTCCTGCGGCGGACCCGCGCCCGGTGGTGCAGCTGTGCCGCGCCGAAGCCTGTCAGGCGCGCGGCGTGGAGGCGCTGATCCCGGCGGCGCAAGCCGCAGCGGGAAACCGGGTGCGGCTGCAAACCGTCTATTGCCTGGGCCTGTGCAGCTCCGGCCCGGCAGCGCGGGTGGGCGACACGCTGTTTGCGCGGCTGGATGCGCCTGCGCTGGTAAAACTGGTGCAATCGGCATGACGGTGGTGCGGATCAGCGATGATGTCCTAGCCTTGGCTTGCGGCGCGGACGCCGTGGCAGCGGCCTTTGCGGGGGCGGGCTGCACGGTTGAGCGGGTGTCCAGCTGGGGGATGCACTGGCTGGAACCGCTGGTGGAAATCGGCGGGATCGGCTGGGGACCGGTGAGCCTAGCCGATGTTCCCACAATCCTGGCCGGATCCAGCACCAAGTGCATCGGCCCGATCGCCGAACATCCCTTCATCGCCAGCCAGCAGCGGCTGACCTTCGCGCGCGCCGGGCGAACCCGCCCGTTGAGCCTGGCGGACTACGCCGCGTCCGGCGGCTGGGCGGGGCTAAATCGCGCCCGTTCGCTCACCCCCGCCGAAGTCATCTCTGAACTCTCGCAATCAGGCCTGCGCGGGCGCGGCGGGGCGGGGTTTCCGGCCGGGATCAAGTGGCAAACCGTCGCCGCTGCACCCGGAACGCGGAAGTACATCGTCTGCAACGCCGACGAAGGCGACAGCGGCACCTTTGCCGACCGGATGCTGCTGGAAGGCGATCCGTTCCACCTGATCGAAGGCATGGCGATTGCCGGCCATGCGGTGGGCGCGGGTCAAGGCTATATCTACGTCCGCAGCGAATATCCGCACGCCATCGCTAAGCTCAACGCGGCCTTGGCGCTGGCGGCAGAAATCATCGCGCCGTTCCGCTGCGAAGTCCGCGTCGGCGCGGGGGCCTATGTCTGCGGCGAGGAAACTTCGCTGCTCAATTCGCTGGAAGGCAAGCGCGGCGAGGTTCGCGCCAAACCGCCGCTGCCCGCGCACCAAGGGCTGTTCGGCCAGCCGACGGTGATCAACAACGTCCTGACCCTCGCCGCCGTGCCGCATATCCTGCTGGAAGGCGGCGCGGCGCATTATGACAGCCACGGGATCGCGCGCTCCAAAGGCACCGTGCCGATCCAGCTGGCGGGGAACATCAAACACGG
>JANORN010000154.1:0-12171 GCA_031415355.1 Novosphingobium sp. | reverse complement strand
CAACTTGCAGCAAAACGTCAGTCGTCTCCGCATAGGCGTATTGCAGCCGAACTTTTACCCGGTAGCGGCGGACCGGGTCAGACGCTGCCGGATCAATATCTGCGATCATGGCAGACTTGGCGTGCGGCCAAAGTCGGGCCGGTCATCGTCCTGGCCTTCTTCGATGATCGATTGCCGGATCGCGCGGGTGCGGGTGAACAGGTCAAACAGCGCTTCGCCATCACCCCAGCGGATCGCGCGCTGCAGCGCGGTCAGGTCTTCGCTGAAGCGCTGGAGCATTTCGAGCACGGCGTCCTTGTTAGTCAGAAACACATCGCGCCACATCGTCGGATCAGACGCGGCGATGCGGGTGAAATCGCGGAACCCCCCGGCGGAATACTTGATCACTTCGCTTTGCGTCACCCCTTCCAGATCAGAGGCCGTGCCGACGATCGTATAGGCGATCAGATGCGGCAGATGGCTGGTGACGGCCAGCACCAGATCGTGGTGCTGCGCATCCATCAGTTCAATCTTCGCGCCCAGCGCCTCCCAGAACGCTGACAGCGCGGCGACCTGGTCTGCTAGGGCATCGGCGGGCGGGGTGATGATGCACCAGCGGCCCTTAAATAGCCCAGCAAAGCCTGCCTCCGGGCCGGAACGCTCGGTCCCTGCCACGGGATGCGCCGGGATAATGCAATGGCCGGGCAGGGCTTCGGCAAGGGCTGTGGCGACGGTCAGTTTGGAAGAGCCAACATCGCTGATCACCGCATCGGCCGGAATCGCATGGGCCAATTCCATGGCGACCGGGGCGATTGCACCGACGGGGACGCAGAAGATGATCAGATCGGCGCTGCCGACTGCCTCGGCTCCAGTTGCGCAGACAGTGTCAACCAACCCGCGTTCGGCTGCGCGGGTGCGAGTGGCGGGATCGAGATCCCAGCCCCAGGTGGTCGCGCCGGGCAGATATTGCCGCACCGCCAGGCCGATCGACCCGCCCAGCAGGCCCAGGCCGATGATGGCGATCCGTTCAAAGCTCATCGCGCTGCCTCCGCCAGTTCGCGCAGAGCGGCGGCGATGGCATCCATTTGCGGCTCCGTGCCCACCGTAATCCGCAAAGCGTGGCCCAGTCCTTGTCCGGGCAGCCAGCGGACAATCGTGCCGCGCTCGGCCAGTCCGTGGTAGGCGGCCTCGGCGCTGAGTGCGCCTTCGAACAGCACCAGCACGAAGTTCACTTCGCTGGGAACGCAGCGCAGTCCGTGGTTGCCCAGCGCGGCAATAGCGCCTTCAAAGCGCGTCCGCTCGGTCAGATTGTGGTCGCGCGATGCAGCAACGAAACCTTGGTCGCTGATCGCCGCCAGCGCCATCGCTTGACCGCTGTTGGTGACGTTGAACGGGCCGCGAATCCGGTTGAGCGTGTCGATCAGCCCGGGCGCGCCGGTGGCCCAGCCGATTCGTTCCCCGGCAAGGCCGTAGATCTTGGAAAAGGTCCGGGTGACCAGCACGTTGCTGTGCTGCGCCGCCAGCGCCAGCCCGCCGTCGTCATCGCCGGCGGCGAGGTATTCGGCGTAGGCTTGATCCAGCACCAGCACCACATCAGCCGGCAACCCGCCATGCAGCCGCGCCACTTCGGCAGCGGGCAAGTAGGTGCCGGTGGGGTTGTTCGGATTGGCGAGGAAGACCACCCGCGTCTGCGGAGTAACCGCCGCCAGCAAGGCGTTGACATCGCTGCCATAGTCGCGGTCCAGGGCCTCGACTGGCGTGGCTCCGCAGCGCCGCGCGGCGATATCGTAGACCGCAAAGCTGAAGCGCGAAAACAGGACTTCATCACCCGGCCCGGCATAGCCTTGGGCGGCGAGGTTGAGCAGCTCGTCCGACCCGGTGCCGAGCACGATCCGCGCAGGATCGATCCCGTGCAGCGCGCCAAGTGCCTCGCGCAGGTCTGTGCTCGCCGGGTCAGGATAGCGATTGGGCTCAACCACCTCGGATCGTGCTGCCAACGCTGCGGGACTGGTGCCGAGCGGGTTCTCATTGGCAGAGAGCTTGACCAGCGGCCGGCCGTCGGCACCCGTTGCCTTGCCGGGGACATAAGCATGGATCGCGGCGATCCATGGTTTGGGTGCAGGAAGCTTGGTCATGGTCGCGCGGCCCTTAGCAGGCTTGCAGGCAATTGACAGCCCGGCCATGCTCCCCCAATCCCGCCGCCATGGCCGATGCAGCAATTCTTGCGACCAATCACACGCTGGACCTGGCCCCGCCGCTGCCGCTGGACGGCGGGCAGCAGCTGCACGGCGTGCGGATTGCCTATGAAACCAGCGGCACGCTGAACGCGGACAAGTCCAACGCGGTGCTGGTGTTCCACGCGCTGACGATGGACCAGCATATGGTCTCGATCCATCCGCGCACCGGCAAGCCGGGGTGGTGGAGCAAGGCGGTTGGCCCAGGGCAGACTGTCGATACGAACCGTTATTTTGTGATCTGCGCCAATGTGCTGGGCGGCTGCATGGGGACCACCGGCCCGGCCACCCTGGCTGAAGACGGACAGCCTTGGGCGATGCGGTTTCCGGTGATCACGATCCGCGACATGGTGCGCTGCCAGATTGCGCTGCTTGATGCGCTGGGCATCGCGCAGTGCCATGCAGTGATCGGCGGATCGATGGGCGGGATGCAGGCGCTGTCGTTCGCGGCAAACTGGCCGGAGCGGACCAAGGCGGCGCTGGTGATTGCCAGCACTGCGCGCCATTCGGCGCAGAACATCGCTTTCCACGAGGTCGGGCGGCAAGCGATCATGGCCGATCCAAAGTGGTACGGCGGTGACTATTACGGGCGCGGCAAGGGCCCGGAGAACGGCCTCGCGGTGGCGCGGATGGCGGCGCATATCACTTATCTGTCCGAAGCCGGGATGCACGAAAAGTTCGGGCGGCGGTTGCAGGACCGCGATAGCAAGACCTTCGGGTTCGATGCTGACTTTCAGGTGGAGAGTTATCTGCGCCATCAGGGCCTCAGCTTTACCGACCGGTTCGATGCGAACTCGTACCTCTACATCACGCGGGCAATGGATTATTTTGACCTGGCTGAGGAAAGCGGCGGGCGGCTCGCAGCGGCCTTTGCCAGTTCGCGCGCGCGGTTCTGCCTGATCAGCTTTGACACTGACTGGCTCTACCCCACCGCCGAAAGCCGCAGCATTGCCCACGCGCTGAACGCCGGAGGCGCGCCGGTCAGCTTTGTCGAGCTGTCTGCTCCCTATGGCCACGACAGCTTCCTGCTTGATGTCCCCGCGCTCGATCAGGTCATCGCGGGGTTTTTGAATCAATGACGGCGCTGCGCCCAGACCTCGCGGTGATCGCGACAAATATCGATCCCGGCACGCGGGTGCTGGACGTCGGCTGCGGCGATGGCGCGCTGCTCGCGGCCTTGCGGACCAGCAAGCAGGTCGATGCACGCGGGCTGGAGCTTGATCCGCACAATGTCGCGGCTTGCGTCGCGCGCGGGCTGTCGGTGATGCAGGGCGATGCGGACACCGATCTGGCAGGCTACCCCGATGCCGCGTTTGACTATGCGATCCTGTCGCAGACGCTGCAAACCACCAAGCGCCCCGATCTGGTGCTGGAAGAACTGCTGCGGGTGGGGCGCAAGGCCTTTGTCAGTTTCCCCAACTTCGGCCACTGGCGCGTGCGGGCGAGCTTGCTGTGGCACGGGCGGATGCCGGTGACGCGGCTGTTGCCGGTAGCGTGGTATGAAACGCCCAATATCCACCACGTGACCGTCAGGGACTTCCGCGAACTGGTCGCCGCGCGCGGGCTGGTGGTGGAGGGGTCGTGGTTCCTGTCGGGTGACCGGGTGATCAGCGGCAGTGGTGCCAGCTGGCGCGCGGAGCATGCGGTGCTGCTGCTGTCACGCTGAAGCGTCGTTCACCAGCAACACTGAATCGTCACGCGCCAGTGCCCACAGACTAAGCCCCGCCGCGCCCGCGCGCTCGACCGCCAGACTGGTGGGCAGGGAAATGCAGACCAGCGTGGTCGCCCCGGCGCGCACCGCTTTTTCGACAATCTCATAGCTGCACCGCGCGGTCGAAAGCACAAACCCTTGGTCGAGGGACTGCCCGGCGCGGGCCATGGCTCCGACCAGCTTGTCCAGCGCATTGTGCCGCCCAACATCCTCGCGCAGGCAGGCAATCGCGCCGGTGGGTGAACACCAGGCTGCCGCATGCGCCGCGCCGGTTGCGCGGGCCAGCGGCTGCAAGGGCGGCAAGCCGTGCAGCGCCGCAAAGATCGCGCTCGGTTCCTGCCGGGGATGCCCCGCTACCGGCGGCAATGGCCGGGCAAGCTCTGCCAGGTTCTCGATCCCGCAGAGGCCGCAGCTCGATTCGGCCACACGGGTGCGGACGCGTTCGGTCAGCTTGTCGATACCCGCACCGCTGAGCGCCGCGCGGATAATCCAGCCTGCCGCGACCTGGCTGCTACTGATTTCACCGATGCAGGCGAAATCGCTGGCCAGCCCTTCGGTCAGCGCAAAGCCAACCGCGAAATCTTCCAGATCCTGTGGGCTGGCCATCATCACCGCATAGGACAGGCCGTTGTATTCCAGTGCGACGGCCGCTTCGGGCACCCAGCGGCGCGCAACCGCGCGCTGGGTGCCTTCGGCAGTCAATTCAAGGACGGTGTCCGGCGTCACATCCGTTTGAGTGCGCACAGCTTGTTGCCATCCGGATCGCGCAGATAGGCGAGATAGAGCTTGCCGAATGCAGCTTCGCGCACGCCCGGCGCGTCCTCGATGGCAGTGCCGCCGTTGGCGATCCCGGCGGCATGCCAGGCGTCGGCCTGCTCGGGCGTTTCCATCGCAAAACCGACGGTCGAGCCGTTGCCAATGCTCGCCGGTTCGCCATCGATCGGCTGGCCAACCAGGAACAAGCCGCCGTTGTGCATATAGATCAACCGGCCCTTGTCGTCCTGCACGCCTGGCTTGCCGCCAGTGGCGGTGAACAGTGCGTCATAGAACTGCTTGCTTTTGGCAATATCGTTGCTGCCGACCATGTTGTGGCTGTACACTGACGCTCTCCTCTTTCAGTTGCGAAGTGCTACGTGTTAGCGGCCATGCCGCCCGCGTCAATCGCAACGCGCGCACTGCGAACTTCGTCGTAGGACGTTCAGGATCGGGCGGCTAGATCGGCGGGATGATCAAACTATCGCAAGTGCTGCTGGTGGGCTTTGCCGCTATCGCTGTTCCTCACGTTGCCGCTGCGCAGCCAAGCGTGGTCGATCTCGACACCGCGCTACGCTGTTCCGCCGCCTTCGGCATCGTCGCGCAAGAGCAGGCCAGCGGCGCGGGCTCGACCCGTACCGACTATCCGCCCTTGAACCAGCGCGGCCGCGAGTTCTTCGTCCAGACCGCCGCACGGTTGATGGATGTGGAGCAGTTGGGCCGGCCTGCGGTGCAGCTGCGGTTGCATGCTGAGGTGGCCAAGATAAAGTCCGAAGTATCCGCGGCCGCCGATCCGGCGGCCAGGTTCAAGGCGATTATGACCCCGTGCCTCAGCATACTCGATCTGACGGTCCCACCGCGTCGTTGATCGGTCGCAATCAGGCCTTCGCCGTGTGACAGCAACATTGATCGGGCACCATGCCCGGTTGGTCGAGCCGGTTCTAGCGCTAGCGTATTAGTCGGCTAAAGCAGTCGGCGGAGCGAACGGGCGGGATGGGTGAGGACAAGATGCGCAAGGCATTGTTGCCAGCTTTGTTGGGCTTTACCGCGCCGTTTAGTAGTGCCCTCGCCGCGCCCGCCGCCGCGCAGGATGCCGCCAGCGCAGCTCCCGCAGCAGTAGCCACCGAAACTGCGTTGCCAGGTGCAGCGGTGCTTGATCGCCAGACCTACCAACCCGATTTTTTCGCCCGCTTCGCCCCCCGCAATGCCTGGGACATGGTCAGCCATATCCCGGGATTCAACGTCCGCGACAACGAAGAAAATCGCGGTATTGGTGCGGCAACTGGCAATATCCTGATCAATGGCGCGCGGCCCACCAACAAATCAGAAGATTTCGGAGCCCAACTGTCGCGCATCCCCGCCAGCGCTGTAATGCGGATCGAAGTGCTCGATGGTGCAACGCTCGATATTCCAGGCTTGTCGGGGCAAGTTGCGAATATCGTGATCCGGCAGGCCGGAATGAAAGGGCAGTTCGTCTGGACGCCTGAATTCCGGGCGCACTACGCTGATCCGCTGCTAACGCGAACCGAGGTTTCGCTCAGCGGCAAACACGGCATTGCGGACTATTCGGTCGCGGTGCGGATGAACGGTAATCGGGGCAGCGCGGGCGGCCCAACCCTGATTACCCGCGCCGACGGCTCACTGATCGAGCAGCGCGATGACATCTGGCGGAGCAAATACAACGGCCCTTCAATCAGCGCGCGGGTAGGGCTGGATTTGCCCGGAGCGACCGTTGCAAACCTTAATGCATCGGGCTCATTTGGCCGATATGATTACCGCGAGACCAGCAACCGGATCCGGCCAGGCGGGGTCGACCGGGTTCGCCTGATCGGGGAGGACCAGGCCGAGCGTGGCTATGATTTGAGCGGTGACATCGCGTTTCGCGCGCTGGGCGGCCAGCTCAAACTGATCGGGTTGCGGCGCTGGCGCGGCGAGGATTACAGCCAGAACGCCGTCACCACACTCGCCGATGGCACCCCGCCCAGCGGCGACATCTACCGCGCGGACAGTGCCCTGGGGGAAAGCGTGCTGCGCAGCGAATTCAACTGGAAGATGCTGGGCGGTGATTGGCAATTGGCCGGGGAGGGGGCGTTCAACCGGGTTTCGGTTAACGCAACGGTCGGCGCGCTGCTGCCCGATGGATCGTTTGCAATCGATCCGTTCGCGCCTGGCACTGGCGGCGTTGCAGAGGACCGCTATGACGGCAGCCTCAGCTACAGCCGCGTGCTCACCCCGCGGCTAACTTTGCAACTGGTGGCCGCGGCCGAACATTCAACAATCTCGCAAGGCAGTCTGACTGGTCAGGCGCGCAGCTTCTTTCGGCCCAAGGGCTCGCTGTCTTTGGCCTGGAAGGCGTCGGCCCGGTTTGATGTTTCAGTCAAATTGATGCGGCGCGTCTTGCAGCTTTCGCTGTATGAGTTTCTGGGGCGACGCTTCATTGGCGATGAAACCGAAAACTCCGGCAATGCCGCGCTGGTGCCGCAGCAAGACTGGTCGGCGGAGCTTGAAGCCAACCGCTCATTGGGGCGCTGGGGCAGCACCAAGCTGCGGCTGATCGCGCGCGATGTGCAGGACTATGTCACGGTCGTGCCTTTGCCCGGCGGCGGGGAATCGACCGGCAATGTGCCCAGCGCGCGGGCTGGGGCGATTGACTGG
Organism: Novosphingobium sp.; assembly: GCA_031415355.1. GTDB lineage: Bacteria > Pseudomonadota > Alphaproteobacteria > Sphingomonadales > Sphingomonadaceae > Novosphingobium. Next base: position 4,839 of record JANORN010000154.1, on the reverse strand, counting down.
ACCACCACCCTGCAATTTGATCCGATCGGCTGGCGCGGGGCGAAGCTGGATGTGCGTGTGCTGTTGCAGGGATCGCGGCTGACCGACCCGTTCACCGGCGAAACCCGGCAATATTCCGGATTCAACAGCCGGATCATCGAACTGTCGCTGCGCCATGACGTGCCCGGCACGCCATGGGCCTGGGGGGTAAGCGCAGAAAACTATGGCAACCAACCCAGCTTTCGCCAGACCGAATATGGCACGCAGTTCGAAGGTCCGACCTGGGCCAGCATGTTCATCGAGCACAAGGACGTCTTCGGCCTGACGGTCAGCGCGCGGCTGTCAAACTGGCTGAATTCGCGGAGCAGATGGGAGCGGTTTGTCTTCGCCGGGCCGCGCAATTCATCGCCGCTGTTGTTCAAGGAAGACCGCGACCGCTTGATCGGGCCGATCTTCCGATTCCAGGTCAAGGGCAGCTTTTAGCGCCTGCTGCGGTCCGGTTTTCCTACATCAGCGCGGCCTGCTAAGCACATCGCTTGACGATCGGCTGCGCGCGACAAACTTCATTTTTTCTTGCAATGTGTCACCCAAATTTTTGAACTCAAATCATTGTAAAACATAGATAATCAGACTCTCATATGGGTGACACTGTCACCCTGGCGCCCGATTCCTGAGTTGAAATCGTGGAGCCCTTTTCAGCCGGTTGGATCAACCCAATTTCATCACGTTCGCAAGCGCAAACGCTCATTCAGCCGCGCGTAAGCCATTGGCCTTTAATGCGCGCCGTCCCGAGCGTTCGGGGGTTTCAGGAGTCTTCGCCATGTTGCTGCGTCGTCTTGCCGGGTCTGCCCTTGTCGCTGCGGTAATCACTATGCCGGTTCAGGCCGTGGCCAAAGACCAAGGGCTGGGCAAAGTCATTGCCGAACTCAACGATCCGGCGCGGCAGGACGCCATGGCGGGGGCGCTCGAAGCGCTGGGCACCGCTCTGCTCGACATGAAAGTCGCGCCGTTTTTGAAGGCGTTGGACCGGGCCGGGTTGCCTGGCGGCGGTCGCGATGTGCGCGCCGATGCCACGCTGGCCGATCTGGCCGGGCCTGACGCGCGGCGGATGCCGGGCGAGCTGGCGGACCAGCTGCCGATGATGATGGGCATGATGGGCACCATGGCGGGCGAAATGGAAACGATGCTGCCCCAGCTCGAAGCCATGGGCAAGCGCCTGGAAGGCAGCATGGGCGAAGCCATGCGCCGTGATCGCCGCCGCCGCGATTAGGCCGCTAAAGCACGTTTTCCACCTGAAAAAGCTCCGCGCCTGTCCGCCAGTGGGTGGACGCGGCCTGCCCGGCTGGGGCAAGGGGGTCGGCTATGTGGCAGCTCCATCAGTTCCCGCTCTGCCCCTTCAGCCGGAAGGTGCGCCTCCTGCTCAGCGAGAAGGGGGTGGCCTATGAATTGTGGCGTGAGAATCCGTGGGAAGGGCGCGATGATTTCCTCGCGCTAAACCCGGCCGGGCGCACCCCCGTGCTCCACGACGCCGAACGGGGCATGACCCTGCTCGATAGCCGTGCGATCTGCGAATACTTCGAAGAGACCGTTGATCGCCAGCCGATGATCAACGGCACTGCGGTCGGCCGCGCCGAAATCCGCCGTCTGGTTGCGCTGTTCGATGAAAACTTATATGGCGATGTCACCGCCCCGCTGCTGCACGAACGGATGAAGAAGCGGCTGGTCTATCGCCAATCGCCCGATTCCGGCGTGCTGCGCGAAGCGATGAAGCTGGCGCACGAACACCTTTATTACATCGACCATCTGATCGATCACCGGCCCTGGCTGGCGGGGGCAACGATGAGCCTGGCCGATTTGGCCGCCGCCGCGCAGATCTCGGTTGCGGACTATCTTGGCGGGCTCGACTGGACCGGGCACGAACAGGCGCAAGGCTGGTACGCGGTGTTCAAAAGCCGCCCCAGCTTTCGCCCCCTGCTGGCCGAACGGATGGAAGTAATCCAGCCGCCCAGCCACTACGCCGATCCCAACGCCTGAGCGTTACGGGGCAGTGGCTTGGCCAAACCGGCCATGGGTGCGGTACTGCACCATCCACCGGTCCAGGAACAGCGCCAGCGGACGGGGCACTACGCCCAGCGCGGCAATCCCCGGATGTTCGCCCGGCAGCACATTGCCCGCTGCCAGCATTCGCCATTGATCGCGGCTGAGCGGCGCAAACGGCAGCCAGCCGGTCGCCGTCGCAAACGCTGCTGACGCCGCGTCGGGCAGCGGCACGAACCGGCCCTTGCGCCCTTGCGCCGCAGCGATCCGCTGGTGCAGTTCCAGCATCGACAAAGCCTCTGGACCACCCAGTTCGTAAACCTTGCCGCCATGGCGTGCAGGATCGGCGAGCGCGGTAGCAATCGCCAGCGCGGCATCGTCCACGAACAGCGGTTGCAAGCGCTTGTCCGGGCCGAACACCGGCACCACTGGCAGCAGCGCGATTAGCTTAGCAAACAGGTTGAGGAACTGATCGTCCGGGCCAAACAGCACCGATGGCCGCAGGATCGTCGCGCCAGGAAATCCTGCCAGGATCGCGGCTTCGCCAGCGGCCTTGCTGCGGCCATAGGCTGATGCGCTGTCTGCATCGGCCCCGTTGGCTGAAACATGGATCAGGGCGGAAAGCCCTGCCGTGCGTGCCGCCGCCGCAACCTTGCCCAGGCCCGAACCCTGGACCGCGTCCAGCTCGCCCGCGAAGATCCCGACCAGATTGACCAGCGCATCAGCCCCGCTCAGCGCGCGCGCCACGCTCTCGGCATTGGTGATATCGCAGCGCACAAACTGGACTTGGCCCAGATTGCCCAACGGCTTCAACCGATAGGCCCGCTGCGGATTGCGGCTGGCGATCCGCAACCGCGCACCCTGCGCCAGCAGCTGCTGCGCCAGGTGCCGGCCCACAAACCCGCTGCCGCCCAGCAGCACGATTACTTTGCCGTCGAGGGCGCGTTCTGCTGGGTTGCTCGTCATGCAATACCTCACGTTCGGTGCCGTAACCGGGCACTTGCTGGGCTTCCCTTGCACCCAAGCCCCGCCGCGTGCAACTGCTCCAACGGCCGCCCCGCCGACAATTCTTGCCCCGCCGCAACGCCAACGTTGACAAGCCCCGATCCCCCCCCTAGTTGCCCCCTCCTACCCCGCACCGAGCGCTCCTACCCGGTGCACCGTGCCCAGATGGCGGAATTGGTAGACGCACCAGCTTCAGGTGCTGGCGTTCGCAAGGACGTGGAGGTTCGAGTCCTCTTCTGGGCACCATTTCACTCTCCGGGCAAATCCAGAATTGTCCGGAGAAGTCCCAAAAATCAGCGGGTTATAGGGCATCCAACGTCCTCCTGCGTCCGCCGAAATCCCTTGCAATCTACGGTACTTTGCGGTACTTTTCACGGTACTTTTTAGACACGAGGTACCGCCATGCTCTCCGATATGGCCGTGCGAAAAGCAGGCCCGCGCGACAAGGCATACAAGCTGACCGATGGGGGCGGGCTCTATCTGCTCGTCAAAAATACAGGCCACCGATACTGGCGGATGGATTATCAGTTCGCGAGAAAGCGGAGCACGATTGCCCTGGGGGTCTATCCGACCGTCTCACTTGCCGAAGCGCGCGCAAAGCGGTCGGAGATCAAGAAGCAGATCGCGGAAGGCCAGAGTCCTGCGGCCAGGCGGAGGATCGACAAGATCACCGGTCCATTGGCCAATGCTAACACCTTTCGCGCTGTCGCAGAAGAATGGCTGCACAAGGCCGAGCGGGAAGGGCGCGCCAAAGTTACGATGGGCAAACTGCGCTGGCTGCTCGACTTCGCCTATCCGATTATCGGTGATCGCAAGATTTCTGAGATCAAGGCTCCCGAGCTGCTTGCAGCTCTGCGCACAGTCGAAAAACGCGGTCACTACGAAACTGCGCGGCGCCTGCGCAGCACCTGCGGTCAGGTATTCCGCTACGCCATCGCAACGGGACGCGCGGAGCGGGACGTATCCGCCGATCTGCGCGGCGCATTAATCGTACCCAAAGTCACCCACCGCGCAGCGATCACGACCGCGCCGGAGGCCGGGGTGCTGCTGCGCGCAATCGACGCTTACTCGGGATATCCGATCACCCACGCCGCGCTCCGCCTGGCACCGCATGTCTTTGTCCGGCCCGGAGAATTGCGCCATGCCGAATGGAGCGAATTCGACTTAATCAAGATGGTTTGGACGATTCCCGCCGAGAAGACGAAGATGCGGGTCGCTCACCGCGTGCCGCTGACACGGCAGGTCGTCGCGATACTGGACGATTTGCGCGAGATCAGCGGCTACCGCCGCTATCTGTTTCCTGCGCAGGGGAAGCGGGATCGTCCGATGTGCGAAAACACCATCAACCTTGCGTTGCGACGTATGGGATTTGATCAGAAAACCATGACCGCTCACGGCTTCCGCGCGCTGGCGAGTTCACTTCTGAATGAGCATGGCTGCTGGAACCCGGACGCGATCGAACGCCAGCTCGGCCATGCCGAGACGGACGGAGTTCGCCGCGCTTATGCGCGTGGCGAACATTGGGACGAGCGCGTCAAGATGATGGAGCACTGGTCGGACTATCTCGATCAGCTCAGGTCGGGCGCAAAAATCCTTGAAGGCAGCTTCCGGAAGCCATCAGCTGCAAGTTCAGGTTCGGTTGTTTCCAGATGATTGAACTGCGCATCCGAACGGAAATTTTGCGCAGTTCCGGGCGTAATTGTTCGGGCGTGCCGAGCAGGGTGCAAGCATCTCAATACCTTGCTAGAGACGCGTAGAATGCGCACCGATCTCGAACATCTTCCGCCGAACAAGCAGCGCGAACTCGAACGCGTGATG
>JANORN010000153.1:0-5982 GCA_031415355.1 Novosphingobium sp. | reverse complement strand
CTGATCGCCGCCGCCGTGGCCGCGCGGCAGGCTATCGCCGCCACCGCCGAAGCGCTCGCGCGGATCGATGTTGCAGCGGGCCAGGCAGAACGCGCGGCGGAAAGTGGCTGGTGCCTGCCCGTTATCGCGGCTGACGCCGTGCTGGATATTGCCGGTGGGCGGCACCCAGTGGTTGAAGCCGCGCTGGCCGGCCCCAATGGCAAGGGCAGCGCGCGCTTTGTCGCCAACGATTGCACGCTGGCGCCCGATAACCGGCTGTGGCTGGTCGGCGGGCCGAACATGGGCGGCAAAAGCACCTTCCTGCGCCAGAACGCGCTGATCGTGCTGCTGGCACAGGCGGGCGGGTTCGTGCCCGCCAGCCGCGCCACGATCGGCTTGGTTGACCGGTTGTTCAGCCGGGTCGGCGCGGCGGATAACCTCGCGCGCGGACGCTCAACTTTCATGGTCGAAATGGTCGAGACCGCCGCAATCCTGGCGCAGGCGACGCCGCGCAGCTTTGTGATCCTGGACGAAGTCGGGCGCGGGACCTCGACCTATGATGGCCTCGCGCTGGCCTGGGCGGTGGCGGAGGCGGTCCACGGGGTCAACCAGTGCCGCTGCCTGTTCGCCACCCATTATCACGAGCTGGCGCGGTTGGCGGACAGCTGTGAAGCGCTGAGCTTGCACCATGTGCGCGCGCGCGAATGGCAGGGCGAGCTGGTGCTGCTGCACGAGGTGGCAGACGGCCCGGCGGATCGCTCCTACGGGCTCGCTGTGGCCAAGCTCGCCGGGGTCCCCGCGCCGGTCGTCGCGCGGGCGAAAGCGGTGCTCGACAAGCTGGAACAGGGCCGCGCGCAGACCGGGGGCCTCGCGGCGGGGCTGGGCGACCTGCCGCTGTTCGCCGCCGCGCTCGATTCGGCAGAAGAGCTGCGCGATGCCTTGCGCGAACGGCTGGGCGGGCTGGACGTGGATGCGCTGTCCCCGCGTGACGCGCTGGATCTGCTGTATGAATTAAAACGACTGGCTGACGAAGGCTAAAGTTCTTTAACCAGGCCCCGCTATCCTGTCGGTCATGTTCGGACCGCGTATAACCACTGTATTTGCCAGCCGCTGGAGAGCGCTGTGGTGGTCAGCGGGGATTCTCTCGCTGGCCTATTGTTCTGTGCCGGGCGCAGAAAAGTTGCGCGAGGACAATCTGGCCAAGGCGTCAGCGGCGCAAACCGCGAACAAATCCCCCTGGGACAAGGACTGAAAAGGAGCCGCTGGCCATGTCAGGATCATTGTTTCGCGAATGGAGAGTGGCGATGGCCTTCGTCGCCGGGGTTGCCATCCTGGCGGGTGCGTTCGTTTCAGACGAGGGCGAGCACCGCTATTTTGACCGGTTCAAGCCGCGTGAAGCAGCGGTGGAGGAGGTTGCTGCGCCCGCAGCTGCCGTGGTTCACCCAGTCGTTCAGCCCGCGCGCGCCAATGCCGCTGGCGGATTCAGTTCGGATGCAGAGCTGGAAGACGCGTTCACCGAACCCGATCCGGGCGAGACAATTGCCGAAGCCGGGTCTGTCTTATCCGGCGCCCTCGGCGGCGAGCCGGACGCATCAGCAGACGCAGCGAACCCCAATTCGGCTGATATTCCGGTCCCCACTGCGCAGCCGTAAAAGACCGGTCGCTCAGTTCCGGTCAGGAACCGAGAACGTGCCGGTCACCCGCCCGCCCGCTGCGCCAGAGCTGACCGGCGCGCCGGCTGCCGATGAACCGCCACCCGCGCGGCCATCCAGGCTGGAAACACCGCTGTCCAGATCAATCACCAGCCGCCCGCCGCTGAGCCGGTCCGATCCGCGCCGGAGCTGCACGCCGCCGACCATGGTAATCACCCGGCGGTCAAAATCGTAGATTGCCACGTCACCGCGCGCGCTTTCGCTGCCGCGGGTCACCGCCACCCCGCCGGTCGCATCGATCCGGTGCAGCTTGAGCGCGCCGGCATCGCTGTAAGCCATGGTGGTGCGCCCGGCGCGCAATTGCAGCCCGGCCTGCTTGATATCGACATTGCCAGACAGCACGACCCGGTCCTGCTTGTCCTGCAATTCGATCCGGTCCGCCGCAAAATTGACCGGGGCATCGCTGTTGTGCCCGCCAATCGCCTGCGCCTGCGGCATGCTCATCACGCCAAAGGCCGCCGCCCCCAGCGCAAAGCCGCCGGTCAGCGAACGCAGCGCCAGATTTGAAAGGGATTTGCTTGCCATCACGGCATCCTTAGCTTGCCGGGCTGCATCTGCAACCGGGCGTTTCCATCGAGTGTGACCACGCGCTCACTCAAATCGGCGATTATCCGGTCGGCGCTGAAAGTGCCAGCCGGAACCGCGCCGCTGACCCCGCCCGCACCGATCATCCGCCGGGAGTTGAGGTCGATCGAAATCGCGCTGGTCGTGATCCGATAGCCATCGGCGGCGGTAAAGGTCACCGGGCCGGAGGCGCGCACTGTTTCGGCGGCATAATCATAGGCGCCGTCGGGTGCGATCAGCTGCGCCGGGCCTTCGCTCAACTCGATTCGTGCCGCCAGGTCAGTCATGTTGACCACCGGGACCTTGGCGCTGGCCTGGCTGGCGCTGCCTGCGCTGACCATGAATGGCCGCCCGCGATTGTCTTCGCCGCGATAGGCAGCTTGCAGCACCCGCAGGCGCTGGTCCACCGTTTCCACTTTGTTGCGATCCAGCAGAAAGCTGATTTCACCGCGCGGGCTGAGCGGGGCGAGCACCATCACCGCCGTCACCACCCCGATCGCGCCGGGCAGCAGTACCGCGAGCACGCGAATCAGCCGGTCATGCGCCCCGCCGGGGGCGGCCCAGTGGCGGCGCTTGTCGCGGACCTGATCGGCGGCGTGAGTCATCTTGGCGGGTTATGCGCTGCTGCTCATGACTCGTGGCTGAAGATGTCTTTTTCGGCCCAGCCAGCCAGATCGAGCCGCGCGCGGTGCGGCAGATAGTCAAACGCGGCCTGCGCCATTTCGGTGCGCTGTTCGCGCGCCAGCCGCTCGATCAGAATGGTGTGCATCGCATGCAGATAGCGCACGTCAGAGGCGGCATATTCCTGCTGCGCATCGCTCAAGACCGGGCCGCCCCAGTCGCTTGATTGCTGCTGCTTGGAAATGTCCTTGCCCAGCAACTCGCGGACCAAGTCCTTCAGCCCGTGCCGGTCGGTATAGGTGCGGACCAGCTTGCTCGCGATCTTGGTGCAGAACACGGGCGCGGCGACCACGCCGAGATAGTGCTCGATCGCGGCGAGATCGAACCGCGCAAAATGATACAGTTTCACGCGGGCGGGATCGGCCAGCACGGCTTTCAGATTGGGCGCCGCAAAGGCCGAACCGGGACTGAACCGCACGAGATGCTCATCGCCCTTACCGTCCGAAATCTGCACAAGGCAGAGCCGGTCGCGCGGGGTCAGCAGACCCATCGTTTCGGTATCAACCGCAACGGGGCCTGGCGCGAGCACTCCTGCGGGCAGGTCTTCTTCGTGGAAATGGACAGTCATATAGGTAGGGTACTTAGGCCGGTTTTGGCGCAAGGGGAAGGGATTGGATTGGTTTGAATCACGCAAAGCCGCAAAGGCGCGAAGCTGTTGCAATGAGCCGCAGGCACCCCTCGCCCCGGAGCCTTTGTCTTCAACACACTCACGCGCAAGTGAAGCGGCTTCGGCGGTTGCCCGGCACCTTCGCACCTGCGCGCCTTTGCGTGTATCGAGATTTCACTTCTTCTTTGCCACTCGCTAGGTTTGCGTCATGACACCTACCGATCCGATCCCCGAAAGCTGGCGCGCCGCACTGAACCCAGTCCTCACCCCGCCCAAAGCGCGCGCGCTGGAGGCGTTCCTCGCGGCGGAGGAAGCGGCGGGTAAGACGATCTATCCCCCGCGCGGCATGCGGCTGGCGGCGCTGGCGCTGACCCCGCTGGCGGCGGTCAAGGTGGTGATTCTGGGGCAAGATCCCTACCACGGCCCCGGCCAAGCGCACGGCCTCAGCTTTTCGGTGCCAGACGGCGTGCGTGTTCCCCCCAGCCTGCGCAATATCTTTCAGGAGCTGGCCAGCGACCTGGGCCTGCCGCGCGCCGCGTCGGGCAATCTCAGCCGGTGGGCACAGCACGGCGTGCTGCTGCTCAATGCCGTGCTGACGGTGGAGGACGGCCAGCCCGCCGCGCACCAGGGTCGGGGTTGGGAAGTCCTGACCGACGCGGTGGTTGCGGCGGTCGCGGCCAAGGCTGAACCGTGCGTCTTCTTGCTGTGGGGCAGCCATGCGCAAAAGAAGGCCGCCAGCGTGCCCGAACTGATAGCCAGCCACCACCACGTCCTCACCGCCCCGCACCCCAGCCCGCTTTCCGCGCATCGCGGGTTCCTGGGCTGCTGCCATTTCAGCCAGGCCAACGCGTTTCTGCAGGCCCACGGACGCGGGGCGGTGGACTGGCGGCTGTGAACGCGGCAAGGTGCGGCGATGGCTTTTGAACTTCCCCTGACCGAGACCGCGACGCTGTTGCAGCAGTCGCTCCAGCGCTACCTGACTGATCATCCCCGGCCCGGCTGGACCGGCCTCGCTGAACTGGGGCTGATGGCGGTCGGCGTGCCCGAGGCGGACGGCGGAGTTGGCGGAGGCGCGATCGAGCGCGCGGCAATCATGGCCGAACTGGGCCCGGCGCTGGCCGGCTCCGACTGGCTGGCACACCATCTGGGAGCCAGTCTGCTCGCCCGGTTGATGCCTGGGCACGGCCTGCTGAGCGCGCTCGCCAGCGGTGAGGCGCGGATCGCGCTGGCGTTTGGCACCAGCGGCACCGTGCCGCTGGTCGCTGGGGCTGCACTGGCGGATTGGCTGGTGCTGGCGGGCGAAGCCCGGTGCCTGTTAGTCAAAGACGATGCGCCCGGCCTGTCGTGCCGTCACCGCGCGATGATGGACGGCAGCATGACCGCAGACCTTGAGATCGACGCGGGCCTGACGCCTGATTCAGTGCTCGCCGCAGATAGCGCCGCAGCCGACGCGCTGGCCTGGGCGCAGGACGCGCGCCATGCCGCGCTGTGTGCCGAGGCCGCCGGGCTGATGGCGCGGATGCTGGCCGATACCGCCGCCTATTTGCAGCAGCGCAAGCAGTTCGGGGTGCCGATCGCCAGCTTTCAAGTGCTCCGCCACCGGCTGGCCGACATGCAGATGGCCGCGCTGAAAGCCGAGGCTTTGACCGAGCGCGCCGTACTGAGCGAAGGATCGGAGGGTTGGGGCCGCGCGGTCAGCGCCGCTGTGATCGAAACCATCGACGCGGTCCGCGTGGTCGGCGAAGGCGCGGTTCAGCTCCACGGTGGGATGGGCGTGACCGAGGAACTTGCACTGGGCGGGCAGTTCAAGCGCGGGCTGGCGATTGCGGCAACTTTGGGGGCAAAGCGCGACCATCTGGCGCGCCACGCCGCGCTGGCTTAAACCAGCACTGCGCGCGCGATCAGATCACGCTGGATCTCGTTCGACCCGGCATAGATCGTTGCCGCGCGGCCATTGAGGTAGCGCGGCAGCGCGGTGGCGAGCAGATCCGGACTCTGGCCGTCCGCCATGGCCCAGCCCTCGGCCCCGGCGATCTCGCAGGCCAGCACATCGATCCGCTGCGCCGCTTCGGTCCCCTGCACCTTTAGCACCGAGGCATAGAGCGCGGCCTTGGCCCCATCGCCAGCGGTCTGCGCAGCGACGGCTTTCAGCTCCAGTGCTTCAAGCGCTGCCAGCGTCACCGCCTCGCGCTGCAAGGCCGCGCGCTGGACCGGATCATCGTCGGCTGCCGCTTCCAGCCGGGCCAGCGCCGCGAACAGCCCGGGGGCATAACGCCCGCCGCGCTCAAACGTCAGCAGGTACTTGGCGACTGACCAGCCATCGTTCTCTGCGCCCAAGCGGTTCGCCACCGGCACGCGAACATTGTCAAAAAACACCTGATTGAGCTCGTGCTCGCCCGCCAGGCTGATGATTGGATCGACCTTCAGCCCCGGCGTCGC
>JANORN010000152.1:0-8162 GCA_031415355.1 Novosphingobium sp. | reverse complement strand
GTTTTCGTGGCCGACCTGGGTCCGCTCGGTCAGGGTCTGCGCATCGCGCAACTTGTTCACGTCAACCTTGTTGGCTTCGGTGATTTCCAGCGGCGTCAGGTTGCGGATGAATACCGGTTGTTTGCGGAACACCGCCTTGATCGCTTGCCCTGGCTCAATCGCGGCGAGATCGACTTCGGTCGAGCTCTGCGCGAGCACGTCAGCTGAAGCGGACATCTGGCTGATCAGTGGGTAAAGCGCGGCAGCGCCGCCCACTCCCGCCGCGCTGACCGCGGCAATGTTGATAAAATCGCGACGGCGTACCCCATCGGTGCCGTTCAGCTCCGGAGTAGCGATGCCCGCATCGTCTGCCATGTTAGACCGTTTCCTGCTTCTGTTCGGCCGCCTTGTCTGCTGGCGGGGCAGCGCCCTTGTCAGCAAGAACATGCCACCCCAAATCCTGCATCCAGCAAGCCCTTGAGCGACCTGCCGGACCTAGACCTTAAATCCGGGCGGCATGCCGACTTGGCGCGCCTCATAGCCGCGAAGCGCCGCGCTGCCAACACCGATTTTTGCACCATGTTATGCGCGTGCTGCAAGCCGGTGAGGATCGCCTCAACCAAGGCCGATCACTGACAATTGGCGGCCATAGTTCGGCGCATTCGCATGGGTTGCGCGGCGGTAGGAATAAAATCCGTTTCGATCGACGTAGGTATCCAAGTGAAGGCGCTCAACCGCGCCGACCTGCGCGGTTTCCAGCCGCAGCGCGACATAGCCTTCCAGATCGAACTGAAAGTGGCCTCTGCGGCCCGGCGCAAAGAATACCGCATTGCCGTGATGATCAGCGCAGAACCGGTCTTGAAACGCGGCATCCACTTCATAGCTAGCCTGGGCGATGCACGGGCCGATGGCCGCCGCGATCCGCCCACGCTGGGCTCCCAGCGCCTCCATCGCCGCGATCACCGCATCGGTCACGCCGCCCAGTGCGCCCTTCCAGCCCGCGTGGGCCGCGCCTATCACGCCTGCTGCCGGATCGGCCAGCAGCACCGGGGCACAATCAGCCGTGACGATCCCGAGCAGCAGCCCCGGCCGGTTCGTGACCAGCGCATCGGCATGGGGCCGCTCCGCATCAGGCCACGGAGTCACAGCCACCGCGCACTCCGCCGAATGGACCTGATAAACCGTGGCGAATGCTGCGCCGGGCAGCACGGCCTGAACCGCCAAGGCGCGATTCGCATAAACTGCCGCTGCGTCATCGCCCGCACCAAGCCCGGCATTCAGCCCGGTTGAAACGCCGCCGCGCCGCCCCAGAAAGCCGTGCGGCACCCCGGCCAGCGCTGCGGCGCGGTGGACGGTGACCGGCTCAGCCAAGGCTTTTGCTCACCTGCTCGGCGGTATCCTTTGACAGCCCCGGGGCCGCCGCGATCCGTTCCAACGCCGCGCGCATCAGTGCGCCGCGCCCTGGTTCGGTTCGCCGCCAGCGGCCTAACGGGGCCACAAACCGTGCGGCTGTCTGCGCGTTGACCGGGTCGAGCGCCAAAATCAGGTCGGCGATCTTCTGATAGCCCGCACCGTCCGGCGCATGGAACGCCCCCGGATTGACCGCCATCGCCATATACAGCGCACGCACGCGGTTGGGGTTGGCCAAGGTGAAATCGGGGTGATTGGCCAGCGCCGTGACGTGATCGAGCACGGCGGGATGCAGCGATCCGGCCTGCAAGCCAAACCACTTGTCAATCACCAGCGCGTTCCCGGCAAAGCGTGCATGGAAGTCCGCCAGCTTGTCCGCGCGGTACGGGGTATCCAGACCGCACAGCACCATCAGCGCGCCTTGCCGGTCGGTCATATTGTCCGCCGCATCATACTGCGCGGCGGCCAGCGCTGCGGCTTGCTGGGGCACCCCCGCCGCCAGATAGGCCAGCGCCTGGGTCTTGCACTTGCGCGCGCCGCGTGCGGCAGTGTCCAGGCTGTACGGCACCGCGCTGGTGCGCTGGTGCAGTGCGGTCAATCCGGCGGTCAAGTGCTGACCCAGCCAGGCCTTCAAGCCCTCGCGCTCGCGCCGAATCGCGCCGGGATCGGCCTGGGCGAATTGTTCCGCCAGATAGCCTTCGCCCGGCAGGATCAGCAACTCGCCGCGCATCAGATCGTCGAGCGCCGGGTCGGCCAACACCGCCGCCAGTGCCTGGCCGATGGCGGCGCGGGCCATGTCGCGCGCTGCAGTTGGTAAGCCGCCGATGACCGCGACCAAGTGCTGGACCACCAGTTGCTGCAACGCTTCAAAGCGCGCGAACGGATCATCATCGTGCGCGGCCAGAAACATCAGGTCTGCTGCGGAATGCTCGGCGTCGAGGATGATTGGGGCGGAAAAGCCGCGATTGATTGACAGCACCGGGGGCTGTGTAAACCCGGCGAAGCGGAATTCTGCTTGCAGTTCGGTCAGCACGACCAGCTGTTCGCCGCCATGGCTGGCCTGCGCGCGGTCAAACAGCGCGATCCGCAGCGGGATTGGCACCGGCAGCTTATCCGGCTGGCCGGGCGTTGGCGGCACCATCTGGCGCAGCGTCAGCACGGCTTCATCGCCGCTGTGTTCCAGCCGCGCGGTGACTTGCGGGGTGCCGGCCTGGCTGTACCAGCGGCGGAACTGCGTCAGGTCGAGCCCGGCCCCGTCCTCGATTGCGGTGATGAAATCCTCGCAGGTCGCGGCCTGACCGTCGTGGCGGTCAAAGTACAGGTCGGTCCCGATGCGGAACCGTTCCGGCCCGGCGATGGTCCGCATCATCCGGATCACTTCGGCGCCCTTGTTATAGACCGTCGCGGTGTAGAAGTTGCTGATCTCCTGAAACGAATCGGGCCGGATCGGGTGCGCCAGCGGCCCCGAATCTTCCGGGAACTGCGCCGCGCGCAGCACCCGCACGTCCTCGATCCGCTTCACCGCCGCGCTGCGCATATCCTGGCTGAACAGCTGGTCGCGCAGCACGGTAAAGCCTTCCTTTAAGGAAAGCTGGAACCAGTCGCGGCAGGTGACGCGGTTGCCCGACCAGTTGTGGAAGTACTCGTGCGCGACCACGCCTTCGATCCCGTCATAGTCCAGATCGGTCGCGGTTTCGGGATCGGCCAGAATGTAGCGCGTGTTGAACACGTTCAGCCCCTTGTTCTCCATCGCCCCCATGTTGAAATCGCTGACCGCGACGATGTTAAACAGATCCAGATCATATTCGCGCCCAAAGGTCTCCTCGTCCCATTTGAGCGAGTCTTTCAGCGCCTGCATGGCGTGCTGCGTGCGGTCCTGATCGCCATCTCGGACCCAGATGTTCAGCGCGACCACGCGGTCCGACATGGTGCTAAAGCTACTGGAATTGGCCACCAGATCGCCCGCGACCAGCGCAAACAGATAGCTGGGCTTGGGCCAGGGATCGTGCCACTCGGCCCAGTGGTTGCCATCCGCTTCCTCACCCGTGGCGGTGCAGTTGCCGTTGGACAGCAGGATCGGAAACTGCGCCTTGGGCCCGACCATCCGCACCGTATAGACCGAGAGCACATCCGGACGGTCGGGGAAGAAGGTGATCCGCCGAAAGCCCTCGGATTCGCACTGGGTGCAGAGCATGCCGCTTGAGCCATAGAGCCCCATGAGCTGGGTATTGGCGGCCGGGTTGATCGTGGTGGTGATCGTGACGCTATGCGCGCTGCCGGGCAGGTCGATCAACAGATCGTCCCCCTTCATTCGCCAGTCGCCCGCCGGCTGGCCATCGACCGTCACCGCATCGGCAGTCAGGCCATCACCATTCAAGCGCAGCGTCTTGCTGTCATCTCCCGCCGGGTTGCGCGCGACCGTCAGCCTGGCGACTACGCGGGTCGTCTCCAGCCCCAGCGCAAAGTCGAGCGCGATTTCGGGCACCAGCCAGGTGGGCGGGCGATAGTCCGCGCGGCGGATGACGGGCGGGGCGGTGACTGCTGCTTGGATATTCATCCTTCACCCTTACCCGTTCGCATCAAGCCCTTCGACAGCATTTTAAAAAAAAATGCGCTCAGGATAAACTTCGCGGTTGTGCCGCGAAGTCGAGATGCTGCGCACTAGTGTCTCGACTTCGCTCGACCCGAACGGCATGAGACGGGAGTGAAACGAATGTTCATCTTTGGCCTGGGGTATACCGCCATGCGGCTGGCGGCGGCGCTGGAAATACAGGGGTGGGAGGTTGTTTCCACCGGCAGCGCCGGAACACTGCGGTTTGACGATCACGCCAATGTGCGGGTGGCGCTGGCTGATAGCGGCCATGTGTTGTCCTCGGTTCCACCCGGCGCGGATGGCGATCCGGTGCTGGAACAATACGGGTCGGCGCTGGCGGGCAAGTGGCTGGGCTATCTGTCCTCGACCGGGGTCTATGGCGATACCGGCGGGGCCTGGGTTGATGAAACCGCGCAAATCGGCGGTGGACGGCGGTTTGCGCGGGCGGAGGCCGATGCGGAATGGCTGAATCGGGGTGCGCGGGTGCTGCGCTTGCCGGGCATCTATGGCCCGGGGCGGTCCGCGCTGGAGCGCGTGCGCGATGGCTCGGCGCGGATGATTGATGTTTCAAATCAAGTGTTTAGCCGGGTGCACGTGGACGATATCGTGCAAGGCTGCACCAAGGTGCTCAACGCGGAAGCAGGCGCGTACAATCTGGCCGACGACCAGCCGAGCAGCCAGAATGTGGTGATCATAGCGGCCTGCGAATTACTAGGGGTGGACCCGCCGCCGTTGCAATCCCTAGATGAGGCACAACTCAGCCCAATGGCCCGCGCGTTCTATGCCGAGAACCGCCGCGTTGCCAACGGCAAGGCCAAGCGCGTGCTCGGCTGGCAGCCGCGTTATCCGACTTACCGCGAAGGGCTGGCGGCGTGCCTGACGGCCTTGCGCGGTCAGTAGCCGCTTGGCCCGCCAGACCCGCTGATTACGCCCTTGGTCCAATCCGCGCGCAAGTCCATTCCCCCCGCAGCCGGACGACCGAACGCATCGGTGCCAAAGCTGTAAGCGCCGCGTGCCAGTGCGATCCGGCAACTCGCTCCATCAACGGCATCGATGTAACTTGGGCCGACGACCGCACAGGACGCCGGTTTGCCATAGGCATCCACTTGAACCCGGATGACCACGGGATATTTGGGCAGATCCCCCGCTGGAATTTGCGCCGGTGGCATCGCAATGGGGCTGGTCAATCCCGGCGCTACCGCCGCGACCGGCAGCTTTAGCTTTGCCTTATCACCGGACCAAGTTACTTCCACTGGAAGCTCGCGAACTTGCCAGCGGGTGGGCGTATTCCGCACAGACAGCAGCGCCGCGCAAGTTGCGCGATCCAGCCGGTCATCGCCGCTCTGATACTTGACCTCACAATTCAGCGCGCGGCCATCGGCGGCGAAATCCAGCACCACGCCAACTATTGCCAGCTTCGGGAGGCGCTTGCGATCAGGCAGGAAGTCTTTGAACTTCGGCAGGGTGAACCGCACGGGTTCCATCAGGCTGGAGCGCGGCGGCCAAACGCCGGAGCGATCATACGGCGCGCGACCCAGCCACCGGCTGGGCGGCGGCGGCGCGGGCGCAATCAGGTCGCCCCCGCGCTGACGCATGAATCGCACCATGGTTTCGGCTTCGGCGGGTACCCTTCGGCCTTGCGTATCAAGCGCCGGGCGGAACTCGCGCTGGGTCCGGGTCAATTCGCAAGCGACCGCGCCCAGTGCGGCATCAGGAGCAAGGTCGATCCTCCTGGCACCGGGATTGATCAGCCACATCTCGATCTTAGTCGAACGACAATCTTCAATTGCACCGTCGGCACCGATCCTCAACCGCAGCGTTGCAGCGGCGGTGCCACCCGAATCGCCTGCCCGCAGTGCGTTGGGGAAACCACCGAGCGGCAGTGTTTCAGTGCCTGACTGGATCATTGACGGGGCGCGGACGATCCCCTGACCATTGACGCCAGCGGGTTCCCAGACTCTCCAAATGCTGATCGAATCGATCAACGGCGGCTCCACGCAACCGGGGCGCTTCGGCCCTAATGCCTCGCACTGTACCACCGGTTGCGGCAGCGGTTTGGCTGCCACGGGCGCAGCCGCAGGCGGCGCAGCGGCGGTCAGCAGGATCACGATTGATGCCAACATGCGCGGTACTCCCCTATTTCCGCCCCGATAGCGCGATCAGCAACCCGATCATCGCCAAGGCCGCCCCCGCGATCGCCAGCGTAGTCCAGCGATAGCCTTCAAACACCGTTGACAGCGCCATCGCCACCACCGGCACCGCCACGCCGTTATAAGCGGCCTTGCCCGGCCCCCAGTCGCGGATCAGCTGCGAGTACAACGGGAAGGTTAGCGCCGAACCGGCCAGTGCCAGATAGGCAATGCCCAGCAGATAGGCCGGGCGCGGATCGATCACCGGCACGCCCACTGCAATGGCGGCATAGATCGCGCTGGCCAGCGTGCCCCAGCCCATGCCCCAGGTGACCAGCGAGACCACCGGCACCGCCCGCGCAGTCTGCGTCGCTTGCAGCAGGTTGCCGACTGACACTGACAGGATCGCGGCGATCACCAGCGCCACGCCTACCGTCACCCCATCAACCTGCGGGGCAATCCGGTATTCGTGGGTCATCAACAGCGCGATGCCCGCTAGCGCAATCACTGATCCCAGCGCAAACCGCCGGGTGATCGGCGCGCCCAGCACGATCCGCGCGAGCAAGGCATTGGGCACGATCATCAACGCAAACACCACCGCGACCAGGCCCGAGGTCAGATAGTGTTCTGAGCCGTAGATCAGCTGGAAATTGAGGCTGAACTGCACAAAGCCGAGCAGCGCGGCCAGCCCCTGTTCGCGCCGGGTCAGCCGCAGCCGCTCCTTGCGCCACAATGCCAGCGCCACCATCGCCAATGTCGCCAGCCCGAACCGCCAGACGACTGACCAGGCAGCGGGAACAACGCTGATCTGATCCTTGATCACCAGCCAGGTCGACCCCCAAACCAGCGCGAGTAGGATGAACACGCCAATCGAGCGCGGGGTGACAACCGAGGAAGCGCTCATAAGGCTTTGATCGCACGCGCGAGCGCAGCAACGTGGGCAGGATTGGTGTTCCAGGCCGTGACCAGCCGTACGGCATTGCTGCCCCAATCATAGAACGAGAACCCCTGCGCGCGCAGCGTGGCTGCTTCGGGCGGAGACAGCGTCAGGAACAACTCGTTCGCCTCAACCGGGTGCAGCAGGCGTCCCGTTGCCGCCGCAGCCAGTTCCTGCGCGGCGGCATTGGCGGCGCGGGCATTGGCCAGCCACAGGTCGCCGTGCAGCATGGCGAGCAACTGCGCGGCCATGAACCGGCCCTTCGATTGCAGTTGCCCGGCGCGTTTGCGGCGATAGCGCGCCACGTCGGCGAGGGCGGTATCGAAGAACAGCAGCGCCTCGGCCCCGAACCCGCCGTTCTTGACGCAGCCGAACGACAACGCATCGACCCCAGCGGTCAGGTCTGCCGGGCTATCCCCCCGGAACGCCGCTGCATTGGCAAACCGCGCGCCGTCCATCTGCAGCTTCAACCCGCGCGCCTGCGCCAGACACGCAATCGCCGCCACCTCATCCGGGCCATAGCTGCGCCCGTATTCGCTGGCCTGGGTGATCGAGATCGCGTGGGCCTGCACCTGATGCACATCGTCGCGAATCGGATCGAGCACTGCGGCAATTGTCGCCGGGGTCAGCTTCGCGCCGTCGCCGTCGGCCAGCAGCAGCTTGGCCCCGTGAGTATAGAACCCCGGAGCGCCGCCTTCATCCATTTCGATATGGGCCTCGCGGTGGCAGACAATCCCGCCGTGCGGGGGAACCATCGCCGCCAGCGCCAGACAATTCGCCGCTGTGCCCGTGGCGACCCACAGCACCGCGCAATCGCGGCCAAACAGCGCGGAGAACTCGGCGTCCAGCCGCTGGCTTAGCACGTCGCCATCATAAGGTGCGTCTGCCGCATCGGCGGCGCGCATGGCGTCCCACACGGCGGGGTGAACGGCGGCGGCATTGTCTGATAGGAACTGCATCGCCATGATGCATGGGGCAAGCGCGCGGAACGCGTCAAGCAGGGAGCCCGATGGAATGGACAGCGAAGTCACAATTACCCGGCATGGCGGCGGCGATGCGGGCGAATATCACGCCCATGTGGCGGGCAGCGCGGTGATCGGGCGCTTGACCTGGG
>JANORN010000151.1:0-3938 GCA_031415355.1 Novosphingobium sp. | reverse complement strand
GGCAGGATTTTTCAAAAACTCGCGTCACCCCGGCGGAGGCCGGGGCCCAGTCCTCAAAATAAACCCTCGTACAACTCGTCCCAATCCGGGTTCATCTCTTCGATCACCCGCAGCTTCCACAGCCGCTTCCATTCCTTCATCTGCTTTTCGCGCTGGATTGCGAGTTCGATATCGCCAAACTGCTCGAACCACACCAGCATCTTGCAGCCATGCTTCTTCGTAAATCCGTCAGCCGTGCCTTCCTTGTGCTGCCAGATCCGTCCGGGAAGGTCGCTCGTTACACCAATGTATAGCGTGCCGTTGCGTGCACTCGCCATGATGTAAACGAACCCGCCCTTCTCCAACATCTTCTCCTTCATCGTCACACCGGCGAAGGCCGGTGCCCAGTCCCAAACAAATGACGCCGCTTCGCGTCGAGTTCTTGTTCGGTCTGGGTCCCGGCCTTCGCCGGGATGACGGGCTGTTGTTTAGTTCAAGCTGCCATCAATCGCCTTGCACGCCACCAGCAGTTCCTTGACCGCATCGACGCTCACTTGCAGCCCGGCCTTGTCTTCGGCGTCGAGTTCGATCTCAACGATCTTCTCCACCCCGCCAGCGCCGATCATCACCGGAACGCCAACATACAAGCCGTCGAGGCCATACTGGCCCGCGACATGCGCGGCGCACGGCAAGATGCGCTTCTGGTCACCCAGATAGGCTTCGGCCATCGCGATGCCGCTGGCGGCGGGGGCGTAGAACGCCGAGCCGGTGCCGAGCAGCGCGACGATCTCGCCGCCGCCGCCCCGCGTGCGCTTGACGATGGCGTCGATTTTGTCTTGCGAGCTAAGCCCTATCTTGACGAGGTCGGGCACCGGGATGCCGTTGACCGTGGAATAGCGCACCACCGGGACCATCGTATCGCCGTGGCCGCCGAGCACGAAAGTGTTCACGTCGCGCACCGAAACCTGGAATTCATCGGCGATGAAGTGGCTGAAGCGTGCGCTGTCGAGCACGCCGGCCATGCCGACCACCATATGATGTGGCAGACCCGAGAATTCGCGCAGCGCCCAGACCATCGCGTCGAGCGGGTTGGTGATGCAGATCACGAATGCGCCGGGGGCGTTGTTCTTGATCCCCTCGCCGACCGCCTTCATCACCTTGAGGTTGATCCCGAGCAGATCGTCGCGGCTCATCCCCGGCTTGCGCGCGATCCCGGCGGTGACGATGATTACGTCAGCTCCGGCGATGTCCGCATAGTCGTTTGAGCCGGTGATCTTGGCATCGAAGCCTTCGACCGGGCCGCACTGGCTCAGATCGAGCGCCTTGCCCTGCGGCACGCCTTCGACCACGTCGAACAGGACGATATCGCCCAATTCCTTCTGCGCGGCGAGGTGGGCCAAGGTGCCACCGATATTGCCGGCACCAATGAGGACAATCTTTTTGCGGGCCATGATGCGACGTTATCCTTCCGAAAGCGCGGGACTGGCGTCTGGCATTTGGGCAACGTGCGCCATCCCGCAGGAGCAGCGTCAGCCCGTCGAATGCCATTTTCAATAGCGGGGGGAGAGGGGATTGCAACCCGGTAAAAGACCGTAGCGTCAATCTAATTCTGATAATAGTTCGCAATAGCAATTTGAGATTCGGGGGTGCTGCTGCTCAGCTGGTGATGGCCGTGCCGCGCAGCGATCCGGCCATGCGCCGATCAAGTTTGGCGCAGACCCCCAGCCACCAACTGTAGGCATCCTGATCACCCTTGCGCGCAGCGGCCAGCGCCCGGTTGCGGGCATCTGCCGCTGCGCCCAGCCCATGCCCGGCGAAATGCCGCAAGGCCGCGCACAGCACCGGATCATTGCGGACATCACGAGGATTGTCATTGGCGGCGCGAACGACCGGCAAGCGTCCTACGCCCTTTGGAGCGTAATTGCGCACGGAGGGGAGGGCGGCGCTGTAGCGAATGGTCATAAGGGCCTGCGACGTTGTTGTTGGGTTGCAAACGCGGTCTACGCGCCAGCGCCTAAGGGAGCGTTCGGGCCTATGGTTTTCACGCTGGTAACCTTTGCCGCCGCGCCGCTCGCACTGACAGGAATTGGAGCGAGGGCTCAGGCCCCCGGCTGGGCAATCCAGGTGCCGGACTTTTCGAACTCAGGCTGGATTCCGGTTGCTTCGGGCAGCTTTTCCCCGCTGTAGGGCCTGTCCCCACCGCGCTTCAGCTGTTCCTGCGAGTAGGTGGGAGCAGGTGCGCTGCGCACCGGGGCCAGACCTGCGCTGGTCGGCACGACCGCGCTGGCCGCCGTCGACTGCGCCGCTTTCAACCCATCGTCATAGGCGCGCTGCAAGGCCAGCGGATCAAGTGCGGCGTCAATCGGGCTAGCCGACGCTGCGGTGCTGCGCGCGTGCGGTGCAGCCATCGGCTCGCCTCCCCCATAGGCGAAGCGGAAGGTATCAGACGAACCCGCGCGGCCCTTGAACTTGTAAAACCGGTGCGCGCCGATGGTGGTGATATGCGCCAGGCTGGGGGCCCAGTAGGGATAGATCTGGATCGTGTGGTAATGCGTGGCGAGCCCGACCGGGGTATAGACATAGCCCGACAGCGCGGCACGGGCGACGCTTTCCGCGCGCATCCAGAAGAACCGGTTGGGCACACGGCCCAGCGCGCCGTCGCAGGTAAAGCTGAACTGGCAACCAGTGGTCCGCTCACTGCCCTGATAGACTACGCCGCAGACCGTGTTGGGATAGCTGGGGTGCGCGACCCGGTTGAGCACCACCTGCGCCACTGCGCGTTGGCCATCGTCCGCCTCGCTCGCGGCTTCGTAGTAGATCGCGGCGGTCAGGCATTGTTGTGCCCGGCTGCGATCAATCCCGCTGTTGTCGACCCGGATCGCGCGCGCAATCGGGCCGTTGAGCGTGTCAGTGATCGATCCCGGCACGGCCATGCCTTCGGCGTATGACCCGGTTTCCAGCGGGGCGATGTAGGACTGGGTATCTGCCGCGAGGTAGTAGAACGCCGATCCGGGGAAGCTGTCACCGGCCTGCTCAAACGGCATCGGCACCACTTCAACCTGCGCTTCACCCGCCGCGCCAATCCCGAACTCGCTCCAGTCACCCGGCGCGGCGAGTGCTGGCACCGCCACGGCGGCGAGCAGGATCAGCGCGCGCCGCCCGGTGTGCCGCCGCCGCATCCGCTGCGCCAGCTGCCGCACACCCCTGCGCGAAAACCGCGCGTGAAAATCACGCGGCTTCGGCTCATCGGGAATGGTCAGATGGTCGCTCATCGGTGCCTTCTCTGCGGATCACGCGCGCTGCGCGTAGGCCCATTCCATCCCGATTTCCACACCGCAGTTTGCGCCGTGCCACCGGGGGACAGCCCAGTGCGTTAGCCTAACGCGGTTAAGAAAGCTGCCACCTCGCGTATCCCGCTTGCGAAAATATTTGTCCGCGCACATAGGCGGTGCGACGTCATAGGTTGTCCGGGAAACCGGACCTAAGAGGGAAGTGAGTGCGATACTCACGCTGCCCCCGCAACTGTGACCGGGGAGCGAGCCATCGCTCAAGCCACTGGTGCAAACCGGGAAGGTAGATGGCAAGCGTTGATCCGGGAGCCAGGAGACCTGCCCATGATGGTCGTTCCGCAGCCGGGCGGGGTGTACCGGGTGCAGCCGAGGACTCGCGATTTCGTGCGAGCCGCCTCGCCATGAACGATATTCGTTCAAGGTGTGAGGTTTATTTATGAAATATCTGTTTTTGCTGAGTTCTGTTGCTTTGGCATCGCCTGCATTGGCGCAATGCGAGAGCGATCCTGAAAACTGCATTGTGATCGCGGATTACAAGACGCCTGAAACTTCGATCATCGTCTCTGCCACGGGCGCTGATCAGCTTATCTCGGACGTCGGCCAATCGATCAGCGTAGTCGGCCCTGCCGAACTCGACGCTGTTCAAGGCGCAGACCTGACCCGCGTGCT
>JANORN010000150.1:0-28459 GCA_031415355.1 Novosphingobium sp. | reverse complement strand
CATCACCAGCATGGCGGCGACCGCGCGGGCGCGGAACAGCGCGAGCCAGTCCGACTCGGGCGCGGCGGCATAGCGATCCCCGAATTCGGCAGCGAGTTCCTGCGCAACCGGGATCAGGTAGTCACCCGGATAAAGCCCTTCGGGCACCTCGCCAACCGCCTCGCCCAAGGCCTCGCAGTAGCGCAGATGGACCGAGCGGGCGAGCACGTCGACTTGTCCGCCGGCGTCGTTGACATAGTATTCGCGGGTCACTTTGTGCCCGGCAAATTCCAGCAGACTGGCCAGCGCATCGCCCACCACCGCGCCCCGGCAATGGCCCATGTGCATCGGCCCGGTCGGGTTGGCGGAGACATATTCGACGTTGACCATCGCGCCCTGCCCCATCTCCGAGCGGCCATAGCCCGCACCCAGCGCCGCAATCGCGCGCAGTTCTTCGATCCAGACCGCGTCACCCAGCCGCAGGTTGATGAAGCCCGGCCCGGCGATGTCCGCGCTGGTCACACCCGAAACCTTGGTCAGTTCCGCCACCAGCAATTCGGCCAGCGCGCGCGGGTTCAGCCCCGCCGGTTTGGCCAGCACCATCGCGGCATTGGTGGACAGGTCGCCGTGGCTGGGATCGCGCGGCGGCTCTACCGCGACGGCGCTGCGGTTGAGCCCGGCCGGGAGTGTCCCGGCGGCTTCCAAAGCGTCAAGAACAGCGGCGATATGCGCGGCGAAGGCAGCGTGCAGGGTGGTGGTCTGGGACATGCAGGCGCGGTTAGCCGGTTTGCGTCAAGAATCAAACCACAGGCTGTTACGCCCGGCGCAATCAGCGCGTGGCGTTGTAGGTCAGCTGCTGCTGATCCAGCTGAAAGCCGACCAGCATTTCAAAGGTCGCGCGGGTCACGGCGGCCTTCACTTCCGGGCGGCTGAGCGGATCAACCGCGGCGTCGGCTTCGCCCGAGCGGCGCTTGCGGGTCAGCAGCGCGCGGATATCGTCGGGCAGGGTCGCTTCGGCGCGGTCGATATAGCTGGCAACCTGTGCGCTGGCCTGCGCGCGCGGCTGGCCATCGGCGAAGTTGAGCGTGACGGTGCCGATCCGCTTGGCCACCACCGCACGGCCGCCGCGCAGCACCGTGACGAAATAGGGCAGTTGCACCTGCCGCGCGCCGCGTGCATCCATGCGGCTGGCCTGCACGTCAAAACTGGCGGTGGCATAGACCTTTTCACCCGCATCGTTGCACTGGGTACGGACGTTGGTCATCGCTGCCGTCACGTCAATCGCGCGCGAATCGGTGCTGCCGGGCGTGCTGAACAGGGTGACGTCACCGGTGAAATCGGGAATGCCGACTGCCGGGCAAGCGCTGCGCGCGGCAGTGATCCCGACGCCTTCATCAACCACGATATCGCCCGTGGTGCGGCAGCCCGAAAGCAGGACTGGGGCGATCAGCACGGCAGCGATCAGGCGTTTGGAGGGGGTCATGCAGTCGATCCTTGGCAATGCGTGCAGCGTCCCTAGCCGGGCCGACCGCAAAGCGCTAGAGGGCGCAAGATGAACGCCCCCTTTCCAGTCCCCGGACTGCCGCCACTGCCTCCGCTGAAAATTCTGGTCGCCGCACCGCGCGGCTTCTGCGCCGGGGTGGACCGCGCAATCGAGATCGTCGAGCGCGCGCTGGAACGCTATGGCGCGCCGGTTTATGTGCGGCATGAGATTGTCCACAACCGCTATGTGGTGGACGGCCTAAAAGCCAAAGGCGCGATCTTCGTCAAAGAAGTCAGCGACGTGCCCGATGGCGCGCCGGTGGTGTTCAGCGCGCACGGCGTGCCCAAATCGGTGCCCGCAGCCGCCACCGACCGGGGGCTGGACTGGCTGGACGCCACCTGCCCGCTGGTCAGCAAGGTCCACCGCCAGGCCGAACGCCACATCCAGGCTGATCGGCACATCCTGTTCATCGGTCATGCCGGGCACCCCGAAGTGATCGGCACGATGGGCCAGGTCCCCGCCGGAACGATCACGCTGGTCGAAACGCTGGCCGACGTTGCCGCGCTGGATTTTGCACCAGGCACGCCGCTGGCGTTTCTGACCCAGACGACGCTGTCAGTCGATGATACGGCGGATGTGGTCGCGGCGTTGCGCGCGCGGTTCCCGGCGATGACTGGGCCTAAGGCCGAGGACATCTGCTATGCCACGTCCAACCGCCAGAGCGCGGTCAAGGCAATCGCGCCGCTATGCCAGCTGGTGCTGGTGATCGGCGCGCCCAACAGCTCCAATTCGCTGCGGCTGGTCGAAGTGGCGGAGCGCTGCGGGGCGGCGGCCCGGCTGATTCAGCGCGGCGCGGAAATCGATCCGGCGTGGTTTGACGGGGTCGAAACCATGGGGCTGACCGCCGGGGCCTCTGCCCCCGAAGAGCTGGTGCAGGAAGTGATCGCCCGGATCGCGACCTTCCGCGCGGTCGAACAGGACCAGGTGGTGACGGCAGAAGAGAAGATGGTGTTCAAGTTGCCCAAACAGCTGACCGACTGATGGCGGTCTATACCCAGCTGGGCGCAGAGGAACTCGCTGCGCTGATCGCCGAATTCGATGTGGGCGCACTGCGCTCGGCCAAAGGGATTGCCGAGGGCGTATCCAACAGCAACTGGTTGATCGAAACCGCTGGTAAAGCCGGTGGCGGATCACGCTTCATCCTGACGATGTACGAATTTCGGATCGATATTGGGGAATTGCCGTTCTTCCTCGGGCTGCTTGATCATCTGGCTGACCAGCAGTGCCCGGTGCCGCGCACGATCCACGATGCCAGCGGCGCAGCGTTCCGGATGATCGATGGCCCCGGCTCGCCGGCCGGGGCAAGCAAAGCCGTGGCTTTGATCGAATTTCTGTCCGGCGTTTCGGTCAGCAAGCCGACCCCGGTCCAGGCCCGCGCAGTTGGCGCGGCGCTGGCGCAGCTGCATCTGGCCGCCGCCGATTTCCCGCAGACACGCGCGAATGGCATGGGCCCGGCCGAATGGGTGCGGCTGGCCAGCGAATGTCCGCCCGCCGCGCTTGCCCGGATTGATGGCGACTTGCCCGGCTTGATCGACACTGAATTGTCCGAAATAGCAGCGAGCTGGCCCCGCGATCTGCCGCGTTCAATCATCCATGCCGATCTGTTTCCGGACAATGTGCTGATGCTGGACGACGCCGTGACCGGCCTGATCGACTTCTATTTCGCCTGCACCGATTTCACCGCCTATGACATTGCAGTGACACATGCCGCGTGGTGCTTTGACAGCACCGGTCAGCACTTCGATCCCGCGCTGTCGGCGGCGCTGCTGGGTGGCTATGCGGCGGTGCGCCCGATCAGCCCGGAGGAGCGCGCGGCCTTGCCGTTGCTGGCGCGCGGGGCCAGCCTGCGGTTCCTGCTCAGCCGCGCCTGGGACTGGCTGAATACCCCGGCAGGCGCGCTGGTGACCCGTAAAGATCCGCTGGCTTTCGCGCACCGGCTGCGGTTCTACCGTGACCCCGCCAATGCTGCGGTGTTCGCACCGTGAAGCAAGTCGCGATTTTCACTGACGGGGCCTGCAAGGGCAACCCCGGCCCGGGCGGCTGGGGCGCGATCCTGCGCACCGGTGGGCATGAGAAAGAGCTGTCCGGATCAGCCCCCGCGACCACTAACAACCGCATGGAACTGACCGCGGTGATCCGCGCGCTGCAAGCGCTGAAGGCCCCGTGCCAGGTCCAGCTGCACACCGACAGCCGCTATGTGATCGACGGGATTACCAAGTGGATTTTCGGCTGGATGAAAAACGGCTGGAAGACCGCCGCGAAAAAGCCAGTGCTGAATGACGACCTGTGGCAGGAACTGCTCGCCGCAACCAAGCCGCACAAGATCGAGTGGATCTGGGTCAAAGGCCACGCCGGCCACCCGGAGAACGAACGCGCCGACGTGCTGGCCAGCAACGCGGCATTGGCGGTGGCTTAGAGCGGCGTGCGGTCAGGTTTTCCTACACTGACAAGGCATGCTAAGCATCTCGCTTACGGGTTGGCTACGCGCACCAATTGTCGTTTTTCTTGCAATGTGTCACCCACTTTCAGGTCTGCATATCATTGTAAAATAACGAAACTTGTGTCGCCCTTTGGGTGACACTGTCACCCTGAAGCCTGATTTCCGACTTGGAATCATGTTGCCCCTCACGGCCAACAACGGCGGACAATTGGGTGAACTCAATCTCGTCATGCGCTGGGGCATGAACTACAAAATCTGATTCGCTTCGCCAAGTTCCCGCTCATCCTGAGCCTGTCGAAGGACCATCGCTCGCATGCCACCGTGCCGTAACAGGAGGGTGGTTGGCCTACGGCCCCCTTCGGGACGACAAGCTCAGCATGAGCGGGTCTGAGTCAGATCTATCGCTCGTTGCGCTAGAAAAGCCGGCGCGGATCATAGGGCAGCGGATCGACCGCACCGGGCCCTTGCCCCAGCACCAGCCGCGCAGCCAGGTCGGCGGCGGCAGGGGCGGTCTGGATGCCGAAGCCGCCTTGCCCTGCGCACCAGAAGAACGCCGAGTTGTCTGGCGCAGAGCCGTAAACCGGAAGCCGGTCCGGGGCGAAGCTGCGCAGACCGGCCCAGCGCTGCTCCAGCGCCGCAATCGGCCAATCGACCACGCGCTCAAACCGGTCAATCGTCATCGCCACAGCCAGCTCGTCAGGCGCGGCGTCGCACGGCTTGGAGGGAATTTCATCATGCGGACTGATCCACAGGCGACCGGCCTCGGGTTTGAAATAAAACTGCTCGTTGATGTCCAGCACCAACGGCAGGCTGGGCACGGGGTCCGGCACCACCCGCGCCTGCACCACCGTACGGCGCAGCGGGGTGATCCCCACAGGGCGCACGCCGCAGCGCTGCGCCAGCGCATCGGCCCAAGCCCCGGCGGCATTGACCAGCAATCGCGCGGTCAGCGTCCGCCCATCCGCTAGCGCGATTGCCCAGCCTTCGGGTCCATGCACGGCGGCTACAACCTCCGCCTGGCACAGCAGCCCCGCCCCCGCTGCCTTGGCCGCCGTCAGATAATGCTGATGCAGGCCCGCGACATCGATATCGCTGCAATCAGGCTCCCACGCGCCCAGCGTCCAGTCGGACCGGAGCTGCGGGATATGCCCAAGCAGTGCCGCACCCGCCAGCAGCTCCATCCGCACGCCGAGCGCGGCGAATTCCGCTGCCCAGGCGCGCAGCCGCGCTTCGTCGGGCTGGCGCGCCAGCGTCAAAGCCCCGCGCTGTTTCAGAAAGCCATGATCGCGCAGGAACGGGCCGGACGCCGCCGTCAGCGGCAGCACGCCCGGCCCGCCATAGCTTTCGGTCCAGAACGCCGCCGAGCGCCCGGTAGCGTGATAGCCAGGCTGCGCCTCCATTTCGAGCAGCGTCACTGCCGCATGCGGGGCCAGCGCGGCGGCGAGCGAGGCCCCGGCCATGCCCGCGCCCACAATCGCGATATCGCAGGCTTCAGCCACTGCGCTCATCCCGCAGCGGGGGCGGCAACGGCCAGAAAGTCCGCAATATCCGTCAGCACCCGGTCGCGCACCGGATCAACCTCGCGCAGAATTTCATGCCGGGCTTCCGCGCCATAGCGGATCAGCTTGGCGTGCGGCAGGTGCCGCGCCGCGCGGACGGTCGCGGCTGCGCCCACCAGGCGGTCATGATCAGCGCTCAGCAGCAAGACCGGTGCCGTCACCCGCGCCAGCACTGCGGGACTTGCCAGCCAGCGCATCGAGGCATAGCCGCGCTCGACCCAGCCCCAGCTGCCGGGCCCCATCGCCAGCTCGGGCCGATGCTCGCGCCACCAGACCTCGTCGGCATAGCGCCGCGCATCGTGCGTCAGCAGGGTGATCCGGGCATCCGCCGCCTCGCCCGGACGCTCGCTCCATTTCCAAGCGGGCCGCCGCCGGTCGCCCAGCGCAGCGATCATTTTTGCGGCCAGATGCATCACGCCCAGCGGCAAAACCGAAGCCGCGAAGCCCAGCATCGGTGCGGACAATACCGCGGCAGCGGGCGCAATTCCGCCCTCGGCCATCGCGCGCAGCACCAGATGGCCGCCCATCGAATGACCGATGGCAACATGCGGCCCCGGGGTCTGCTGGTACCATGCTGCCCAGAACGCCGCGAGATCGGCGGTCCACACCGAAAAGTCCGCAATATGCCCGGTGAGCGGGTCCAGCCCCAGCCGCCCAGATCCGGCCTGCCCGCGCCAGTCGAGCGCAGTGACCTGCCAGCCCGCCCGGTGCCAGTGGTCCAGCGCATCCAGATACTTCTCATAAAAATCGCCGCGCCCCGGCAGGAACAGGATCGATCCGCGTGGGCTTGTGGCCGGTGCCTGCCAGTCAATCCGGCGGATCGGCTGGCCATCGGCAGCCAGCCAGCGGGACTCCACGGCTTCGGCGGGGATCGCGCGGGCATCAAACGGCGGCGTGGTCACGTGGCTAATTCCAGGCGCTTGGAGTTGGTTACTATTTGGTAAGCACTGCCGGGTAGACCGCTCCCTGGACTTGGGGGGCAGACATGCCGGACGGATTGTTCGCTTACGGATTGCTGGCTGCCTTGGCAATTGCGCTGCTGATTGCGGCTGCCACCGACCTGCGCCGCCGCGAGATCGACAATTGGCTGACCGCCGCCATCGCCGTTGCCGCGCCGCTGTTCTGGTGGGCCACCGGCATGACCGTGTGGCCGGACCTGGGCTGGCAACTGCTGACCTTCGCAATTTGCTTTAGCGTGTGTCTGGGGCTGTTCACGCTCGGCCAGATGGGCGGCGGCGATGTGAAGCTGCTTTCGGCGCTCGCACTGTGGATTACCCCGCTGTGGTTTTTGCAACTGGTGGTGGTCATGGCGCTGGCCGGCGGACTGCTGACGCTGGTCTGCGGCGCCGTCCATTGGGCCCGCAAAACACCCGGCCGGATCAAGGTGCCCTACGGCGTCGCTATCTCAGCGGCCGGCCTGTGGGTGCTTGGCACACATTATCTTCCGATCTTTCAGCCTTTATCCCGTTCCGGCGGGATGGGATGAACCTGATTTTAACCAGTTTGCCCGAAGAAGCACGGATGTACTTCGGGAAATGTCGAGGGGGCTTACCTAGCCATGGATAAAAAGAAGCTGATGCTGCTGCTTGGAGCGCTGGTCATTGCGATCGGAACGGCCCTGGCCGCACGAAGCCTGATCGCGGGTGCTTCTGCGCCCAAAGTCGAGGCAGCGGCCGTGCCGAAGGGACCCAAGGTGCTGGTGGCACAGCGCGCCTTGCCCGTCGGCACGATCATCACCGCCGATTCGGTGGCATTCCAGCAATGGCCCAAGGAAATGGTGCAAGACGCCTACTTCATCGATGGCAACGCCGATATGACCAAGCTGGTTGGCACGGTAGTGCGCTTTCCAGTCACCGCCGGGCAGCCTTTGACGCAAGGCGCGCTAGTCAGCCCTGGTGATCGCGGCTTTCTGGCGGCGGCGCTTGGCCCTGGCATGCGCGCCGTAACAATCCCGGTCTCACAGAAGACCGGCGTTGGCGGCTTCGTGTTTCCGGGCGACCATGTTGATCTGGTGTTGACCCAGACGGTCAAGGGCCAGGACGGCGGCGATTCGCTGAAGGCTTCCGAAACGATCCTGCGCAATCTGCGCGTGCTCGCCACCGATACTTCGACCGAAACCGAGACCGTCGAAGGCAAGACCGTGGTGCGCGGCTTCAAAACCGTGACGCTGGAAGTGACCCCGCGGATCGCGGAAAAGATTGCGGTGTCGCAGACCATCGGCACGCTCAGCCTGTCGCTGCGTTCGCTGGCAGACAATCAGACCGAACTGGAGCAAGCAATTGCCAGCGGTTCGATCAAACTGCCCGCCGGTGCCAGCAAGGAAGAAGAAGAACGCCTGCTGCGCACCGCAATGCACCGCCCGATCGAGGGCAGCAGCACCTTTGTGACCGGCGGCGACGTGTCGCGCTTTCAGCGCCGCACCAAGCCCGCCAGCCGCGAAGAACAGGCCCGCGAAATGGCCCGCGCGATGGGTGCCGCCGGAACATTCTCCGCGCGTTCCGCCCCCAGCGCACCGCGTGCGCCAATCGAAGCGGGAAGTGCACCGGCAGCCCCGGCCGGCCCGAGCGTCCGCGTGACTCGCGGCAAAGAAACGTCCGTCGAATCGGTGGGGGGACGCTGAGATGACTCGTCCGCTCCTGCTCGCCGCAATCGGCCCCAAGAAAGGCTCTACCATGAAACGCCTTGCCTTCTCTCTGCTCTCGGCTGCCGCAATTTGCGCGCCGGTGGCCATGGTCGGCACCAGCGCCGCCCAGGCCCAGTCAGCCAGCCGCCCCGGCCAAGACATCGTTTTGTCAATCGGGCGCGGCCAGCTGATCACGGTCGGCGGTGCAATGGCAGACGTGTTCGTTGCCAATGAAGCAATTGCCGACGTCCAGGTGAAATCGCAGCGCCAGCTTTACGTCTTCGGCAAGGCCGGCGGCGAAACCACGGTCTATGCCAGTGACGCCGCCGGCAACGTGCTGTGGTCTGCCAACGTCCGCGTCGGTTCCAACCTGGAAAGCGTCGATCAGATGCTGCGGATGGCGATGCCGGATGCGAAGATCGCGGTTTCAACCATGGGATCGAACACCTTCCTGCTGACCGGCACCGTCGGCGCCCCCGAAGACGCCGCCGAGGCCGAACGCCTGGTCAGCGCCTTTGTGGGCAAGGACGCCAATGTCATCAGCCGCCTGCGCATGGCAACCCCGCTGCAGGTCAACCTGCGCGTGCGGTTTGCTGAAGTCAGCCGGTCAATGGTGCGCGACATCGGGGTCAATCTGACCTCAATCGACCAGACCGGCGGGATGCTGTTCGGGATTGGCCAAGGCCGCGGCCCGGCGGAATTGATGTACGCCGGCCCCGGCCAGGCGCTGTCGACGACGCGAAGTCTGAAATTGACCGTTCCCGATCCCAACAATCCCGGCAAATTCATTGACGTGGGGGGTACTGCCGTTTCTCCAATCTCCGCCGGAACGACCATGGCCGGGCAAGCCCGCGTGTTGGGTGTCGATTTGCTCGGCGCGCTGGATCTGGGCGAATCGATCGGGCTGGTTACCACGCTGTCGGAACCAAACCTGACCGCACTGTCGGGTGAAACCGCAGACTTCCTGGCGGGCGGTGAATATCCGATCCCGATCAGCCAGGGACTGGGCAATACCGCGATCGAATACAAGCGGTTCGGGGTCAGCCTGTCTTACACCCCAACAGTGCTTTCCAACGGCCGGATTTCGATCCGCGTTCGTCCCGAAGTGTCCGAGCTTTCGGCGCAGGGATCGATCACCTTGAACGGCTTCCAGGTTCCCGCATTAACCGTGCGCCGCGCCGAAACCACCGTCGAACTTGGTTCCGGGCAAAGCTTCATGATCGCCGGGCTAATGAGCAATGGCGCGCAGAACACGATCAAGAAAGCGCCGGGTGTCGGCGATCTGCCAATCCTGGGCTCGCTGTTCCGCTCCACCAACTTCCGCCGCGGCGAAACCGAGCTGGTGATTGTGGTGACACCGTACCTGGTCAACCCGGTCAACGCATCTGAAATCAAGATGCCGACCGACGGGTTCCAATCACCCAAGGAAATCCAGCGCTTGCTGGGCAATATGGGTTCGGACGGAATTTCGGGTGCCAGTCGCCCGGGACCGACCGCAGCTCCAGCCGAAGGCGGCGCACCGGCAGCGCAACCGCGGATTGGTGATCTGGTTGCCCCGGCAGCCGCGCCTGACGCATCGCGGGACGAGCGCGGATCGCGCCGCTCGCGCCGCTCCGCATCCTCGACTGAGGGTGACACCGCCCCCGGTTTCGGCCTTTGATCTGAGAGGACATGATCATGGACAAGTTTTCTTTCCGCGCTGCACCCAAGGCCCTGGGGACCGCCTTTGCGCTCTCGCTACTCTTGGCGGGCTGCGGCGGTATGCCGACCAATCGGCAACTCGATTCGATCCACCAGCCGGTGGTTTCGCGCACCAATTACACGCTTGATCTGGCGAGCGGCCCCGGCGGCCTTTCCCCATCGGAAGCCCGCCGTCTGGCTGGCTGGTTCGAAGCCATGGACCTGCGCTATGGTGACCGGATTGCGGTGGACGATCCCCTCGACAGCGCCGCGACCCGGTCTTCGGTTGAAGCGGTGGCCAGCCGCCACAGCCTGCTGGTCAGCAGCGATGCCCCGGTCACACCGGGCTATGTCAACGCTGGCACCGTTCGCGTTGTGGTGACCCGGTCTTCCGCGACCGTGCCGGGCTGCCCCGACTGGGACGACAAGTCCGACGTCAACCTGAACAACGCGACCAGCGGCAACTATGGTTGCGCCACCAATTCCAACCTGGCGGTGATGGTCGCCGATCCCGAGCACTTGCTGCAAGGCGCGCGCGGCACCGGCGAAACCGTGGTGATGAGCGGAACCAAGGCAATCGGTAGCTACCGTGATGCCAAACCGACAGGCGAACGCGGCCTGAAGGGCATATCGACCGAAGGGGGCAGCTAAGCCATGAACGCGCCTTGGAAACCCCATCTGCCCGGCAGTCGTGACGCCTTCGCCGCTTACATCTGCGACGATGCGGCGCTGGACGTGCTGCGCCCGGTCGTGATCGAAATGGGCTGGCAGCCGGAAAAGTGCAACAAGGGCGGGCTGCGCAATGCGGTCCAGTCGCTATCCATCACGGCAAGCCCGAACATCCTGCTGGTTGACCTGTCGGAGAGCGGCGATCCGCTGAACGACATCAACGGGCTGGCTGAAGTCTGCGAGCCCGGCACTGTGGTAATCGCGGTCGGCCAGGTCAACGATGTGCGGTTGTACCGTGATCTCGTTGCCAGCGGAATCCACGATTACTTGCTCAAGCCGTTGTCGCCCAGCCAGGTGCGCGATGCCCTGGTCAACGCGCAGGCGGTTTTTGCCGCCCCGAAAAGCCACGATGCCAGCACGGCCAAACGGCACATCTCCACCGCAGTAATCGGCACACGCGGCGGCGTTGGCGCATCCACGCTCGCCACTTCGCTCGCTTGGCTGTTCAGCGCGGACGAAAAGTTGCCCACTGCCCTGCTCGATCTGGATATTCATTTCGGCACTGGCGCGCTCGCACTCGACCTCGAACCGGGCCGCGGCCTGACCGATGCAATCGAAAATCCGGGCCGGATTGACGGGCTGTTTATCGAACGCGCGATGATCCGCGCGAACGATAATCTTGCGATCCTCTCAGCCGAAGCGCCGATGAATTCCCCGCTGATGACCGATGGGGCCGCGTTCGTGCAGCTGGAGGAAGAATTCCGCCAGGCGTTCGAAATGACCATGATCGATCTGCCCCGCAACATGCTGATCAATTTCCCGCACCTGCTGGGCGATGTGAACGTGGTGCTGGTGGTGGTGGAAATGACCCTGGCCTCTGCCCGCGATGCAATCCGCATCCTGTCGTGGCTGAAAACCAACGCCAGCCATGTCCAGCCGATCATCGTGGCCAACAAGGTTCAGGCCGGGATGCAGGAAATCAGCAAGCAGGATTTCGAGGCTTCGATCGAACGCAAGATTGGGTTTTCGATTCCCTACGATCTCAAAGCCGCTGCCAATGCGGCCAAGCTGGGCCAGACCTTTGCCGATGCGAACCGTTCCAGCAAGGCTGGCGCGACCATCCGCGAGATCGCCAAGACAGTCATGGGTGCCAGCGACGGCGCAGTGATTGAAGCGGCTGTGAAAGGCAAGAAGTCGCTGCTCGGCAAGCTCGATCTCAAATCGATGCTGTCAAAAAAGGACAAGGCAAAGGCTCCTCAGACCGCCTGAGAAGCTAAGCCACTGGCCGCGCATCGCGGGGCGAGACAGGAAGGCATGGTACGCAGATGAGCATGATCCAGCTTGGATTGGTTGCCTTGGGTCTGATGATGATCCTGACGCTCGGCTACCTGGCATTTGCCGGGCCATCGGCGGCGAAAGAAGGCGCGCGCCGCCTGGAAGCGCTGCGTGATCGCCATTCCGACAGCGCGACCGATAGAGTGGAAGCGCAGCTGCGCAAGGCCGTCGCTGCGCGCAAGCCGCAAATGCACAAGATTGCCGGTTCTGAATCGCGGATCGCGGCGCTCGCGCTGCGGTTGCACCGAACGGGCAAGGGTTGGACGCTCCCGCAGTATCTGTACTGCTCACTCGGAATTGCGCTGGCGGTGACGGCAATCGTCTATTTGCGCAGCCATGCGGCGCTGCTGTCGCTGGGCGTTGGCTTAGTGGTCGGTGCAGGTCTGCCGCACATGGTGGTCAATTTCTTCATTGGCAAACGCTCTGCGGCGTTCACGTCAAAGTTCCCCGATGCCATCGAACTGCTGGTGCGCGGGTTGCGCTCCGGCTTGCCGGTAACCGAGACCCTGGGGGTGGTGGCAACCGAAGTGCCCGGCCCGGTCGGCGAAGAATTCAAACTGGTGACCGAGCGGATCAAGATTGGCAAGTCGATGGAAGACGCGCTGCAGGATACCGCCGACCGGCTCAACACACCTGAATTCAGCTTCTTCGTTATTACTCTCGCGATCCAGCGTGAGACCGGGGGCAACCTGGCAGAAACGCTGTCAAACTTGGCCGACGTGCTGCGCAAGCGCGCGCAGATGAAATTGAAGATCAGGGCGATGAGCTCTGAATCAAAAGCCTCGGCATATATCGTCGGTTCATTGCCGTTCATCGTTTTCACGATGATCTGGTGGGTCAATCCCAAATACATCGGCGGGTTTTTTACCGATGAACGCCTGATCGTGGCGGGGATGGGCGGACTGGTTTGGATGAGCATCGGCGCCTTCATCATGGCCAAGATGGTCAGCTTCGAAATCTAGGCGGGGACACAGGGATATGTTTAATACTCCGCAAGGCCCCACGCTGCTTGGCGTTGATGTCATCTGGGTCGGCTCAATGCTGGCAGGGCTCGCTTCAATCGCCGTGATGTTTGCGATCTATGCCGCAGTCACGATCCGCGATCCGATGGCCAAGCGCGTCAAGGCGCTGAATGATCGGCGCGAGCAGCTGAAAGCCGGAATCGTAACCACCAACGCCAAGAAGCGCGCGAGCCTGGTCCGCAAGAACGAGACCGCTGACAGGATGCGCGACACGCTGTCGACGATGAAAGTTTTGCAGGAAAGCCAGGTTCAATCGATCCAGCAGAAGCTGGCGCAAGCCGGTATCCGCAAGAAAGAGCTGGCGGTTGTCGTCATTTTCGCGCGGATGGTGTTGCCGATCGTGTTTGGCGGACTGGCAGCATTCATCATCTACGGGATCAACTATTTCCCCGATTGGGGCGCGATGAAAAAGCTGTTCGGCTTTGCTGCCGCGCTGGGCCTAGCCTACAAATTCCCAGATATCATGATTAAAAACAAGATCACCAAACGTACCGATTTGATCCGCAAAGGCTTGCCCGATGCCCTTGATCTGCTGGTGATTTGCGCAGAAGCCGGTCTGACCGTGGACGCCGCGTTCAACCGCGTCGCGCGCGAACTGGGCCGGGCCTACCCTGAACTGGGTGACGAATTCACGCTAACCGCAATCGAGCTGTCATTCCTGTCCGAACGGCGCCAGGCGTTTGAAAACCTGGCCTACCGGGTCAATCTGGACGCCGTGAAAGGTGTGACCACCACCATGGTCCAGACCGAACGCTATGGCACGCCGCTGGCCTCGGCGCTGCGCGTGCTTTCGGCCGAATTCCGCAACGAGCGCATGATGCGCGCCGAAGAAAAAGCCGCGCGTTTGCCTGCAATCATGACCGTACCGCTGATCCTGTTCATTCTGCCGGTGCTGTTCGTGGTGATCCTTGGCCCGGCCGCCTGCTCAATCTCCGATGCTTTCGCGGACAACGGCCCGACCAAGGGCGGCGCGAGCTAACTGATCTACCAGAATAATTCAGCGATCCTAAGGGCGAGCCGGGCAGCAATGTCCGGCTCGCTGTCGTTTCAGGATGCCACCACCGTCTGCTCGATCGCGCCAAAGATCGAGTGCCCCTTCGCGTCTTTCATATCGATCCGCACCACATCGCCATAACGCAGAAATTCGGTACTTGGCGCGCCGCTAGCAATCGTTTCGA
This sequence comes from Novosphingobium sp., assembly GCA_031415355.1. Classification (GTDB taxonomy): domain Bacteria; phylum Pseudomonadota; class Alphaproteobacteria; order Sphingomonadales; family Sphingomonadaceae; genus Novosphingobium. The sequence continues at coordinate 14,431 of JANORN010000150.1, read as the reverse complement.
CCATCCGCTGTTCGGCGATGCAGCTGTATCCGCGCCCGCCATCGTGGCAAGGGCGGCCAGCCGAGCCATCAGCATCGCGGTTGGAGACCGTGCCCGAACCGATGATCGATCCGGCACCGATCCGCCGGGTCTTGGCCAGATGCGCGATCAGCGTGCCGAAATCGAAGGTGCAGTCTTCAGCCGCGTCAGCGCGGCCAAATGGTTGACCGTTAAAGTCCACGGCGAGTACGCCGCGAAGCCGCCCGCCCTGCCACGCTTCACCCAAGCTGTCCGGCGTGACGAACACCGGCGAAAAATGGCTGGCCGGCTTGGACTGGACAAAGCCGAAACCCTTGGCCAGCTCGCCCGGAATAAGATTGCGCAAGGACACATCGTTGACCAGGCCAACCAGCCGGACATGATCCAGCGCCGCCGCCGCCGATACGCCTTGCGGCACATCGCCGGTTACCACGCAGATCTCAGCTTCCATATCGCAGCCCCAGGCCTCGTCGGCCAAGGTGATCGGCTCGCGCGCGCCGCGCAGGTCATCGCTGCCGCCTTGATACATCAACGGATCATGCCAGAAGCTATCTGGCAAATCCGCTCCGCGCGCCTTGCGCACCAGCTCCACATGATTGACGTAGGCCGAACCATCGGCCCACTGATAGGCGCGCGGCAAGGGTGCCGCTGCCTCGCGCTCATGGAAGCGCTTGCGCGGAATTGCGCCGTGTTCCAGCTCAGTCGCGAGTGCTTCCAGTGCAGGGGCATAGCGCTCCCAAGTGTCCAGCGCAGCTTGCAGACTGGGAACGATATGATCGGCATCAGCGTACCAGGCCAGATCATTGGATACCACGATCAGACGGCCATCCCGGCCTTGCGGCAATGAAGCGAGTTTCATCCTTGCGTCTCCAGTTGTTCAAGCTCTGCCGCTTTGGTGGATAGCCGTGCCAGCACATCCTTGAAATGATCGCGTTCGGCCGGATCGAGCACGGCAAACAGCCGCGCTTCAATCGCCAAAGCGTGGGGCATGATCGCTTCGTGGATCGCCTGCCCGGCCGGGGTCAGGTCCAGGTGGTGCGAGCGGCCATCGCGCGCGTTGGGGCGGCGCGCGATCAGGCCACGGTCCTCCATCACCTTGCACGCTCGGTTAACCGCAACCTTGTCCATCCGGGTCAGATCGACCAGCTCGCGCTGGGTGCGCGCCCCGGCATCGCCCAGCACCGCCATGACCCGCCATTCCGGGATCTTCAGACCAAACGTTGTGCGGTACTCGCGCGCAATCAGGTCGCTGACCGCATTGGTGGTAATCGACAGCAGGTAAGGCAAAAAATCAGCCAGGCGAGGAACGGTTGCAGTCATTCCATCGGTTACTAATGCAACCAGATGGCTTGGCAAGCGCCGTTGGCATCGCAGCGATCACCCAGCCTGAACGGCATCCGGAGCAGCAGCTTGAAACGCAGGCAGAGCCTGCAACGCGGCAGCAATCGCCACCAGCCGCGGAAAAGTCTGCAAGGGCACGTCAAACCGCCGGGCATTGGCCATTTGCGGCACCAGGCACAGGTCGGCCAGATTGGGACTATCACCGCCGAATAGGCCGACCTCGGGCGCTTGCACCTCCAGCGCGGCAAAGCCCAGCACGATCCAATGGCGATACCAGCTAGACACCGCCGCTTCGTCCGCCGCCAGTTCGGTGCGCAGATAGTTAAGCACGCGGAGGTTGTTCAGCGGGTGAATGTCCGCCGCGATTTGCAAAGCCTGGCTCAGTGTGCGTGAACGGGCTGCCGGATCGCTTGATACGAATGGCGGGTCGGGGTGTTTGGCATCCAGATAGTCGATGATCGCCAGGCTTTGCGTGAGCAGCAGCCCGTCAATGGCCAGCGCCGGCACGAAGCCCTGCGGATTGCGCGCCAGATGATCGGGGCTGCGTTGTTCGCCCTTGACCAGATCAATTGGCACGCGGTGAAAGGCGATCCCTTTCAGGTTCAGCGCGATCCGCACCCGGTAGGCGGCAGACGAGCGCCAATAGTCAAATAGCAGGACCTCGCTCATAACACACGTCCGGCGACGGCATCCAGCCGCGCCAGCAGCGCCGGATCGCGGGCGTCAGGCGCGGTCATCACGGCATGATCCAGCGCACGATCCGCCGGACTCGGCATCCGTTGGACTGGCAAGCTGGCCGCCAGTTTTCTTAAGGCATCGTGTGCCAGCGCAACATTGCGGTGCATCACCGCCAGAATTTCCTCAACCTGCGCTTCTTCGCCGTCGCGCCAGCTGTCATAGTCCGTCACCATGCCGAGCAACGCATAAGGCAGCTCGGCTTCACGGGTCAGGCGGGCTTCGGGCATGGCGGTCATCCCGATCACGTCCGCTCCCCAGGCGCGGTACATCCGGCTTTCCGCGCGCGTCGAAAACTGCGGCCCTTCAATTGCAACGTAGCAGCCGCCGCGATGGACCGGCGCGCCGACGGCCTCTGCGGCGTCGGCCGGACTAGCGGACAGGCGCGCGCAGACCGGATCGGCCAAGCTGACATGCGCAACCAGCCCCGGGCCAAAGAAGCTCGTCGCACGGCCCATGGTGCGATCAATGAACTGGTCTACCGCCACGAAATGGCCCGGAGCCATAGCTTCGTTGAGCGAACCGATGGCGGACAGCGCGATCACGTCAGTGACCCCGCAGCGCTTGAGCACATCAACATTGGCGCGGTAGTTGACCTGGCCCGGCGGAATCCGGTGGCCCACCCCGTGGCGCGGCAGGAACGTGAATCGCACTCCGTTCAGCGTACCAGTGGTCACGGCTGCGGATGGTTCGCCAAACGGGCTTTCAACCGGGATTTCCTGCGCCTCATCCAGTCCGATTCCGGCGGCTAGTCCCGACCCCCCGAAGACCCCGATGTGCCAGTCAGTTCTTGCCGCCTTGGTCATGATTTTTCAGGATCCCAGCCATGATGAAGTCAATGGTATGGGCCTTGTATCGATCCCGCAGTTCCTCCGTCAATGTATCGTGATCGAAACAGTGCTTCAAAACCAGACGAGCAGAGAAAAACCGGTCCGCTGCGCCGGTTGCGGTAAAGTAAAACAGTTGCGGATCGATATCCCGGAACACCCCTTGTTCAACCCCGTCCGCAATCAACCGGTCATAAGCGCGGCTAAGCGGGGTCAGATAGGAATCAGCAATCCGGTGCGCTTCTTCAGGATCGCTTTCGCGGACCAGCCGCATCAGCAAGCGGTTCAGATAGGGCGTCTTGAAATAAGTATCGACCATCGCGCCAACGTGACGGCGCAGGCGAACTTCGGGGGCCATATCCTTGGCCATCAGCGCGTCAACCGAATGGACGATGCCTTGCATATCGCGGTCCAGCAGCGCGCGTAGCAGCCCGGCCTTGTTGCCGAAATAGTATTTCACCAGCGCCGAATTGAGTCCCGAACGCAGCGACAGTTCAGACAGTGAAATGTCGACAATGTCGCCTTCGCGCATGATGTCCGACGCAGTCTGCAACAGCAGATCGCGCGCGCCCGGCGGGGCATCGGGGGCCAGACGCTGAGCCAATTCAGTCATGCGTACGGCGGCTCCTCGCCCCACCACGGGTAAAAATCGGGCATATCGCTAGAAACCCGTAGCGGAAAGGCCGCTGGCCGCTTTTCCAGGAAGCTTTGCACACCTTCCTTTGCATCAGCCCCTTTGGACAGGCGATAAATCGCCCGGCTGTCCACTTTGTGCGCCGCCATCGGGTGATCGCCCGATGGATTGCGCCAGAGCATCGCGCGGGTCATCGCAATCGACACCGCCGAAGTGTTGTCCGCAATCTCACGCGCCAGCCCGCGCGCCGCGTCGATCAGTTCGCCCGGTGCATGAACCGAACGGACCAGCCCGCCGCGCAAGGCCTCCTGCGCATCAAAGATCCGCCCGGTCATGCACCATTCCAGCGCCTGCTGCACCCCGACCAGTTTGGGCAGGAACCAGCTGGAGCAAGCTTCCGGCACAATCCCCCGCCGTGCGAACACAAACCCATAACGCGCGGTCTCGCTGGCCAAGCGAATATCCATCGGCAGCTGCATGGTGATCCCCACGCCCACCGCCGCGCCGTTGCAGGCCGAGATCAAGGGCTTCATCGACTGGAACAGCCGCAAGGTCAGCCGCCCGCCACCATCGCGTACGCGCTCATCGGACAGATCATCGACCGGCTCGGGATTGGCGAACGGAACCCGGCCATCGTCGGGGGTCAGATCGGCCCCGGCGCAGAACGCCCGCTCGCCCGCCCCGGTGAAGATCACCGCGCGCACCGCATCATCGGCATCGGTGCGGTCCATCGCGTCGATGATCTCGTTCATCATCGTGCCGGTGAAGGCGTTCATCTTCTCCGGCCGGTTGAGCGTCAGCGTGGCGATGCCCTCGCTGATGTGAAGGTCGATCTGCGAATAGCCCATTATGAACTCTCCCGGGGAGGAAGGGTGGAGCGCCGCACGGACGCTCCGGTTTGATGCTTAGCGTGGCGCCATGCGGATGCCGCCATCGAGCCGCACGTCTTCACCGTTGAAATAGCCGTTTTCGATCATGCACATGGCAAGATTGGCATATTCCTCCGGCTGGCCGAGCCGCTTGGGGTTGAGCACAGTCGCGCCCAAAGCATCGCGGACGTTCTGCGGCGCACCGGCCAGCAGCGGGGTGTCAAATATGCCCGGCAGGATCGTGTTGCAGCGGATGCTTTCGCTGGCGAGGTCACGCGCGACCGGGAGCGTCATGCCGACCACGCCGCCCTTCGAGGCCGAATAGGCGGCCTGGCCCATCTGGCCGTCTTCGGCCGCGACCGAAGCGGTATTGACGATCGCCCCGCGCTCGCCATCGTCCATCGGCTCCAGCGTCAGCATCCCGGCAGCCGATTTGGCGATGCAGCGGAAGGTTCCGACCAGGTTGATCTGGATGATCCAGTTGAACGCATCCAGCGGAAAGTGCTTGATCGAACCGTCAGTCTTGCTGCGGCTGGCGGTCTTGATCGCATTGCCGGTGCCGGCGCAGTTGACCAGGATTCGTTCCTGCCCGTGCGCGGCGCGCGCCTTGGCGAACCCGGCGTCGACCGAAGCGTCGTCAGTCACGTTGACTTCGCAGAACACGCCGCCGATCTCGGCAGCGACGGCCAAGCCTTTTTCTTCCTGCAAATCAAAGATCGCAACCTTCACGCCTTTGGCGGCCAGCGCCCGCGCGGTCGCTGCGCCGAGGCCAGAGGCGCCACCGGTAACGACGGCGGCAACAGTATTATCAAGCTTCATCAGAATTCTCCTCTACCCACTCCCCCGCAGGGAGGCGGCAATCAATCAAACCATTTCGACAATCGTGACGTTGGCAACGCCGCCGCCTTCGCACATCGTCTGCAATCCATACTTGCCGCCGCGCGCTTTCAGCGCATGCAGCAGCGTCGCCATCAGCTTGGTCCCCGAAGCGCCGAGCGGATGCCCCAGCGCAAACGCGCCGCCATTGACGTTCAGCTTCGCCGGATCAGCCCCGGTGTGCTTCAGCCAGGCGAGCGGAACCGAAGCAAAGGCTTCGTTCACTTCGTAGAGGTCGATATCGGAGATGCTCAGCCCGGCGCGGGCCAGCGCCTTGTCGGTCGCGAACAGCGGTTCTTCGAGCATGATCACTGGATCACCCGCCGTCACCGTCAGGGTGTGGACGCGGGCCAGCGGGGTGAGGCCATAGCGCTTCAGCGCTTCCTCTGACACGATCAGCGCGGCGGAGGATCCATCGCAGATCTGGCTGGATGATGCCGCTGTCAGACTGCCCTTTTCGTTCAGCAGCTTGACCGCGGCGATGCTTTCCAGCGTCGCTTCAAAGCGGATACCTTCGTCCTGGGTGTGCCAGGCCATGCCATCGGGTGTTTCGATTTCGATCGGCACGATTTCGTTCGTAAAAGCGCCGGCCTGGGTCGCGGCAATTGCCTTCTGATGGCTCGCCAGCGCAAACCGGTCGAGGTCATCCTTGGTGAAGCCGTGTTTCTGCACGATCATTTCCGCGCCGACGAACTGCGACCACATCACGCCGGGGTACTTGGCCTCCAGCCCCGGCGATTTGTAAAAGCCCAGCCCCTCCCTCATGTGGAACTGCGCGGTGGAGCCCATCGGCACCCGCGTCATGCTCTCGATCCCGGCGGCGATCACTACGTCCTGCGTGCCAGACATCACCGCCTGCGCGGCAAACTGGATTGCTTGCTGCGATGATCCGCATTGCCGGTCGATCGTGACGGCGGGCGTTGATTGCGGCAGCAGCTTGCTGGCCAGCACCGCATTGCGGCCCACCTGCATCGCCTGCTCCCCGCCCTGCCCGACGCAGCCCATTACGACATCATCAATGGCGGCCGGATCAATTCCAGTCCGCGCGACAATCGCATCCAGCGCAGCCGCTGCCAGGTCAACCGGGTGCACCCCAGCCAGCCTGCCACCTCGGCGGCCCCCAGCGGTGCGGACAGCGTCAACGATATAGGCGGTTGGCATGAAAGTTTACTCCGAACTGATTTAATCGTTCGATTAAAGGGACTGCCCGCAGGCGTCAAGACGCTGGCACGAAGGTTGAGACTGGCGCAACGAAAGTTCGGTGCCGCGCACAAATCATTGTTGTGATTTTGCAACAAGTGTCGCAAAAATGAAGCTTTGACACGAATGGCGAATTGCAACTGGCGCGCGCATCATCCACGCTGATACCAGCATGAAAGTTCTATACCATTCCTTGTGCGCCGCGCATTCGCTTGAATCCAAGGCCACACCAAATCCACCGTGCTTTTCCCGCCATTTTGCGGGAACGATCAAGGGGCATAATCAATGAATTTGATCCGCAAGTCCGCTCTCAGCCGGACAACCTGCCTGCACTCAGCGGCCTTTGCCGCGGCGCTGCTAGCAGCCGGTTTCGCAACGCCGACATATGCGCAAGAGGGCTCCGCGACGCCCCCGGCCGAAGATGACGCCACGATTGGCGAGCCAGCTGTCAACGCTGACGGATCGGATGCCAGCACCGGCATCGTGGTAACCGGTTCACGCATCAGGCTGCCGAACCTGTCGAGCAAAGAGCCCACTCTAACGGTCAACGCTCAATATCTCGAAGATCGCGGGATTACCAACGTTGCCGATGCCCTGAACGAAATTCCCGGCTTCCGCGGATCGGTGACACCCAACGGCGGTCAAGGTTCGTTCGGTCAAGGCGTGAACTTCATCAACAGCTTCGGGATGGGCTCAAACCGCACCTTAACCCTGCTCAACGGTCGCCGCGTGGTTTCCTCGAACGTCTCATCGATCTTCAACAATGCGGCGTTCGGCACCCAGGTCGACCTCAATGTCATCCCGACAATTCTGATTGATCGGACCGACCGCGTTAGCATTGGTGGCGCTCCTGTTTACGGTTCTGACGCGATCGCCGGCACTGTTAACATCATCCTCAAGCGCAAGTTTGAAGGTTTCCGGGTTCTCGCCAACACCGGAATCACCGAGCGCGGCGACAATCATCGCTACTCGATCCAGGGCGCAGGCGGACTCAACTTTGCCGATGGGCGCGGGAACATTACCTTCGCAGGTGGCTACGAGCGCATCAACGGTATGCTGTTCAATGATCGCGATTTCTTTCGTTTGAATCTGGGCAATCTATCTAACCCGACTTCTGCGCTTGCCGCAACGCTTGGGCCGGTCGGTCGCAGCCCCTTGAACGACGGACGCATCAATTCGGGAATCGGCTTCAACGATTCTACAACCGATGGTTTTCCGGGCAACGTTTTGGTTCGGGGCGTTACCATTCCTTCGCTGACCCGCGGTGGCCTGATCACCAGCGGTTCGCAACAATACAGTCTGGCATTCGATCCTACAGGCAACCTCGTGCCGTTCAATCGCGGCACGCTCTACGGAGCAGCAATTACTGGGGCTGCTTCACGCGCTTCAGGTGGTGAAGGCTTCAATTTCAACGATTACAGCCAGATCACTAGCGACATCCAGCGCATCAACGCCAACGTGTTCCTGAACTTCGACCTGACCGACAACATTCGCCTGTTCGGCGAAGGAATGTATTTCCGCGGCAAGGGCAACGAACTCGTCCAGCAGCCGACCTTTAACTCGACGCTGTTCGGCGGAGTTTCTGGTGCGCTGACGTTCCAGACGGCCAATCCGTTCCTCAACACCCAGGCTCGCGGTGTGCTGGGCGCTAACGGTTATACCAGCTTCCGCCTTAGCCGCGCGAATGCCGATCTGGCGGATCTTACTGGTTTCTCGGAGAACGATCTCTATCGCGGCGTGTTCGGTGTCGACGGCACGTTCAAGATGGGCGAGCGTGAATTCAATTTCGAAGTCAGCACGACTTACGGTCGCAACACGTTTGCTGATTTTGGCCAGAATATCAATCAGCAGAACTTCGTCAACGCGATCAACGTAACGACGAATGGCAGTGGGCAGATCGTCTGCACGACCACGCAGAACGTCACCGGCACACCGACGGCACCGGTCGCCGATGCCAATTGCGTACCGTTGAACCTGTTCGGTGAGGGACTCGCAAGTCCGGCTGCGCGGGCCTATGTCATCCAGCAGACCTCGGCGCAATCGATGCAAGAACAATGGGTGGTCAATGCCAATATCGGTGGCTCACCTTTTGATATCTTCGGCAATCCTGTCGGTTTTAACGTCGGCTACGAGCACCGATTGGAGAAGTCACAGTTCACGCCCGATTCCTTCTTCCAGGGCGGGCTGGGGCGTTCAGTGGCGATTTTGCCGACTGGTGGTGAATACAACCTCGACGAAGTGTTCGGCGAGGTTTTCGTGCCGCTGGTGTCGCCCGACAATGACTTCATTTTCTCAAAGCTAGAAGGTTACGGGCGCATCCGTTATGTCGACAACACCGTCAATGGCGGGTTTACCGCCTGGGCGGCTGGCGGCGCATTTGCCCCAATCAGAGATGTCGAGTTCCGCGGCAATTTCACCCGCTCGTTCCGCGCTCCGGCCGTAACCGAACTGTTCGCGCCGCGAACCAATATCTTCGCGACGGTGCCGGACCTGTGCTCACCCGCGAGCATTGGTGCCGGTCCGGTGCCGACAGTCCGCACGGCAAATTGCACGGCCTTCCTCACCCGCTTTCCGACCGCTACGCCGCTCGCAGCTTCGCTGGCGACTGTTCCCGGCATTTCGGGGGGCAACCCCAACCTCGATAATGAAAAGGCCGATAGCTACACGTTGGGCGCCATTGTTCGGCCGCGGTTTATTCCGGGGCTTAGCATCGCGGTCGACTATCTGAACATCAGGCTGACCAATCCGATTAGCAATCTGAGCGCTGCGACGATTGCTGGTGGCTGCTTCGACAACACCGATTTCGATACCAGCGACCCGGCGAACGGCAACAGTTTCTGTTCGCTGATCCGCCGCGATGCGACTGGCCAGGTGGTGGTCGATCCGCTCAATCCGGGCGTCACTACCGGCTTCGTCAACGGCAAGCAGATCAAGTTCAGCGGTTTTCAAGGCGTGCTCGACTATGAGACCAAGCTCGACGCCATCGGCTTGTCCGGGACACTCGAGTTGGGCGTAGATGTGTTTTACGTCGAGAATCGCCTCGTCGATATCACCGGTGTGGCGCCGGCTGAATCGCATGGGGTTGTTGGCGATCCGGTCTGGCAAGGTCAGGCCCGAGTCCGCTATTCGACGGATGACTGGGGCATGTCCACCAATCTCAATTATGTCGGCACGCAGCTTCTTTCGCGGTTCAACCGCGGTCTGAGCCCGAACGACACGCGTGAGTTCGATAACTATAAACCCTATACCACCGTCGACATGTCGATCTGGCTCAAGACCGAAGACAAGTTCCGGTTCCAGATCACCGTGACCAACCTGCTTGATCGCATCGGGCAGGAGTACTTCGGGGTCTTCATTCCGGGTTCGATCAACGACAGCTTCGGTCGCCGCTTCACGCTTAGCGTTTCGAAGACTTTCTGAATCTAGATTTGATATAGACGGGCGGCGGTGCAGCATGGCTGTGCCGCCGCTTCGATTCAGGCCCGCCAGCGCGTGGAGCTAGGGATCATCGTTCGATACCGCGATGGGCAAGGCTTTTGCTGAAAGACTGGCAGCGAGCAAATCGGTTTCGATACCGAAGTCGCGAAGCCACCGTTCGGCACCGTCGATCTCACTGGACAACTCAGCTAACAGCACTGCGCGCCGCGCCTCCCGTTCGGCATTACCGAACGCCTGCGCCGGGTTCTTGGAATAGGTGTTGAACAGCGGGCCTGCGATAAGGCGCTCGGCATCGTTTAGCTGGCAAGCGGCGCCGAACAGACCGCTCGCCGACACCAGCACCTGCGCCGGTCGCGCGAAGAAGAGTTCGGCATCAAGGTTGCGTGCATTCGGCATCTGCACGAGCGCCGCGTCGAATCGCTGGATTTGCGCCAGCCACAGCATTGCCGCCAGTTCAGCGTCACTTTGCGGCAAATCTGCACCAAGTTGCACCGCCAGCAATCCGGTGACATTGCGCAGCCAGGCGCGATGATTCTCGCTGCGCAGAATCGCGGCGAGATAGTCGGGCAAGGTGCAATAGAGGAACACAGCACGCGCCTGGGGCTCGCTCGCCGCGATCTGCTCCAGCATAAAATTCACCGGGACATTGGCCTTGATCAGCGTCGGCCCAGCGCCGGGATAGCGGCGTGATAGCAGGCCCAGCGTCGGTTCCAACAACGGGCCTGGATCAGCCAGCAAGGCCAGTTGGCGCAGCGCCAGCGGCTCGCGCAGGACAACGCCTGCTCCCAATTCATCCAATGCGCGCGCCAGCAGGGTGGACCCGCAATGCGCCATGTGGAAAATCCAGTGGATCGGCTGCGCGGCGGGAGCCTGTGCCAGCGCAGCAACCGGCACCCGAGCCACCCCCTCCCGCGCTGGCGATATCCGCCGGTCAAGAAAGATTGAACGCTGATAAGCCGCGCGGTCCATCGGCACGAACAGCGCGTCGCTGCCGTCGAACGAATGCAGATAGTGGTCGGGCGAGCCAAACAGCTCTTCAAGGGTCGGGGCCATTGGCTTGTCTATAGCCTTGTCGGGGCGGCTCGGCTATCGGCAGGCCTATCATGGCTCAGTTCGTCCCGCCCCAGCCCGATCGCCCGCTCGTCCTGGTAGGACCTGCTGGCGCGAAGGCCTTGGCGCAGCTTGATCCAGCAGCGGTGCTGGCACACTATCAGGATCATGGCGCGCTGTTGCTGCGCGGGTTCGGGGCTGACCTGACGCAGTTCCACGCCTTCGCCAAGCGCTTCAGCTGCACCGCCGTGGTCAACGAAAGCCCCGGGCGTACCGCGCTCGATCCGGCTAAATCGCTGTATTCTGTGGATGGGGGAAGCAATGCATTTGCGCTGCACCCTGAACTCTCGCGCGAACCGTGGAAGCCGGACCTTGCCATGTTCGGCTGCTTGTCCGCCTCCGGTGCAGGCGGCCAGACCACGGTTTGCGACGGGATCGCCTTGGCCAATGCTTTGCCTGAAGAGGTCCGGCGCGGACTTGAAGGGCGGCGGCTGATTTACCTTAAAGGCGTCTGGCCCGCGCTGCTGCAGTTCTGGCTGGGGACGGCCACGCCCGATGACGCCCTGCTCCGCACCCCCCCACCGCATTGTCCTTACAAGTTCATGCGGTTGGACGATGGTCGGATCGCGCGTTATTTCAGCCGCCCGGCGCTGCACCAACCGATGTTCGCGGAAGCGCTGGCGTTCGGCAATTTCCTGCTGTTCGCGCGGTTTAACAACGGCCGCGGTGATTTCCCGCTGCTCGATGATATGCGCCCCGTGCCCGAGGCGTGGCTTCGGGCGATCAAGACCGCGGGCGACCGGCTCAGCTATGCCGTGGAATGGCAGCAGGGCGACGTAGTGATGCTGGACAACACCCGCTTCATGCATGGCCGCACCGCGATTGCCGATCCGGCGGAACGCCAGATCGCAACCTATTTCGGCTATCTGGACGGGGCCGTGCCAAACCCGGAAGAGCCCGCCGATGCGATCTGGCGGCGCGCGGACTTCAATCCGCCGCGTCCGCCAAAGCACCTGGTGCGCCGAACCTAAGGTAACAAAGTTCCCCATGAAACGCGGACTTTCTGTTACCTTATGTCACTTTTGCAGGCGCGCGATTCAGCGCGTGCAGGCTCACAGCCGCGGCGGGGCAAAGCGGATTGGCTCGGGTTTCCCATCCGCGCAGTTACGCCAGACGAAATCCTACATTTCAAGCGCTTTAGAGCTGCGGACCTAGCGTTTATCGGAGACAGTCTAACCCCGAAGCTCCTTCGCATTTTCACGCAGTGCAAATGGGGAGGTGGCATTCACCAAAAATGGCCAGGAACAGCCGATTCAGATTTTTCGGAACCTGAGCTAATCCACTACCATCGTCAGCGCGCCGTCGCCCTCGTCGATCTGCACGGTCGAGCCATCGGGCACTTCCCCATTCAGCAGCATCACCGCTAGCGGATCCTGCAAATAGCGTTGCACCGCGCGCTTCAGCGGACGCGCGCCATAGACCGGATCATAACCGACCCGGCCGAGCCAACGCTTGGCAGCATCTGACAAATCCAGAGCGATCTTGCGGTCCTTAAGCAACCGGGCCACCCGCCCGACCTGAATTTCCACAATCGGCGCCATGTGCTCCACGCCCAGCCGGTGGAACAGGATGATCTCGTCCAGCCGATTAAGGAATTCGGGGCGGAAATGCCCGCGCACCATTTCCATCACTTGCGGCTCAACCGCATCAACATCCTGCCCCTCGTCCAGATTGGCGAGGTACTGGCTGCCGAGGTTGCTGGTCAGGATGATCAGCGTGTTGGTGAAGTCCACCTGCCGTCCCTGCCCGTCGGTCAGCCGCCCGTCGTCGAGCACTTGCAGCAGCACGTTGAACACGTCGGGGTGGGCCTTCTCGACCTCGTCAAACAGCACCACCTGATAGGGCCGCCGCCGTACCGCTTCGGTCAGCACGCCGCCCTCATCATAACCGACATAGCCCGGAGGCGCACCGATCAGGCGGCTGACCGAATGTTTCTCCATGAATTCGGACATATCGATCCGCACCATCGCGGTGTCATCATCGAACAGGAACCCGGCCAGCGCCTTGGTCAATTCGGTCTTGCCCACGCCCGTCGGGCCGAGGAACAGGAAACTGCCCAAAGGCCGGTTCGGGTCTTGCAAACCGGCGCGCGCGCGGCGCACTGCCTTGGACACTGCGACCACCGCATCGGCCTGCCCGATCACCCGCTGGCCGATGATCGCTTCCATCTTCAGCAGCTTTTCGCGCTCGCCCTCCAGCATCCGGTCAACCGGAATGCCGGTCCACTTGCTGACCACTGAGGCGATATCGTCCGCCGTCACTTCCTCGCGCAGCAACGCGTTGACCGAGGCCCCTTGCGCTTCGGTCAGCTGCTTTTCCAGCTCGGGAATGCGGCCATAAGACAGCTCGCCAGCGCGGGCCAGATCACCGCTGCGCTGGGCCTGCTCCAGTTCCAGCCGGGCATGATCAAGCGCTTCCTTGATCTTGCCTTCGGCGGCGATCTTGTCGCGCTCACTTTGCCAGCGCACGGTCAGTGCGGCGGATTGTTCCTCCAGCCCGGCCAATTCGGCTTTCAGCGTCGTCAACCGGTCCTTGCTTGCCTGATCGCTTTCCTTGGCCAGCGCCAGCTCCTCGATCTTCAGCTGGATAATCCGCCGGTCGAGGATCTCGATTTCCTCAGGCTTGCTCTCCACTTCCATGCGGATCCGGCTGGCGGCTTCGTCCATCAGGTCGATGGCTTTGTCGGGCAGGAACCGGTCGGCAATGTAGCGATGGCTGAGCGTCGCGGCGGCGACGAGCGCGTTGTCGGAAATCCGCACCCCGTGGTGCAGCTCGTACTTTTCCTTCAGACCGCGCAGGATCGAGATCGTGTCCTCTACCGTCGGTTCGCCCACAAACACCGGCTGGAACCGCCGCTGCAAGGCCGGGTCCTTTTCGACGTACTTTTGGTATTCGTCGAGGGTGGTCGCGCCGATGCAGTGCAGTTCGCCACGCGCGAGCGCTGGCTTGAGCAGGTTCGAGGCGTCCATCGAGCCTTCAGAGGCCCCCGCGCCGATCAGCGTGTGCATTTCATCGATGAACAGGATGATCTCGCCCTCGGCGCCTTTCACCTCATCGAGCACCGCCTTCAGTCGCTCCTCAAATTCACCGCGATATTTGGCCCCCGCAATCAGGCTGCCCATGTCGAGCGACATCAGGCGGCGATCCTTCAGGCTATCAGGCACGTCGCCATTGGCGATCCGCAGCGCGAGGCCTTCGGCAATCGCGGTCTTGCCCACGCCGGGTTCGCCGATCAGCGCCGGGTTGTTCTTGGTCCGACGCGCGAGGATCTGGATCGTCCGGCGGATTTCTTCGTCGCGGCCGATCACCGGATCAAGCTTGCCGTCGCGCGCTGCCTGCGTCAGATCACGGGCGTATTTCTTCATCGCCTCATAGGCGTTTTC
>JANORN010000149.1:0-5145 GCA_031415355.1 Novosphingobium sp. | reverse complement strand
CCTTGCGCGCCGCGATGCCGCCGCAGCTGGCCTTGCACTATGCGGTGAAGGCCAACCCCTATGGGCCGCTGCTAACCGCGATGGCGGGCTTGATCGACGGGTTTGACATCGCCTCGGGCGGAGAGCTCGCGCTGGTCCGGCTGGCCGGGATCGATCCGGCGCGGGTCAGCTTTGCCGGGCCGGGCAAGCGCGACGCAGAGCTGGAGGCGGCGATTGCGGCCGGGGCGACGCTGAACCTGGAGTCCGAAGGCGAGGCGGCGCGCGCGATCGCGATTGCCGAGCGGCTGGGAACGAGACCCCGGCTGGCCATCCGGGTTAACCCGGACTTCGACCTCAAGGGTTCAGGCATGAAGATGGGCGGCGGGGCGAAGCCGTTCGGCGTCGATGCCGAGCGCGTGCCCGCGCTGGTGCGGATTGTGATCGCGAGCGGGGCGGAGTGGCGCGGCTTCCACATCTTTGCGGGCAGTCAGGCGCTGGACGCCGACGCAATCATCGAAGCCCAGGCCAACACCTTGGCGCTGGCCGCGCGATTGGCGCGGGAAAGCGGCGCGGCGCTGCCGCATTGCAATCTGGGCGGCGGGTTTGGCATTCCCTATTTCCCAGGTGATACTGCGGTGGACGTGGCGCGCATTGGTGCCGCGCTGGGGCAGGCGTTGGCACACTTGCCCGATGAACTGGCCGAAACGCAATTCTGCATCGAATTGGGCCGCTATCTCGTTGGCGAAGCTGGCGTTTATCTGACCCGGATCGTCGATCGCAAGGTCAGCCACGGCGAGGTCTATCTGGTCACGGACGGCGGGTTGCATCACCAGCTTGCGGCATCGGGCAATTTTGGCACGGTGGTCCGCCGCAACTATCCCGTGGCAATAGCGTCGCGGTTTGACGTGGGCGCAGCAGAGGAGGCCAACGTGGTTGGTTGCCTGTGTACCCCGCTCGACCGGCTGGCTGACAAGGCGCACCTGCCGCGCGCCGAAGTGGGCGATCTGGTCGCGGTGTTTTGCGCCGGTGCCTATGGTGCCAGCGCCAGTCCGGCCCAGTTTCTGGGGCAGGGTCCAGCGGCGGAAATGCTGGTTTAGCAATTGCCGCGCGGGTCGTCCCGCCATGGGACTGCAACCAACAAACCCCGCGAAAATCCGCAGATGCTGACCAAGGCTAACGTAATATTCACCCTTTTTATCGCATAGCCGTATCCGAACAGCCGGATTTTCGGGCGGGGACGGGCATCCTTGCGCGGCGATCTGGCACCCGACTTGAGGAAATGCCCGATGATCAACACTCAGTTCTCCCGATTGCTGGCTGGTAGCGCGCTTGTCGCGCTAACCTTGACGGGCTGCGCCGGGGGTTCCGCCGGACCGCAGCTGCCGCCCGCTTCGTTCGTGGCAATGCAGGAGGGGCCGGGCGAGGAATACATCATCGGCCCGCTGGACGAATTGACGATTTTCGTGTGGCGCAACCCGGAACTGGGCGCGGATGTGCAGGTGCGCCCCGATGGCCGCATCACCACCCCGCTGATCACCGATATGCCAGCCGTGGGCAAGACGCCCAAAATGCTGGCGGATGATATCACGCTGCAACTTTCGCAGTACATCCAGGAACCGTTGGTGTCGGTGATCGTGAAGAAATTTGTCGGCACCTTCAATCAACAGATCCGGGTGGTCGGCGCGACGGAAAAGCCGGCCTCGCTGCCGTACCGCGCGAACATGACCGTGCTTGACGCGATGATCGCGGTCGGCGGCTTGTCTGAATACGCGGCGGGCAACCGCGCCCGGTTGATCCGGTTTGACAAGGAAACCGGCCAGCAAAAGGAATATACGCTGAAGCTGCATGATTTGCTGCGCAAGGGTGACAGCAAGGCGAACGTCATGCTGATGCCGGGTGACGTAATTATCATTCCCGAAAGCAGTTTCTGAGGAATTTGGGGCAGGCAACGGGTCAATGAACAGCATCTACGAAGAACTGCGCACTGCGCTCCATTCGATCTGGCATCGCCGCTGGATTGCCCTCGCTGTCGCCTGGGCGATCTGCATGCTGGGCTGGCTGGTCGTAGCAATGGTGCCAAATTCCTACGAATCGCGCGCACGCATTTTCGTGCAGCTGGATGACGCGCTGGCCGAACAGATCGGTATCGGCATGGGTGATCGCAAGCGTGACATTGATCGCGTGCGCCAGACGCTGACCAGTGCGGTCAACATGGAAAAAGTGATCCGCGCCACCCGGATGGGCGAGACGATTACCAATCCCAAAGAGATGGAAGGGGCCGTGCTGGGCCTGGCCAAGCGGATCTCGGTCAAGAGCGAGCAGGACAACCTGTTCGAAATCACCGCAACTTCCAGCCAGGGCGCATTGTCAGACGCTGACAATGCCAAGTTGGCGCAGGATATTGTCCAGAAGATGATCGACATCTTCCGCGAAGAAAACCTGTCTGGCGGGCGCGGCGAGATGACCGAAACGCTGGAATTCATGAACCAGCAGCTGGCATCACGGCAGAAGGATCTGGAGACGGCTGAACAGAAGCGGTTAGCGTTCGAAGCGCAGAACCCGCTGATGGCGGCGGGCGGCACCTCCGTGTTGCAACGGCTGGAAGCGTCGCGCGCTGAAATGCGGGGGATTGATGCCGATCTGGCAGCGGCGCAAAGTGCGCTCGCCGCGATCAACGGCCAGTTGGCGGGCACGCCTGCCACTATCGCAGGGCCGTTCGTCGCTGGGCCGGTCGGCGGTGCACGTGGTGCCTTCAACCAGGCCCAGGCCGATCTTAACGGGATGCGCGCACGCGGACTGACTGACAGCCATCCCGACGTGATTGCCGCGCGCAATCAGGTTAATGCACTGCGCGCGGGCGCTCAGGCCGAAGGCGGCGGTGGCGGCGGCAGCAGCGCGATGGCGAACCCGGCCTTTACCTCGCTCCAGTCGATCAAGGCGGAACGCCAGGCCAATGTCCAGGCATTGCAGGCGCGGCGCGCTTCGGTGCAGTCCGAAGTCAGCACGATCACCTCGCAGCAGATTTCCAACCCGGAAGTCGCGGCGGAACAGCAGCGGATCAACCGCGACTACGACGTGCTCAAAGAACAGTATGACAAGCTGCTGACTGACCGCGAAGCACTGCGATTGCGCGGACAGGTCGAAACCGAACGCTCGGCTGTGAAGTTCCAGGTGATCGATCCGCCGACGACTCCGCGTTCACCCATCGCGCCGAACCGTCCGCTGCTGTTGGTGGGCGTGCTACTCGCCGGGCTGGGAGCAGGCGTGGCTGCGGCCTTTGCCATCGGCCAGCTGCGCTCCACCTTCACCACCACAGCCAGACTGGAGCGGGCAATCGGCCTGCCGGTGCTGGGGGCGATCACGCAGACGATCACCGATGCCGGACGTGGGCTGCGGGCCAAGCGGCTGAAGTACTTCTACGCCGGGTCGGCCGCGCTGGGGGGAATCTTTGTGCTGCTGCTGGTGGTTGAATTTGTTCAACGCGGCATGGTCGCGTGACGGGAACTGACGACATGGAACTGAGCAAAATCCCCGTGCCGCCGCATGATGAGACCCGGGACGCGGCTGATAAGTCCACGCTGATCGAACGGGTCGTGCGCAATTTTGATCTGGTCCGGATCAGTCCTCCGCCGATCCCGGAAGAGTTGCTGAACCAGCCACAAAAGCGCACTGCAAAGTATCGGCGCAAGGCTGACGAGGCAGCCGCTGCGCCTGCGCAGGCCGCAGCGCCGAAGGCCGCAGTGGCCGCAGCGCCTGTCGCACCGACGCTTGCAGAGCAGCCAGAAGTGGTCGTTCCCGAAGTGATCCAGCCGCAGATCGATGCGGCCGTGGCCAGCGTCCCGGCAGCGGCGCCGCGCGCTTCCAACGTGCCGGCGGTACAGGCGTCCCGTTTCAACGGCGAACGCTTGCCGGTCAATCGCCAGCATCTGCGCGAACAGGGCCTGATCGTGCCCGAAGGCAGCGTCACCGCGCTGCTCGAAGAATTCCGGATCGTGAAGCGCACACTGCTGTTGCAGGCGCTCGATCTGACCAAGCAAGGCATGGGCGCGGCGGCGCAGCGGATCCTGATCTGCTCGCCGCATCCCGGTGAAGGCAAGACGTACACTGCGGTCAATCTGGCGCTGTCGATTGCAGCGGAAAAGGAAACCGAAGTGCTGCTGGTCGATGCCGACTTTGCCAAGCCTTCAGTTCTATCCTCGCTGGGCTTGCCCGGCGGGCGCGGGCTGATGGACGCGCTGTCTGATCCCGGGATTGACGTGATTGATTGCGTGATCGGGACCGACATTCCGGGGCTGTGGGTGCTGCCTGCGGGCAATGCCACCAATTCGGACAGCGAATTCCTGACCTCCGCGCGCGCGCAAGGGGTGATCGACCGGCTTAACCAGGGTGCGCCCAACCGCATCGTGATCTTCGATTCGCCGCCTGCTCTGGCAGCCTCTCCAGCGGCAGAGCTCGCCAAATATGTCGGTCAGGCGGTGGTCGTCGTCCGTGCCGACCGCACCGGCCAAGGCGCGTTGGAAGACGCGATCTCGCTGCTGTCCGCCTGCCCCAACATTCAACTCTTACTCAACGCCGTCCAATTTAGCCCGAGCGGTCGTCGCTTTGGCTCTTACTATGGATACGGAGGATGATCGCCATGTCGCGCCTCACTGCAACCTTTTCACTCGCTTCGCTGAGTCTGGCGCTGTTCGCGCCGGTCACTGTGCAGGCCCAGTCACTGCCTTACGGCGACGTCAGCAGCTCCGGCGGCGGCGACGCCGCTTCGGATGAAGCTGATGAGAGCTCTGCCCGCAGCGGCAAGCGGATCGAATTTAGCCCCTATGTCGAAGCCGGGCTGACCAGCTTGTTTGAACTTTCGCCAGGCAGTGACACCGTCACCTATTCGGTAGTCGCGGCTGGGGTCGATGCTTCGATCAACGGCCGCAACAACCAGGCGTCGGTTTCGTTGCGCTATGAACGCCGGTTCGGGGTCAGCGGCAATACGCGTGACAGTGATACGGTCAGCGGTGTGGCGCGTTACACCGGGGCCATCGTGCCGGGCGCGCTGCAATTTGAAGCGGGCGCCTTGGCCGCGCGCACTTCGGTCGAAGGCAGCGGCGCAACCATTACCTCGCCGCTCAACGCCAGGGATTCGGCCAGCCAAGTCTATTCGGTCTATGCCGGGCC
>JANORN010000148.1:0-25175 GCA_031415355.1 Novosphingobium sp. | reverse complement strand
CGGTCAGCCACGGTTCGATCACCACCCCGCCGCGATCCCCAAAGGGCGTCTGGATCGTGCGCGGTTCGGCTTCCGTAACAACCTCTTCGCCAGCCTTGTCCTTGGTCACGTGCGGCACGAGGTAGTCTGGCTTCATATCCGCGACGATCATGTCGCGCACCACGAAGCGGTCCAGCCCAAGGTACTTCTCCGGAATCAGGCCGTCGCTGGTCTGCACCACCGCGGCTTCGGCATCGAACATGTTGAGCATGTCGGCGGGTTTGATCCCAGCGCGCTTGCCCACGTCGAAATCGTTGAAATCGTGCCCCGGGGTGATCTTCACCGCGCCAGAACCCAGCTCCGGATCGGCGTGTTCATCCGCCACGATCTGCAAGCGCCGCCCAGTGATCGGCTGTTCGATGAACTGGCCGATCACGCTGTGATAGCGCGGATCGTCGGCGTTCACCGCCACGCACATATCGGCCAGCATCGTCTCGGGCCGGGTGGTGGCGACGACGATATGGTCGCTGCCATCCGCCAGCCGCACCCCGTCGGCCAGCGGATAGCGGAAGTGCCAGAAGTGGCCCTTGATTTCGCGGGTTTCCACCTCAAGATCAGAAATCGCGGTCTTGAGCTTGGGATCCCAGTTAACAAGTCTCTTGTCGCGGTAAATTAAGCCCTTGTTATACAGGTCGACGAACACCTTCACCACGGCCGTGGTGAAGTGCGGGTCCATGGTGAACTGTTCGCGGCTCCAGTCCATCGAACAGCCGAGCCGACGCAACTGCTGCGTGATCGTGCCGCCGCTGTCGTGTTTCCACTCCCAGACCTTGGCGACAAAATCTTCGCGGGTGTAGTTGGTGCGCTTGTCCTGCGCCGCCTCCAGCTGCCGCTCCACCACCATCTGCGTGGCGATTCCGGCGTGATCGGTGCCGACCACCCACAGCGCATCCTTGCCGCGCAGCCGTTCGTAGCGGATCATGATGTCTTGCAGCGTGTTATCCAGCGCGTGGCCGATGTGCAGGCTGCCGGTCACATTCGGCGGCGGATTGACGATGGTATAGGGCGCCGCCTCTGGCCGCTGGGGGCGGAACAGACCGTTCTCTTCCCAATGCGCGTACCATTTCGCCTCAATCGCGGCGGGGTCGAAAGTCTTGTCCAGTGCGGTGCCATCAGTCATTGCGGGCCTTTGCCAGCCCGCGCCGGGGGCGGCAAGCCCGGAAGCGGCTTGTCAGGCGGCCGGCTTCATGCTGATATGCGCCGATGCTGGGGCGCTTTCTGACGGGACTTGTGATGCTGGGTACGCTCAGCGCGGCGGCGCTGGCCCAGCCCGCGCCGGCCACCAAGTCCAGTCGCTCCGCGGTGGCAGACGTCCCGCCGCGCGATCCCAAGGCGCAGCAGGGGCTGACCGACGAACAGCGCGGCGCGGTGACGCCAGCAATCGCAGGCTATCGCTACAACCGGGCCGCGAAGGTCTGGATCTCGCCCGATCAGACCACGATCTATCTGGTCGGCGAGATCGAGGATGACAGTTTCAAGGACTTCGCCAAGGTGCTGGCGGCGGCGCCCAGGGCGCGCACGGTTTACCTCGCCTCGCCCGGCGGGGTCGTGCTCTCCAGTTACTGGATCGGCGCGCTGATCCGGCAGCGCAAGCTGGACACCTGGGTGGAGCACGAATGCGTTTCGTCCTGCACCCAGATTTTCGCAGCGGGCGCGCGGCGCCTGCTGGGGCCGCAGGCGCGGCTGGGGTTTCATCAGACCTATTCGGAAAATTCGCTGACCGGGGCGACCACCGGCACCGACTATTCGGACAAGACCGATCTCGACGTGCTGCTGGACCAGTCGTCGAAGTACAAGGGGCCTAACGCTTCAGACCAGATGATGGTGATCTCGCTGCGCTGGGCCGGGGTCCCGGACAGCTTTCTGACCACGGTGATGCGCACCCCGCCGGAAAAGACCTGGAACCCCAGCGCCGCCGAGTTGTTTAGCGCGGGCATGGCGACCGGCCCGGCCAGTGCCGCGCCGGGACTAGCGCTGCCTGCCGATGCCATGAGTCTGGCGGCGGTTGAGACTGGCTTGCAACACCAGCGGTTCTGGCAAGTGCTGAAGCGGCGCGAGCCGGCCCGCTATAACACCGCGCTGCTTGATGTCTGGCGCGAAAGCAACGGCGGGGTGGCGGCGGAAGACGCTGGCCGCAACGCCCTGATCACCGCGCTGCTGGCGGTCCGTCCGCGCTTGGCCGGGGCCCCCGCTGCGGCGCTGGAGCGGCTGCTGCCGCTGCTCGCCGCCAATGGCCTGCGCCAGCGCTTCACCGCCTATCCCGATTGCGGCGGCGTGCCCCCGCTGCGCGCCAATTTGAATGCAGCGGGCCGCCAGCGGGCGTTGCAAGCAGTGGCTGACGCGAGCGCTGACCTGCTCGACCTCGCCGCACCCGCGCCGCCACTGACTTCTGCTGCCGCGCTCAAGCTGCTGGACAAGGATCCGGACTTGCGCAGCGTTGACGGGGTGGATTTCACCGTAGTGGGCGGCGCGGCGCGCGGTGGTTGCCAGATGACCTACCTGCATGACGAGGCGGTGCAACAGTTGACCGGCGCGCGGCGGCTGCGGCTGGCGCGGGCCTGGCTGGCGGTGGATCTGCTGGCGGAATAGCGAAGCACCAGCGCGCGACTAGCCGTCCCCACTTGTCGCGGCGCGGCTTTTCCCGCATGACCGTGCCGATGCGGATTTGGGCGGACTTTACCAGCGCGACCGATGACAACGGCAGCGTCAACCTGGCGCTCAGCGGGCCACTGGTGGTGTCCTCAATCGGCGTGATCGATCGCCGCCTGCGCGAACTCGCCGGACCGGTGGCGCAAATCGATATTTCCGGCATTTCCGAGATCGACACCGTTGGCGCGTGGACGGTGTGGCGGGTGATGCGTGAAAATGGCGCAGAGCTGGTCGGCGCGACACCCAAGGCGCAACGGCTGATTGACGCGGTCAGCACCGCCAAAGCCGAAGGCCACAGCGGCCCGCACCGCCTGCCGTTCCTGCCGCGGGTGTTTGATGCGGTCGGTGATCAGGTGATCAGCTGGCTGCAAGGCACCGTGCGGATGACCGCGTTCCTGGGCGCGGTGATCATCGCCTGTGGCAGCCTGATCCGCCACCCCACGCGCTTCCGGGGCCGGGCATTTGTGCACCAGCTCGAACTGGTCGGAGTCTCCGCGCTCGGCATCATCGGCCTGATGAGCTTTCTGGTCGGGATCGTGATCGCGCAGCAGGGCGCGGAAAACCTGCGCGAATTCGGTGCGGAGATCTATACGATCAACTTGACCGGGCGGATCGCGTTCCGTGAACTGGGCGTGCTGATGACCGCGATCATGGTCGCGGGGCGCTCGGGCAGTGCCTTTGCGGCGCAGCTCGGCACGATGAAGCTGACCGAGGAAATTGATGCCATGCGCACCATCGGGGTCTCGCCGATGGAAGCACTGGTGATCCCGCGCGTGCTGGCCTGCACCTTCATGATGCTGCTGATGGGGTTCTATGCCGCGATTGCCGCAGTGATCGGCGGGGCCTTCATCGCCAGCCTGACGCTGGAAATCCCGTTCATGACCTTCATCGCGCGAATTCAGGAAGTGGTCCCCGCGCACGATCTGTGGGTCGGACTGATCAAGGGGCCGGTATTCGGCCTGATCATCGGGCTCGCCGGGTGCTACCAAGGGATGCAGGTGCAGGGCAACTCCGAAGAGGTCGGGCTGCGCACCACGATGGCAGTGGTCCAGGGCATCTTCATGGTGATCGTGCTTGATGCGTTTTTCGCGGTGTTCTTTAGCACCATTGGCTGGGGCTGAGCAGATGGCGGACCGCGACGACATCGAAGACCTGATCGACGACGTGGAAGACGCCGCGCACGCCATCATGCCCGACGCGTTCACCGGCGAATTTCCCATCGTGGTCAGCGGGCTGAGCAACAGCTTTGGCGATCAGGTGATCCACGAAAACTTGTCGCTGGAGGTCCGGCGCGGGGAGATCATCGGCGTGGTTGGCGGATCGGGCACGGGCAAATCGGTGCTGATGCGCTCGATCATCGGGCTGCAGATACCCGATGCCGGCCAGATCGACGTGCTGGGCGATTCGATTACCGACGCGCGCGATGATGATGACATCGATATCCGCAGCCGCTGGGGTGTGCTGTTTCAAGGCGGCGCGTTGTTTTCCACGCTGACCGTGGCGGAAAACGTCGAGGTTCCGCTGAAGGAATTCTATCCCGAAATCGGCGATACGCTGCGCCACGAAATCGCCAAGTTCAAAATCAAGTTGTCCGGCTTGCCAGAGAACGCCGCGAACAAGTTTCCCAATGAGCTGTCGGGCGGGATGCGCAAACGCGCCGGCCTGGCGCGCGCGCTGGCGCTGGATCCTGAACTGCTGTTTCTGGATGAGCCGACGGCCGGGCTCGATCCGATTGGCGCCGCCGCGTTCGATCAACTGACCAAGGAATTGCAGGATACGCTGGGCCTTACCGTGTTCCTGATCACGCACGATCTGGATACTTTGCATGAAATTTGCGACCGGGTGGCGGTGCTGGCCGACCGGCAGGTGATCGCGGTCGATACGATTCCTAACCTGCTCAAACTCGATCATCCGTGGATTCAGGAATACTTCAACGGACCCCGCGGCCGCGCGGCGGTGACCGCGCAGCACCGGGCGAAGGCCATGGACAAGCCGGGCAAAGCAGGGGATGAGGGCAGCGATGGAAACTAGAGCCAATCATGTCTGGGTCGGCGCGGTCACACTGGCGCTGCTGGCGCTGCTGGCGGCGGCCATCGTGTGGATGGTGCGGCTAAACCAGGCCGGCCAGCGCGAATATGACATTTTCTTCGGCCAGTCCGTCGATGGCCTGTCCAAAGGGTCACAGGTCAGTTTTTCGGGCGTGCCGGTGGGCCAGATCACGCAGATCGAACTGTGGCGCAAGGACCCCAGCTTTGTCCGCGTGCGGATCGCGGTGGATGAAAAGGTGATGATCCGCGTCGGCACCACCGCCACGGTGCAGGGCAGCTTTACCGGGGTCTCCAACGTGCAGCTGACCGGCGCGATCAAAGGTGCGCCGCGGCTGGTCTGCCCCAAGCAGAACCCCAAGGCGGTCTGCCCCGAAGGCGTGCCGGTGATCCCCACCCAGCAAGGCGGGCTGGGCGCGCTGCTCGCCAATGCGCCGCTGCTGCTGGAGCGGCTGGCGACGCTGACCGAACGGCTGACCAATACCTTTTCGGACAAGAACCAGAAATCGCTGGAAAATATCCTGGCGAATACGGACAAGATCACCGGTGCGCTGGGGCAGACCACCCCGCAAGTGAATGCGACGTTGAGCGAACTGCAGGGCACTTTGCGTGCAGCCAATACCGCGCTGGGCGAATTCCAGCGTGCCGCGGCTTCGGCCAATTCGCTGGTGACGGGAGAGGGCGCGTCGCTCGCCCAGCAGCTGCGCGGCACGCTGAAATCCGCCGAAGGTGCGGCAGCGCAGCTGTCGCGCACGCTCGATTCGGTTACCCCGGCCACGCAGCGGCTGAACGAAAGCACGCTGCCCGCCGCCGAAGCCGCGATCCGCGATCTGCGCGCCACCACCCGCGCGCTGCGCGATATCACGCAGAAGATTGACGATCAGGGCGCCAGCGGTCTGATTGGCGGCCCCAAACTGCCGGATTACAAGCCATGACCCAGAACGTTGCAAAGAGGCCCACGATGCGCGCACGCCTGTTGCCGAAGACCGCTCCGGCGCTTGGCCCGGTACTGGCAACGCTGCTGCTCGGCGGCTGCCTCAGCTTGGGGGGCAAGGTGCCCGAAACGCTATTCACGCTCAGCCCGGACAAGCCGGTCGCGGCGGGCACGGCGATCAGCGGCAAACCGGCTGAAGCGGTGGTGGTGTTCGAACCCGAAACCGACCGGCGGCTGGCGGTGCAGCGCGTGGCGGTGCAAATCGACGCCACCAACGTGGCCTATCTGCAAAATGCGATGTGGGTGGAACGCCCAGCGCGGCTGTTCCAGGGTCTGCTGGCCGAAGCGATCCGCAGCAAGAGCGGCAAACTGGTGCTGCTGGCCGACGACAACCCGGGCACAGGTGCAGTGCGCCTCTCGGGCCGCTTGCTCGAAATGGGCTATGACGCGCGCAGCCTGAGCGTGGTGGTGCGGTTCGATGCGATGCGCACCGATGGCTCGGGCACCGTCGCGACCAAGCGCTTCGAAAGCGTGGTCAGCGGCGTGGCGGCCGAGGCAGTGCAAGTCGCCCCGGCGCTGAACCAGGCCGCCAACGAAGTCGCTGGCCAAGTGGCGGACTGGCTGGCGGGGTAGGGTTGGCCAAAGGCCTCCCGGCGATCCCCCCTCATCCTCGCGCCAGTTGCCCAAACCGCAGCGCGGCGGCAAATAGCTCCAACCGCCGGGCCCGCAGCGCCAATGCGCCGCCATCCTGGCCCCAATGCTCGGCCTGCCAGTCCTCCTCCAGATTGGCCGCATCCCACAGCGGCGCGGCCTCGGCAGTGGGTTCCAGCGCGGCCAGCCCGATCACCATTGACGCGGCGAGCGACGCCAGTGTGTTGAGCGCGGACAGGCGGAACGGATCGAGCGTGACCAGCACCGCATTGAGCCGTTCCAGTGTTGCGGCGGGCTGCGGCTTGTGCAGCACGCCGACGACGCGTTCGAAATGGACGTCCCAGCGCGCTTCGGCCCAGCCCAGCAGCGGTTCCCACACGGCCACCTGCCGCGCGGCGAGCGGCTCGTCCGGATCGGCGCGGTAACACAGCGTGTCGGTTTCGGCATAGCGCAGCAGCGCGGCGATGGCGGCGCTCTGATCGGGCTGGATGCAATCGATCGCGAAATCGGCGAGATCGCGCATTACCAGACTGCCGGGTTCGATCAGTTCGGCTTGTCCGGCCCATTCGGCAGCGAGCGCCTCGGCCAGCGCAGCCGTGGGCACGATCTGTGCCTCGCCGCCGACGGACTTGACTGGGCGCTGGTCAAGCAGGACCTGCCAGCCGCCTCCGCTCGCCGTCACAGTAACCTCGCGATAGAACCGCTTCATGGACGCGGCGTCTTCCATTTCCGGGTCAGAATGATCGGCAGGATCAGCGCTTCGAGTAAACCAATTACAAAAAACAGATAGCCCACTTCGCGCGGGACGCCGATCTTGCCCGCAATGATCGCCAGACCCAGCAGGGCCAGCGCCACGCCCAGCAGGCGCACAATCGTCAGCGCGATAAAGCGGCCTTTGGCAAGGTCTACAGACATAGCAGCAATTCCCCCAAGTGAGCCGGATCGCGCGCTACGGCCTGCGCTCCGGCGGCGTGCAGTTCATCCGCGCTGTGATAGCCCCAGTCGACGCCGATCGCCCGCACCCCGGCCGCCTGCGCCATCGCGATGTCATAGCTGGTATCGCCGATCATCACGGCGGCGGCGGCGTTCACGTCCGCTTCTGCGAGCGCGGTCTCCAGCATCGCCGGATGCGGCTTGGACGGGTGCCCGTCCGCCGTCTGCAAGGTCACGAAGCGCCCGGTCAGGCCGTGGGTAGCGAGGCAGTGGTCGAGCCCCCGGTTGCTCTTGCCGGTGGCGATACCCAGCAGCCAGCCAGCGGCATCCAGCCGGTCGAGCAGCGCGGTGATCCCGTCATACAATGGCTCGACCAGTTGCCCGGCCTCGCGCGCGGCGCGGAAGGCCTCGCGGTAACAGCGGTCCAGTTCCTGCGGCAGAGCGCCAGCGGCGGTGGGCGCAAGCCGCCGCAGCGCTTGTGGCAGGCTCAGCCCCACGGTCCGGCGCACCGCGTGATGATCGGGTGCGGGCAAACCGCAGGCGCGGAACGCCGTGTCCATCGCGCGGCAGACCTCGGCCTGGCCATCCACCAACGTGCCGTCGCAATCGAACACCGCCAGCCGCTGCGTCATGCTGGTCCGCCGAGCGTGCGCATCAGCTGCGCGATCGCTGCTGACCCTTCCCCCTCCAGCGCATCGGCCACCCGTGCGCGCTCCGCGGGCGCTTTGTTCTGGCTCAGCTTGAAGGTTGGGCGCCAGGCCTGAACCTCCATTTCGAACCCGACGATCCCGGCCAGCAAGCCGCGCAGCTGCGCCGGGGTCAGCTTGTCCATCGTCCACGGCGTGCCGCGTTTGATCCGGTCTTCCTGCCGTTCGGACAGGCCTTCGACCAACGCGAGCAGGGCATCGGCATCGATCCGCCGGACCCGGCCTTCCAGCTCCAGGCTAACGTAGTTCCAGGTCGGCACCTGCGCCGGATCGGTGTACCAGCGCGCGCTAACATAACCGTCGGGGCCATTGATCACGGCCAGCGCGGTCATCCCGTTCAGCTGCGCGGTCAAGGCATTGCCGCGCGCCAGATGGAACTGCAGCGCCCCGTCGCGCGTGTAGAGCATCGGCGTATGCGCGACGCGCGGACCGTCGGGGGTGGTGGCAAAGACCATGCCGAAGCCGACCTCCTCGATCAGCGCCTCCAGCAGCGCGCGATCATCATGGCGAAAGGCGGAGTTGGGATGCATCAGCGGCCCCGGGACGGACGCTTCACCGCAGTGCTGCCCACTGGTTTTGAACTGCGGGGCCGCTTGGGCGGTCCTTTGGCGGGACTGGGTTTAGCCAGTGCAGGCTGGGCCGGAGCTGCCTTGGCGGCGGGCTTGGGCGAGCCTTTGCCCTTGGTCGGGCCGCGGCTCTTCTCAGGCTTGCGCGCCACCGGGCCATCGGCGCGGCCCCGGCGTTCGCCCCGGCGTTCCTTGCGGACCTGCTTGGCGTGCGCCTTGGCCGCGCTCTTTTCTTCGGCCTTGCCCGGCTTGAACGATTCGGTCAGTTCCGCGCCGTCTTCTTCATCGAAGCCGAGCTGGGCCATGCTCGCCGCAAAGTGCTCGGGCAGCTCAGCGGTCACGTCGATCACGTCGCCATCTGGGTGATCGATCAGCAGCCGCCGCGCGTGGAGGTGCATCTTGCGGCTGATCGATCCGGACAGGAACGCCTCTGGTCCGCCATATTTGCCGTCGCCGACAATCGGATGGCCAATCGCCGCCATGTGCACCCGCAACTGGTGGGTGCGCCCGGTCAGGGGTTGCAATTCAACCCAGGCGGTGCTGTTGCCGGCCCGGTCAAGTACGCGGTAGCGGGTCCGCGCGCTCTGGCCCGCGCCGCTTTGATCGACCATCATCTTTTCGCCGCCGGTGCCCGGCTGTTTGGACAGCGGCAGTTCGATCAGCCCGTCATCGATGCTGGGCACGCCGGTGATCAGCGCCCAGTAAATCTTACGCGCGGTGCGGCCCGAAAATCGCTTTGAAAAGTACGAGGCCGATCCCGGCGTGCGCGCGATCAACAGCACGCCCGAGGTATCCTTGTCCAGCCGGTGGACCAAGCGCGGGCGCGGGCCATCAGAAGCATAAGCATCCAGCAGCCCGTCCACATGCACGAAGGTGCCGCTGCCGCCTTGGGTGGCAAGGCCGGGCGGCTTGTTCAGCACAATCGCCGCGCGGTCCTGGGTGATCACCATGCTGTCGGCCATGGCGAGCTGTTCTTCGGTCAGCGGTTTGCGTACCCGCGCGCCCTTGGTGGCCGCAGTCTCACCGCCAGGCGGCACGCGCAGTACCTGCCCTTTGACCAGCCGATCGGCCGGATCGGCGCGCTTGCCATCGATCCGGATCTGCCCGGTCCGCGCCCACCGGCTGACCGTAGCAAAGCCGATCTGCGGCAAATGGCGCTTGAACCAGCGGTCCAGCCGCACCCCCTCATCATCAGCGCCAACGGTAAACTGGCGTACGGTCTGGCTGTCAGCCTCTGGCCCGCTCATGGCATGGCCCGCATCAACGCGAGGCCGAGCAGCAATCCGCCCACCCCGGCCAGCACCGAAACCATCGCGTAGCCCGTTGCCTGGGCCACCGCGCCGCGCTGAATCAGGCCGACAACCTCCAGACTGAACGCCGAGAATGTCGTGAACCCGCCGAGCAGCCCCACCCCCAGCAGCAGCCGCCAGCCGTCGCTGTCAGCGCCCTGACGGGCGAGCCAGCCGACCAGCAGACCCGTGGCGAAGCAGCCGGCCGCGTTGACCAGCAGCGTGGCCCAAGGGAAGGCACTGGGGGCGATCAGACGGCCGACGGCATAGCGCAGCCAAGCGCCCAGCGCGCCGCCCCCGGCGACCAGCAGTGATTGCGTCAAAAACGACGATGTTGCATTCATGGCGCTGGCCTTAGCCGGGCTTTGCCCGAACTGCCACCCTTCGCCTGCGTTGTAATTGCTCAGGCAGTTGCAAGACGCGGACGCCCCAATGCGCAAACAGCCGCCGCGACCGCAGTGCCCAACACCAGTTGCCAGGGGAAGGCGATGGCCTTCATTGCGGCGGGCAGCCCCAACGCATCGATCGTAAACGGCTGAAACGCCAACACGGTCATAAATCCGGCCACGAACGCCGCGATCACGCTGGCCGAATTGCCGCGCCGGGTGAACAGCGCCACCCCGTAGACCCCCAGCAGGCCCGAATAGGCAAAGGCCATCACCCCCAGTACGAAATCAAGCAGCGCCGCATCGGTGTATCGTTGCCAATGGTAGGACAGCAGCGCCATGCAGAGCAGCGCCAGCCCCAGCACAATGCTGGCAATCCGGCCCATCCGCACAAAGTGGGCCTCGCTGCGGTGCTGCGCCGCAAACGGCCGGTACAGATCACCCACCAGCACCGCCGACATGGAAATCAGCCCGGAATTGATCGCGGCGGCGGCGATTACTCCCACAGTTACCAGCCCGCGCAGCCCGGGGGGGATTTCGGTGAGGATGTAGTGCATGAACACGGTCACCTTCTCACCCCGGAACGATCCCGCCGCACCGCCCCCCTCTCCACCGACATTGTAATGCAGATACAGCAGCGATCCGATCACCAGGAACAGCAAGATCACCGGCAGCGACATCCAGACCGAAAAGTACAACGAGCGCGCGCCTTGCTTGGCGTTCTCGCAGGCCAGCAGGCGCTGGGTGATGTCCTGGTCCAGCCCGGTCGCAGCCAGGTTCATCAACGTCACCCCGGTCAGCACCGCGAACAAGCTCCACGGTGCGGACAAATCGAAAGCGGGATTGATCACCGTCAGTTTGTTCTGGCCGCCCGGTCCATCGGTCAGCGCGGCGATGGCGGTGCCGGTATCCATCGGCAGGCTGGCCCACAGCGTCCAGGCCACGACCAGCGCCGCGCCGACATAGAGCACGACCTGCACCAGATCGCTCCAGATCACCGAATTGAGCCCGCCCATGAAGGTGAAAACCAGCCCGAATACCAGCAGGATCAGCGCCGCGATGGCAACATGATCAAACGCGACATCCAGAAACAGGATCATTGAGACCGCCAGCGCCGCCAGATAGAGCCGTGCGCCGCTCGCGAAAATCCGCCCGATCAGATACGTCACCCCCGCCGCACGCCGGGCGGTGGCATCGAACCGCGTTTCCAGCAGTTCGTAAACCGTGGTCACCTGCATCGCATAGAAGCGCGGGATCAGGACATTGGCGACGACCCACGCCGCGATCAGCGCGGCCAACACGCCGCCCAGATAGGTGTAGTCACCGCGATAGGAATTGTCCGGCACACCCAGAAAGGTCGCCGCCGATTGCACCGTCGAGAGCACGGAGATGGCCACCAGCCAGGTCGGCGCATGGTGTCCCGCCAGGAAATACCCCTCGCTGTCCAGCCCGCGCCGGGTGGTCGCCCAGCCCGCGAAAGCCAGCAGCAGCGCATAGCACCCGAGCACGATCCAATCGGCGGTAGCGAAATTGGTATGCATAGTGGTCTCCCTCAACGCGCGAGACCACAGCAGCGGCGGATTGGCAAGATCAATAGCGTTGCGCGGCTATCGCGCTGGCTGTTTTGGCCGGGCTCTAACGGCTTGCAAATCCTGCAACGCCTCGATCTGCAACTGGAGCTTGCGGTTTTCTTGGCGCAGCCGCGCCAGTTCATCCTGTCGGGGATCGCGGCGGGGCTTTGGCACGGCCATCGGCTGCAACCTGGCCTTGGGTTGCGGCGCACGGCGCGGCTTGACGATAAAAGCCAGCCGGATCGCCCGCCCGCGCGTCGCCAACCAGGCCGCGATCTGATCCAGCAGACTCCCGCTGCGATGCGTTGCCAGCGCCCGATTGCGCGCAATCGGAGTAGCAGCGATGGCGGATGCCGGTCGACTCGCCTGGACTTTGGCCGGCACCGATGCTGGTGCGGGCATCGGCTGGGTTACAAGCGGTTCCAGCCCGGCGGGCAGGGTAAGCGCTGGCGCGGGAATCGCTGGCGTAGCGGCAACCTTAACCGGTTTCGCCTTGGCCAAAACGGCTGCTTTGCGCCTGATCTTGGGTTTGATTTTGATCCGGTGCTTGCGCGGTGTCTTGACCGTTTTCGGCTTTGCCGCAGTTGGATTGCGCACCGCCGGCTTGGATGCCGATACGGCCGCAAGCATCGCGCCAACCGGCACATCGACCCGCGCTTTTGCCGGTTTCAGAACGACCGTTCGTGCGATAGCCCCGCGATGCGGCGGTATTACTACCGATTTAGGAAAGGCCGGGGCCGGGCCATGCGCAGCGTAACCAGACGCCAGAACGTGTACTTCGCCGCAGCGTTTGCGCGGGTCAGGTCCGGCCGAGCCATACTTGACGGCGCGCGGCTGAGGCGGCTTGGGCTGAGGCGGTTTTGCAGCGCGGCGATTGCGGATCGTATGCATGGGCAATCTCCCCCTAGGGATTGCAGATGCCGCAGGTTAACAGACGGATAGGCCAAGTCTGAAGCGGAGATACATCGGGTTTGCTTCCGGAATGGAGCTATTCCCGGGGGACAAACGGGCCAAAATCGCCGCTCTGGCGGCTTGCCTTGCCGGCGACTCTCTGCTAGCCGCCCGGCTGTTCAAGCTGATCCCGTCAGGGAATCGGTGGTTTTCGGCTTTTCGCTGACTGGTGCTCCCCCGTACCGAACGATTACGGGGTTCTGACCAGCAGTGTTTTGAGGTGTTACGTTTTATGCAAATCATGGTTCGCGATAACAATGTTGACCAGGCCCTCCGCGCACTCAAGAAGAAGCTGCAGCGCGAAGGCGTCTATCGCGAAATGAAGCTGCGCCGTCACTTCGAAAAGCCATCGGAAAAGCGCGCGCGCGAAAAGGCTGCTGCCGTGCGCCGCGCTCGCAAGATGGACCGCAAGCGGATGGAACGCGACGGGATCAAGTAAGCTTGAACCGAAGCGTTTGATAAGCCATGAGGGCGCGGAAGATTTCCGCGCCCTTTTGCATTCCGTTAGACAGGATAACTCATGACCGAAATCACCCGCGTACCGTTGCAGCCGATTGCCAAGGGCACCTTGACCAAGCTCTGGCTGGGGGTTGCCGCTGTCGCGCTGGCGGCGGGCGGCATCGCTTATGCCACCATGCCCGCATCGGTGGCAGTGGAGACGGTAAAGGCGGGCACCGGCATCGCGCCCAAGGGCGATGATGTGGTGCTGGTCAACTACACCGGGACGCTGCGCAGCGGGAAGAAATTTGACGAGGGCAAAGGCGTGCCGCTGCCATTGGAAGGGATGATCCCCGGCTTCACCGAAGGCCTGCTGCAAATGAAAAAGGGCGGCAAGTACAAGCTGATCATCCCCGCCGCGAAGGCCTATGGCCCCGAAGAAAAGAAGGATCCGCGCACCGGCGAAGTGGTCCTGCCCGCCAACAGCGACCTGCTGTTTGAAATCGAAGTGCTGGACGTGATCCCTAAGGCGCAGTTCGAACAGATGATGCAGATGCAGCAGATGATGCAAGGCCAAGGGGCTGGTGGTGCTGGTGGTCCTGGCGGAGCGCCCGGCGCACCTAGTGGCCGTGAAGGCGGCGCGCCTCCTCCGCAGCCCAAGCGCAACTGAGTTTCCCGGGCGCTGGCCGCGCCTTTTAATCTGAAGGTGAACGAGACCATGTCGGTTGATACCGCCACCGTGGCCAAGATCGCTGCCCTCGCCCGGATCAAACTGTCTGAGGGTGAGGTGGCGGCAATGGTCCCTGAACTCAACGGCATTCTCGCCTGGGTTGAACAGCTGGACGCAGTTGACGTGACCGGGGTTGAACCGATGACTGCCGTGATCCCCAACGCCTTGCGCCTGCGCGAAGATGTCGTCACCGACGGCGGCGTGCGCGATGCGGTGCTGGCCAATGCCCCGGCGAATGAACACGGGTTCTTCGGCGTGCCCAAGGTGATTGAGTGATGCGCGGTGGTTGCATGATAAATGGGGACAGTCCCTATTTAATTTTGAGCGCTGCTCGCAGATCTGGAATCGCGGGCCATTTAAATAGGGACTGTCCCCATTTATCGCTGAGGCTCGAAGTATGACTGACCTGACCGAACTGGGCGTTGCCGCGATCCGCGACGGCGTCGTTGCGGGCGATTTCACCGCAGTGGAAGTGGCGGGCGCGTTCAACGCCAATGTGGCCGCTGCCGGGGCGCTGAACGCGTTCATCGTCACCACTCCGGACAAGGCGCTGGAAGCGGCTGCGGCCACCGATGCTAAGCGCGCCAAAGGCGAGCCCCTTGGCTTGATGGGCGGCGTGCCGATCGGGATGAAGGACCTGTTCGCCACGAAGGGCGTGCAGACCACGGCGGCCAGCCACATTCTGGAAGGTTTCACCCCCGAATACGAAAGTACCGTCAGCCAAAAGCTGTGGGATGCGGGCGCGGGGATGCTGGGCAAGCTCAACCTGGACCAGTTCGCGATGGGCTCGTCCAACGAGACGAGCTATTTCGGCGATGTGATCAGCCCGTGGAAGCGCAACGACGGCGGCAATGCGGCGCTGGCGCCCGGCGGTTCATCGGGTGGCAGCTCCACCGCCGTCACCGCGCGGCTGTGCCCCGCTGCGACTGGCACCGATACTGGCGGCTCGATCCGGCAACCGGCGGCCTTCACCGGGATCACCGGGATCAAGCCAACCTATGGCCGCTGCTCGCGCTGGGGGATTGTCGCCTTCGCCAGTTCGCTCGATCAGGCCGGGCCAATGGCGCGCGACGTGCGTGATTGCGCAATCATGCTGGGCGCGATGGCCGGGTTCGATCCCAAGGACGCGACCAGCCTGGACCTGCCAGTACCGCAGTGGGAAGCCGGGCTGAACGGCGATCTGCGCGGCAAAAAGGTTGGCATTCCGCGCGAATATCGGATGGACGGGATGGACACCGTTGTCGCGGCCAGCTGGGACCAGGGCATCGCCTGGCTGAAGGATGCAGGCGCTGAGATCGTCGAGATCAGCCTGCCGCATACCAAGTACGCACTGCCAGCCTACTACATCATCGCCCCCGCCGAAGCCTCGTCCAACCTCGCGCGCTACGATGGCGTGCGCTATGGCCTGCGCGACTTGCCAGACGGCGCGAACCTCCAAGACATGTACGCCGCCACCCGCGCCGCCGGGTTCGGCGCCGAGGTAAAGCGCCGCATCCTGATCGGCACCTATGTGCTCAGCGCAGGCTTTTACGACGCCTATTATACCCAGGCGCAAAAGGTCCGCACCTTGATCGCGCGCGACTTCGAGCAGGCGTTTGAGAAGTGCGATGTGATTCTCGCCCCGACCGCGCCGACTGCTGCGTTCGGGTTGGGCGACAAGAGCGACGATCCGCTGGCGATGTACCTGAACGACGTGTTCGCGGTCCCCGCCTCATTGGCCGGGCTCCCCGCAATGTCGGTCCCCGCAGGCCTCAACCGCGAGGGCCTGCCGCTGGGCTTGCAGATCATCGGGCGCGCGTTTGACGAGCAAGGCGTGCTCAATGCCGGGCTGGCGATCGAAGAGCGCGCGGGGTTTGTGGCGCGGCCGGAGCGGTGGTGGTGATGGCTACTCATAACAAAAAAAACATCGCAGATGCAGAAAACTGAGATCGAGACCTTTGTTGAAAGCACTTTGGCATCAGTATTTCACGCAGTTCATGCAGCAAACTACATCGATATGTCTGGTGGAGGGATTTACGTGACAGCAGGTGGTAGCGGTCTTGGTGGAGGTCAGTCTTACCCACTCGGGAATAAGTTCGAATTTGCGATGCCCTCTGATGTTGCTTTCGACATCGCAATCACGGTAGCTGAAAACTCAAAAATCAAAGGCGGAATAGATCTTAAAGTCGCAAAAATCGGTTCAGATCTCGAAGGCTCCCGCGCGAGCGTGAGCAGAGTGCAGTTCGCAATTCCGGTAAAGGTCCGGCGCAGCAATGACTGACTTCCGCATCCACGGCGCAACCGGCGAATGGGCGGTGTTTCCAGTCGTGGTGATTGAATCTCGCCCTAAAAAGTGTTACCTCGGTAACACTGGAGATTGAACATGGTAAGCATGGCACGGATGAGCGACGAAGCGGTCGTCAAAGTGACCAGCAAGGGTCAAGTGTTTCTATCAAAGGCACTCCGCGAAAAAGCCGGGATCACTCCAGGCGGGTCGGTGGCTGTTCGTTCGAACGATCAGGGTGAGGTTGTGCTTCGGGCGGTTCCGGGGCACGTGGAAACGCCAGATGAGCGGGGTGCCCGGATCAAGGCAGCGCTTGAGGCTTTACGGGGTAAATACCCCAATACAGATGGCAGATCGACCGACGAATATATGCGATGGCTACGTGGTGATCATCAGCCATGATCTTGGTCGATTCGAACGTTTTGATCGACATTTTTGAAAATGATGCACGCTGGGCGGATTGGTCCATCGGTCAGGTTGCGCATTATTCACGCACTGAAGCTTTGGCAGTCAACCACATCACAATCGCGGAAACGGCACCAAAGCTCGGATCGATGGTTACCTTTCACGCAATGCTCGCTGATCTTTCATTGTCGGTTGAACCGTTCAGCGATGAAGCGGCGTTTGCGGCAGGTGTCGCATTCCAAAAGCACCGGTCGAATGGAGGCAAGTCCAAATCGGTCTTGCCTGATTTCTTCATCGGCGGCCACGCCCAGGCGCTTGGCGCAACAATCCTCACGCGCGATCCGCGCTTCTATCGCACTTACTTCCCCGCTGTTCCTCTGATCACACCCGAGACCACCGAACCATGACCGAATCAAACTATCGCATCCACGGCGCAACCGGCGAATGGGAGGTCGTGATCGGCCTTGAGGTCCATGCGCAGATCGCCAGCCAGTCCAAGCTGTTTTCGGGCGCGGCGACAGCGTTCGGGGCCGAGCCGAATTCGCAGGTCAGCCTAGTCGATGCCGCGATGCCGGGGATGCTGCCGGTGCCCAACCGCGAATGCATCCGCCAGGCGGTGCGCACGGGCATGGCGATCGAGGCGAAGATCAACCCGTGGTCGCGGTTTGACCGCAAGAACTACTTCTACGCCGATCTGCCGCAGGGCTATCAGATCAGCCAGCTGTATCACCCGATCGTGGGCGAAGGGGCGGTGGATATCACCCCGGATGACAAGCGGCCGGATGGGGTGAAAACCATCGGGATCGAGCGGATCCATCTGGAACAGGACGCGGGCAAGCTGATGCATGATCAGCATCCGACGATGTCTTACGTTGATCTCAACCGCTCGGGCGTGGCCTTGATGGAAATCGTCAGCCGCCCGGACCTGCGCTCGCCGGCTGAGGCCGGAGCCTACGTGGCCAAGTTGCGGCAGATCCTGCGCTATGTCGGTTCGTGCGATGGCAACATGGACCAGGGCTCGATGCGCGCCGATGTGAACGTCAGCGTGCGCAAGCTTGGCGCGGAGTTAGGCACGCGCACCGAGACGAAGAACGTCAATTCGGTGCGGTTCGTGATGGCCGTGGTGGAAAGCGAGGCGCGCCGCCAGGTCGATCTGATCGAGGACGGCGGCACGGTGGTGCAGGAAACCCGGCTCTATGATCCGGACAAGAACGAAACCCGCTCAATGCGCAGCAAGGAAGATGCGCACGATTATCGCTACTTTCCCGATCCCGATCTGCTGCCGGTGGAACTGGACGACGCGTTCCTCGCCGAATGCCGAGCGAGCCTGCCCGAACTGCCCGACGCCAAGCGCGCGCGCTATGAAACCGCGCTGGGCCTTTCGCCGTACAACGCCGCCGTGCTGACCGCCGACGTCGAAACCGCGCGCTGGTTCGAAGTGCTGCTCGCCGCGACCGCCGCAAATGCGGGCAAGGCCGAAGCCGACGTGTCCAAACAGGCCACCAACTGGCTGCTGAGCGAACTGTTCGGCGCGCTCAACAAGCTGGGCGTCGATCTGGGAGATTCACCGGTGACACCCGCAGCCGGGGCCGAACTGCTGGGCTTGGTGGCCAAAGGCACGATCTCGGGCACCACCGCCAAGCAGGTGCTCGAAAAAATGCTGGAAACCGGAGACGGCGCGGAAGCCATCGTCACCCGCGAAAGCCTGACCCAGACCAACGACACCGGGGCCATCGAAGCCGCCGTTGATGCAGTTCTTGCGGCCAATGCCGACAAGGTCGCCGAATACCAAGGCGGCAAGGACGCGCTGTTCGGGTTCTTCGTCGGCCAGACGATGAAAGCGATGCAGGGCAAGGGTAATCCGGGGCTGGTCAACCAGGTGCTGAAAGCGAAGCTGGGGTAAGCACCGGCCCCCTCTTGCGTCTGGCCAAAGCGCGGTTAGAATGTGCTGCAACAGGCCGGGTCGCTGCGCCTGTTTGCCACGGGGGGATGCCTTGAAATTCACTGGACTTGCTGCGCTTGCGGCATCGACAATGCTGGCCTGCGTGCCAAACGCTGCTTTGGCGCAGGATTCCGCGCCCGCAGCCGCGCCAGCGCCAACCGCTGTGGAACCGGCTGTGGCCGCGCCAACAGCACCTGCTGCGCCGCCAGCGGTGCTGGGAACGATGGCCCCGCCGGTCTATGATCTGCCCGATCCGGCCACGCTGACCCGGCCAGACATGGCCTTTGCAATGACGCCCGAAATCGCGGATGATTTTGAGAAGTTTTTCTACTTCCACCGCGATGAAACCAGCTTTGCCGATGCCTTTAACGATATCCGTGAATGCGACGCGCTGGCCAGCGGGTCGAACATCTACATGGGGGCCGATGCCGGATCGATTGCCGCAGCCTCGGCGCAATACGGCGCGATGGCTGGCGCGCTGGGCGGAGCGATCGGCGGGGCAATTGCCGATGCGATCTTTGGTTCCGCCGCGCGGCGCCAACAGCGGCGGCTGAACCTGCGCAATTGCATGGGGTTCAAGGGCTATCAGCGCTATGGGCTGGCCGCAGACCTGTGGAAGAAGTTCAACTTTGAAGAAGGCCACGGCCGCAAAAAAGAGGACGAGCGCAACGAAGCGCTGGAACAACAGGCGCTGGTCGCCTCTGGACCGAAGCCGACAGCAAAGGAGCTGGGCCTGTGAAGCTGTTCCGCAAAATACTGTCCGGTTCCGCTGGGGCTCTGATCGCACTGCATCCGGCCATCGCCGCCGCTGATTCGGTTGAGGAAAAGCACGTCCTGTCAGGCAAAGCGACGCTTGATCCGGCGATGGGCTACATGTTCCTGCAAGCTGCCGGGCGGACCTATGGCGTGTTCCTGCGCGAGCCAGACGATGCCACCCGCGCCGAATATCAGGCTGATTGGGACGAGGCCTTTGCCAAGGCGCAAAAGAAATATGCCAGCGCGCTGAAACGCTGGGAAAACGACGTCAAACTGGCGCAGCAGATGAAGAAGAAGGCACCTGATCGCCCGGTCGAACCGACCCGCGAGACGTTCTCGATCGGGCCGATCATCATGCGCGATATGGTCTCGTTCGGTCCGATGTACGTTTACAGCAAAAGCGATACGCAGGTCACCTATCTCAACGCGGTCAAGCCGGGAACCTACATCTTTTACGGCCATCTGCTCTACATGCCGGGTCAGCCGGTCGGCGGGTCCTGCTATTGCATGGGGACCGTGCGGTTTGAGGTGAAGGCCGGGGTGATTACCGATCTGGGCAATTCGCTGATCGCCGCAGCCAAGCTGACGCCGCCTTATGACTATTCAACGCTGATGGGGATAAAGCAGAACGAGGAGCGGATCGCCAAGGGCAAGGAACCGCTGTGGGTGCCGCAAGCGGTCGCCTATGGCATCCCGGCCTCGCTGGGCAAATTGCCAGCGGTGCGCGCGGAGCTTCAGGCCAGCGGCAAGCTGAACAACTATTTCGGCGTGCTGATCACGCGGATGCCGCCGATTCCCGGGGTGCTGGACTATCGCCGCGATCTGGTGATCGATGCACGGACCGGGACGGAAGTGGCCAGTCCGCTGATTGTCACGCAAGTCCGGATTAAAAAGTAACAACGAAAACGGCGGCTTCTCCAGGTGGAGAAGCCGCCGCCAAACGCTTCGCAATCAGCCCAAAATCAGGCCTTGCGCGTGCCCGTCAGGCCGAAGCTGCCGAATGCGCCAGCCTTGACTGTTCCGGTGATCGCGTCGCCATCAACAGTGGCTTCGCCTTCCAGGGTCATCGGCATCGGCACGGTCATTTTCATCGACCAGGTCAGCTTGTTACCATCAACCTTGCCGTTTTCCATATCCATCGAACCCATCGCCCCGGCATTGGTGCCGGTGAAGGTGTCGCCATCGACCACGACCGTCATGTCGCTCTTCTGGTCGCCCATCGGGGTCTTGGTGATGCATTCATAAGTACCTGCAACCGACATCTAAATTCTCCTCTTATCGAACGTACAAAATCGAACTTACATGGGGGTAAGTAGCACACTCACTCGCCATCTGACGCGCGGCTGTCAACCGAACAGTTATTCAGCCGTGGCCACATATTCAATGGTCATACCCAGCCCGCTCAGCTGTGATTCCACCACCTTGCGATCCCCGACCACGATGAACACCAAGCCATCGGGCTGCAAATGCGTGCTGGCGGCCTGCTCCAGCGCGGCCTTGTCCAGCGCGCGATAGCGGCTGGCGAGCGTGGCGTAGTAATTGTCCGGACGGCCCAGCCGGTCAGCCGTCAGGATCGCGCCCAGCACTTGCCCGTTGGTTTCATAACGGTTGGGCAGGCCGCGGATGTTTCCGTCAGTCACCCGGTTGAATTCTCCTGCTTCGATCGGGCGCTTGCCCGGCAAGGCGCGCATATTGTCGATCAGCAGCTTGATCGAATCGCCGGTGCGGTCCGCCTGGACCGGGGCAACGATCGAAAAGCTGCGCGGGCCAACCGGGCTGGCAACGCCAGACCGCACCCCATAGGACCAAGCCTTGTCTTCGCGCAGGTCCAGATTGAGGCGGCTGAGGAAGCCATTGCCGAGCACTTCGTTGGCCAGTTCCAGCGCTTCCTGATCCTGATCGACGCCCAACAGCGGCAAGACCCGCCCGGCGACGATCACCGATTGCGGCGAATTGGGCCGGTCGATCAGCACGATCCGGGGTTTCGGGGCAGGGACGGCGGCGGTCAGCAGCTTGACCGGCTTGGGCGCGGTCGGGGCCTGCCAGGTGCCATAGGCACGTTCGAGCAGCGGTTTGAGCCGGTCCATGGTGATGTCGCCCACTACGGTAATTCGGGCCAAATCGGGGCGGAGCCACTTGGTATGCGCGGCGCGCAGCGCTTCCGGGGTTAGCGCGGCGAGCGACTTGGCGTCACCCAGTCCGTCACCGGGCAAGCCATAGGGATGATCAGCGCCAAACAGCAGCGGACCCAGCGACCGCGTTGCCAGTGCACGCGGGCTGGCGAGCACTTGCGAGAGCTGGGCAATCTGCTGATCGCGCACCCGCGCCACTTCCGCCGGGGCAAAGGCCGGGTTGCGCACCACATCGGTCATCAGGACCAGCGACGGTTCCAGATTGGCGGATAGCGCGGCCAATGTGACCGAGCTCGAATCAAGCCCAGACCCGGCGAAGACCTGCGCACCGAGCCGCTCCTGCTCTTCGGCGATTGCGGTCGAATCGCGGGTCGTGGTGCCTTCATCCAGCAGGTTCATCATCAGGGATTGCGTGCCGGGGCTGTCCAGTTTGTCCGCTGAAAAGCCCGAATCAAAATTCAGGCTGACCAGCACCGTCGGCACGGCTGTGCGGCGGGCAAGCAGCACCGGGATGCCGTTGGACAGCGTAGCGCGCTCGATTGCTGGAAAGGTCAGATCGCCCACCGGAGCGACTGCTGGCGCGGTTCGCTTCGGCCCAGTGGTGAGCGGCGCAGCGAGCTTCTTCGCGTCAGGTTTGGTTGGCGCTGCGTTCGCTTCATCGCCCCAGCCGCCCATCGTTTCGCCCTTTTCGGTGCGCTCACCCGGGACGATTGCCAGCGCATAGGCGGGCCGGGTCAGCCATTTCTGCATCGCCTGGCGCACGTCTTCCGGGGTCAGCGCGGCGATCCGCTGCAGGTCCTGCTTGAACTGCGCGGGGTTGCCCGAATAGAGTTCGCCTTCGGCCAGGGTCGAGCCTTTGCCGCCGAACCCGCCAACCGATTCGAGCGCGTTGATCTGGGCAGATACGGCGCTGGTTGCGGCGCGGCGGACTTCGTCAGCGCTCGGCCCCTCAGCAACATAGGCCGCGATCAGCGCATCGAACCGCGCCTCGGCCATCGCACGGTCGGTCCCTGGTTTGATGTCCATGCTCGCCTGCAACATGCTGGTCTGCTCAAATTGCAGGTTCATCGCCGTTACGCTGACCGCCAGCTGCTCGCCGCGCACCAGCTGGTTGTCGAGCCGCGAGCTGGACAACCCGCCCAGCACCCGCATCGCTACATCCAGCGCGGGGGCGTCGGCATCGTTTTGGCCCGGGCCGCTCCAGGCGCGGACCAACCGGGTTACCGGAACCTGATCAGCCATTTCGCGCTTGACTGGCGCAGTCAAAGTGACTGGCCCCGCTTCAGGCCGCTTGACCTCGGGCCCGCGCGGGATCGCGCCGAACCATTTTTCAATTAACGGCCGCGCGGCGGCGGCGTCGATGTCCCCGGTCAGTG
Organism: Novosphingobium sp.; assembly: GCA_031415355.1. GTDB lineage: Bacteria > Pseudomonadota > Alphaproteobacteria > Sphingomonadales > Sphingomonadaceae > Novosphingobium. The sequence continues at coordinate 2,412 of JANORN010000148.1, read as the reverse complement.
CGATCACCACATTGTTCGGGCCATAGTTGTCGATGAACCATTTGCGGACATCGGCGATGCCGGCTGCATCAAGATCGGCCATCGAACCGATGGTGGAGTGGCGATAGGGATGGCCGACCGGATAGAGTCCGTCGCCGATTGCATATTCAGCCAAGCCATAGGGTTCATTGTCGCCCTGGCGCTTTTCGTTCTGGACTACCCCGCGCTGCTTATCCAGCTTGTCCTGCGTCACCGCGCCCAGCAGGTGGCCCATCCGGTCGCTTTCCATGAACAGCGCCAGATCGAGCGCGCCGGTCGGCACCGTTTCCACATAATTGGTCCGGTCATACCAGGTGGAACCGTTGGTGCTGGTCGATCCTGCACCTTCCAATGGCACGTCGAAGTTCTCGACGTTTTCCGATCCGCCGAACATCAGGTGTTCAAACAGATGGGCAAAGCCGGTGCGGCCCTTGGGTTCAGACTTCGATCCGACGCGGTAATAGATCGTCACGCCGACAATCGGTGCCTTGCGATCCGTGTGCACAAGGGTGGTCAGGCCATTGGGCAGGGTGAAGCGTTCATAAGGGATATCGACCGCTTTGACGAGTTCGCTCAGCGGAGCGGGTTCTGGCGCGACGACGGCGGTTGGCGTGATCGGGGCTTCGGCGGCGGGGACAGTTGCGCAGCCGGCCAGCAACAGCGCGGTCAGCGAAATCGAGATTATCCGGCGCATCGAAGTCCCCCTTGCCGCGCACACGCTCTGCACGGAATGTCAGTTTGATCAGGCCGAAGCCCTATCGCGGCGAGCCGTCCCGCGTCATCACAAATCGACGAACGGGGCGTACCGGCCCGACGGACCGCGCGGACAGCTGAGACAAACTGCGGGGCGAAGCCGATGTTGGCCTGATTCCGACGGCAAATAATTACGAAATTGTGAAATGAAATTATGTTCATATTGAACAAAGTTTTCCGCACAAGGCGTTGCGCGCCACAAGCAATCAAATTTCACAGTTTCGTTGGATAACTAGGCATTAGGGGTCTTTCTGGCTCGACAGTCGTGGTTCGAGCGCTAGTCTCTGCGCATCGGACAGCGCGCAGCAATCGCGCAATATCAAGTCGCCAAAATCAAGTAATCAGGAAGGGGATACCATGAAATTGAAGCTCGTTCTCGCAGTCACCGCCGCGCCACTGGCCCTCGCCGCCATGCCCGCGCAGGCGCAAGTTGCCGGAGACATTATCGCCGATAGCTATATCTGCACATTCAAAGCAGGATCGGTTGGCCGCGGTGCGGAAATGTCCGAAGCCAATCGCTCGGTAAATGCGGGCGGTGGCCGTCTGAATCACGTTTACTCGGCGTCAATTCGCGGCTTTGCAGCGCGCATGTCTGCACAGGGATTGGGCCGGATGATGGCGGGCAACCCCAACATCCAGACCTGCGAACCCGACCGGGTGGCCACGCTGGGCCAGGTTCAGGCGAAGGCCAAGCCTGGCGGCGGCGGCACGCAGCCCGCACAATCGTTGCCGTGGGGCATTGCTCGCGTTGGTGGCGGCACCACTACCTCTGCCAGCACGGCCTGGGTAATCGATTCCGGAATTCAGCTCAGCCATCCCGATCTGAATGTGGATTTGGCGCGCAGCCGCAGCTTCCTGGGCGCACGCACCACGGCAGATGACCAGAACGGCCACGGCACTCACGTTGCGGGGACAATCGGCGCGAAGGATAACGCAATTGGCGTGGTCGGTGTTGCCGCCGGAGCGCTGGTCGTAGCCGTGCGGGTGCTTGATCGCAGCGGCAGCGGTTCCAATTCGGGCGTGATCGCCGGGGTGGACTATGTTGCGGCCAACGGTCAGCCCGGCGATGTTGCCAATATGAGCCTGGGCGGCGGGGTCAGCGCGGCGCTGGACAATGCGGTGGTCGCGGCCGCTGCGAACGGGATCAAGTTCACGCTGGCGGCGGGCAATGAGAATGCAGATGCCAACCTCAGCTCACCAGCGCGGGCCAACGGTTCCAATGTCTACACCGTATCGGCATTCCGGGCGGGCGATATCCGCTCAACATTCTCGAACTTCGGCAATCCGCCGATCGACTATGCCGAGCCCGGCCAGTTGATCCTGTCGACCTGGCTCAACGGCGGGTACAACACGATCAGCGGCACCTCGATGGCCGCGCCGCACCTGGCCGGGATTCTGCTGCTCGGGCCAGTCCGCGCTGACGGCACGGTTTCGGGCGATCCGGACGGCAATCCGGACCCGATCGGCGTTCGCTAAGCGCTGAGCAATCCAGCAAGGGGGCGGTCCGGCGACGGGCCGCCCTTTTTTGTTGCCGCTTTTGTTGTACCGCCTCTTGTGTTGCCAAACCGCCACACTACCTTGGGTGTAACAGGAGGCTGACACACCCATGAACCTCGAAAAATTCACTGATCGCGCCAAGGG
>JANORN010000147.1:0-2993 GCA_031415355.1 Novosphingobium sp. | reverse complement strand
CGTGTTGTGCGTGTTGGTATGTTGTTGGGTTTCTACCTGTTTCTATCCTTCCCTTTTTGGTCAGCCTATTGGGTAGGTGGCTTTTCCTCTGTAAATGACGGAGGGGTAATGGCGCGAGCGTTGAAACCCCTCCGTCATTCGCTACGCGAATGCCACCTCCCCATTTGCGCTAACGCGAAAATGGGAAGAATCTGATGGTTGGGGAATCACACAACAGCGACGCTATACTGCGCGAGGCGCGCCAGTCACTGGTCAACAACCGCGACTATGGCGGCCGCCGCGCGTCAATCGGGCGCGGTTCGGCTAAGTTGAAGCGGCAGCATTTGTTCAAAAAGCTGCTGCGCACAATGATGGCGGTGGGCGCAGTGCTGTTTGGCGCGATGGTCGCCGGACTGGTGCTGGACGGGATTGGCTGGACCGGGATTATCGTCACGCTGCTGGCGATTGTCGTCGCGGTGGGGGTGTTTGCCGCGTTCCCGCGCATGAAAGTGCCGACGCGCGCGTCCTTGACCGGATCAGACGTCAAATCACTGGTCGGGCGGACCGAGCTGTGGCTGGAAAGCCAGCGTCCCGCGCTGCCTGCGCCGGCGGTGCAACTGGTCGATCAGATCGGCTATCAACTCGACGCGCTGGGCCAGCAGCTGGACGGGCTGGCGGACAATACCCCTGCGGCAGTGGAAGTGCGGCGGCTGGTGGGCGATCACTTGCCCGAACTGGTTTCCACCTACACCTCGATCCCGCGCCATCTGCGCGGCGAGGCGAGCGGCGGGGCCAGCCCGGATCAACGCCTGACCGAAAGTCTGGGCAAGATCAGCACCGAAATTGACAGCGTGACGCGCCAACTGGCCAGCGGGGCAATCGACAATCTGGCGATCAAGACCCGCTATCTGGATTACAAATACGGCAGCGGACCAGAAGGAGAGCCCGGCTGATGCGCTTTGCCATTCCGCACAACCTGGAGCGCGACGAAGTGCGCCAGCGCTTCAAATCGCGCAGTCACGAGATCGCCGGGCAGATCCCCGGCGGCATGGCCAAGGTCGATACCAGTTGGCCGAGCGAAGACCGGATGAACCTGAACATCGCCGCACTGGGCCAGCAATTGCGCGGGCATATCGAAATCGAAGCCAACGAAGTGGTGTTCGAATTTGATCTGCCGCCCGCGCTGGGCTTCATCGAACCGATGATCCGCAAAGCGGTGGAAAGCAAAGGCCAGGCACTGCTGAAATAAGTCCTCTCCCATGGGAGAGGGGGACCACGCAGTGGTGGAGCGGCACCAGCGGGTACTCGTGAGGCATCCGGCCAGCGCTGGTCCGCAAGGTCTGGAGTACGCGCCTGTGCCCCTCCCCCCACTACGTGGGTCCCCTCCCCGAACGGGGAGGAAGGCCTGTGCCCCTCCACCAGCTACGCTGGTCCCCCTCCCCTGAAGGGGGGGATGGACTACAACTCTCGCTCCAGCTCCAGATAATCGCGCGGGATGCGCAGCTGTTTGGCTGATATCTGGGTTTCGCGCAGGAACAGCACCAAGGCCCACATCAGCAAGCCGACCGAGACGAGAAACACACCCGCAGCGACCAGTTGCAGGTTCACCGCCACGAATTCTTCCAGAAACAGGATCGCCACCGTGGTTCCGATAGTCAGGCCGGACAGCACCAGCAGGCGGATGGCGCGGGTGATCAGGCTGATGCGGCGGTCGATCATCCGGATTTCCAGCACCACCATATCGTGATCCGGCCCGGCGGTGGCGGTGTGCCGATCCTGCAACTGGCGTGATCGGTCCACCACCCGGCCCAGGCGGCTGGACAGCAGATTGAGGATGTTGCCAATCGCCACCAGGACGAACACCGGGGCAAGCGCGAGCTGGATGGTCTGTGCAATCATGGCCGCTGGTTTATCGCCGCATTCACCCCATATACAACTGGCAATGCCGATTGGCCGCGCAAGGAGTTTGTCCGATGAAGCCTCTTGTCACCCTCAGCCTGCTCGCCGGCGCTGTCCTGCTGGCCGGTTGCGCCGCGCTCGGCCCCAAGCATCCCGTCGGCAACGCCGCCGTGCCGCAGCCAGCAAAGTCGGTCGAACTGCAACGCTATCTGGGCCGCTGGTACGAAATCGCGCGCTATGAACAAGGCTTTCAGAAGGGCTGCGACGGGGTAACGGCGGACTATTCGCTGCGGCCAGACGGCCAGATCCGGGTGCTCAACGCCTGCCGCAAGCCCGATGGCAAGCGCAGCGACGCCGAAGGCCGCGCTAAAATTGTCGATGCCGCCACCAATGCCAAGCTGAAGGTCAGCTTCTTCGGGCCATTTTTTGGCGACTACTGGGTGCTAGACCGGGCGGAAGACTATTCGTGGGCCATTGTCGGCGAGCCGACGGGGCGCTATCTGTGGCTGCTGTCGCGTGAGCCGGAGCCGGGTGCGGCCAAGGTTGAAGCGCTCTATACCCGCGCAAAGGCGCTTGGCTATGATACGGCGCTGCTGCGGCGGACCGCGCAGCCTTAAGGCGGGGTGTGATTGTAGCACCAGAGCCGCTCATGCTGAGCTTGTCGAAGCACCCGCCTGTTACGGCAGGGTAGCGTTCGGCCGATGGTCCTTCGACAGGCTCAGGATGAGCGGGACTTGATTGGAGTGATTCAGATTTTGCGAGTTCTGCCCCTAAATCGGGCCTTACTTTTCTATGAAATCGACTCGGTAGCCATAGCGCGCCTCAACTGTAGTACCATCTGCGCGTGCAGCTGGGTTGAAGCGGATTTTGCGCATCACCAGGCCGCAGACCAGCGCAGTCGCTGCGGCATCGACTGATGACCGTAAAACCGAGCAGCTCGTCGCGCGGCCTTCGCGCGTGACCGTAAATGCTACTGTGACAGACTTTCCGAAGCGGACCTGACGCCCTCCCACAGGGACTGGAAAATCCCGAGAATCGTCAACTTCACCTGAACGCACCGAGGGTTTCACAGCAATCCCTCCCCCTTGGCCAGAACCACTGCCCCCTGCGCCCGT
>JANORN010000146.1:0-7108 GCA_031415355.1 Novosphingobium sp. | reverse complement strand
CTCGCGCGTGCCCCTCCCCCACTGCGTGGGCCCCCTCCCCTGAAGGGGAGGAAGGCACGTGCCCCTCCCCCACTCCGTGGGTCCCCTCCCCTGAAGAGGAGGAGGTCATTCGCCCAGAATCCAGTCCACTGCCACTTCGGCGTGGATGCGGGTGCAATCGTAGATCGGCAGGACATTGGCATCGATATCGACGACCATTTCCAGTTCGGTGCAGCCCAGCACCACCGCTTCGGCGCCGTCCTGTTCCAGATTGGTGATGATCGTCTTCAGCTCGCGTTCGGCTTGGCGGCTGGCCTTGCCCAGCAGCAGCTCGTCATAAATGATCCGGTCGAGCGTTTCGACGAAGGCCATTTCAGGCGGCAGCAATTCGATATCGCGCTGGATCAGTTTCTGACGATAGAACCCTTCCACCATGACGTTGCGCGTGCCGATCAACGCGGCTTTCTTAACCCCGTTGGCCACCATCCGGTCACCCACGCAATCAGCGATGTGGATGATCGGCACCGAGACCGCCTTGGCGACATCGTCATAGATTTTGTGCATCGAATTCGCGCCGATGATGATCGCGGTGGCGCCAGCCTTTTCCAACCGCTTCGCGCTGTCGGCCAGCACCTTGGCGGCGCGCTTCCAGTCCTCCGCGCTGGACAAGCGCACCAGATCGCCAAAATCCAGGCTTTCAATCAATAGCGGCGCAGAGGCGCGCGGCCCGGCCTTGGCCTGAACCAGCTGGTTGATGTGCTCATAATAGGTGCGGGTCGATAGCCAGCTCATGCCGCCGATCAGGCCAAGTTTGCGCACGTTCGAAATCTCCCGGAGACTGGATGAAATGCCCTTGCAACCACGCCTTTACGCGGGCGAGCGGGCGGCGTCCAGTTCAGCCGGGCTTGACGGAAATACCCTTGGCCGAGAGGAACGCGGCGACATCGGCGGCGCTGCGCGCGGCGGCTTCCTCATGCGCCAGGTGCCCGATGCCGGGATAGATCGTCAGCGTGCTACCGGTGATCGCCTTGCCATACCACTGCGCCGCAGCCGGCCCGATCAGCGCATCTTCCTCGCCCCACAGGATCAACGTCGGCACTTTGATCGCCGCCAATTTGGCCGGATCGAAGGTGGCGCGCGGCGCAGTCATCCGCAGCATCGTGGCCTCACGGTTGCCGGGATAACGCAGCAATTCCCAGTATCGATCAATCGCCGCCTCGGTCACGATCGCCTGATTGGTGACTGACTGGCGCAGGCTTCGCGCCACCAGCGCGCGCGGGGTGATCCATTTCATCAGCTGGTTGAGGCCCGGCGTCGCGGCAAGCTTGAACCCGATATTGCCCGGCTCACCGCCCGGCTTAGGCGCGCCGCCCGCATCGACCAGCACCAGTGCCGTCAGCCGCTCGGGATGCGCCATCGCATAGCGCGCCGCCACTGCGCCGCCCATCGAATTGCCCGCCAGCGTAAAGCGTTGCAGCGCCAAATTGTCTGCCACGCGGCCCACCAAGTTGGTCATGGCTTCTGGCGAATAGTCCTTCCCCGCCACGCCGCCGGTCAGCCCGTGACCGACGGTATCATAGCGGATCACCCGGTATTGCCCTTTGAGCGCCTGTGCCCACGGCTCCCAGGTATGCAGATCAGCGTTGGAGCCATGCAGCAGCACAATCGCGGGCGCAGCACGTGGGCCTTCGTCGCGCAGATGAACCGTCAGGCCCTGCCCCAGATCGACGAATTGCGAGGGCTCGCCGCCGTACTTCGCACGCATCGCTGCGGGCTCGGTATCAGGCGTGCGGAATACCAGCAGCGCCGCGCCGAGTACCAGCGCGATGCCGAACACCCATTTCATCACCCGCTTCATCGTTTCATCCCCCTGATCCAGCGCGCCACCACTGCCATCCCGTCCGGATCAAGGCTGGCGCGGCCAAGTTCTGGCATGGAAACCCCGCCTTCCAGACTCGCCATGCGGTAATACAGGATTGAATGCGCCGGATCACCCGGCTTGATGTCAAATTCCAGCCCGCCCGAACCGCGCCCGGCGGCGACCGGGCGTTTGCCGATCCCGATTTTGACGGGATCGTGCTGTTCCCAGCGCAGGTCGAGGCCTGAGTTGGACGCGGAACCTGCCGGATTGTGGCAATGCGCGCAATTGGCATCGAGGTAGCCGCGCGCGGCTGGCGCGACTGGCACCCGTTCGCGCTGTTCCCACAAGGGAACGTGGACTGAAACGGCAGGCACTGCGTTGAGCCGCCCCGACTGTTGCCACTCTGTCAGCCATGCTGCTGCCAGATTGCGGGCTTTCGGCCCAATTGGAACGACTTTGCCTGACAAGGCATGGCATTCCTTGCACTGGTTCTTGTTGGGGATCGCATAGCTGATCGCTTGCCCGGTGGGCGTGGTCAGATCGAGCCGCGCCCCCGCCAGCACCAGTCGCGCTTCAGTCTGCGCCGCGTTCCACTGATACGGCAGCGCCACCCAGCCTGCTTCGCGGTGCAGCAAGACGCGGGTTTCGATTAACCGCGCGCCCAGCTTGAACGTCTTGATCAGCGCCGATCCGACGGGCAGCTTAAGCAGGCCCTCGCCATCCGCCACCGCCTTCTGCCCATCCGGCACATAGACAAACCGCAGCTTCTCCGCCCCGTCCGACCACAACGGGGTGTTGAGCCGGTAGGGGGTGACGCCTTTGACCGGCACCTGCCGCGCGGGATCACTGAAGAAATGGAAATCAGCCAGCGTGGCGGGATTTGTGGCTGACTGGATCGCCGAATCATTCACAAAGGCGATGTGCGGGGAGCGCGCAGAAACTACGGCAGCCGCCGTGAGCAAGAGCGCCGCCGCCAGCAGCTTCATTTGCCGATCCGCGCGTCCAAACTGACGGGCGCCCCTGGCATGATTCCCAAGGTGGTTGGTGGAGGCGGCAACAAGCGCAGGGGCGCCGGCCGGGCGGTTTCAAAGCTCGCCGCTTGCGCTGGCAGGTTCAGCGACCAGGCCGAAGCATCCGCAATGCCCAGCGCAGTCGGCGCGACGCCCAAACCGTCCCACAGCACCGGTGGCAACGCGCCGCCAAATGCGGCCAAGAGCTGCGCCGCGCCATCGATCTGCGGTGCGTAGCCGTTGCGGCCGATCACGTTGTTGCCGATAAACACCCGGCGCGGCGTGGGGTTATAGCGCGGATCCTCGAACGTGTTGGGATAGCTGATCACCATCACCGCAGTGGTGGGGTTCCCGTCGATCCGGTTGCCGACCACGCTGACATCATCGTTGGCCATTACCATGATCCCGGTCCCGCGCCGCACGCTGGCGACGATATTGCCCTTGGGTGCAAAGTTTGGCGTGTCATTATCAATCACCAGATTACGCGCCAAAACCACGTCGCCGCCATTCATCACCGGCAGATTGGGCAAATCGAACACCAGAATTCCGCCGGTATTACGCGTGACATAGTTGTCCGTAACCAAGGCATTGCGGCTGTTCTCGATTTCGATTCCCGCCACGTTGTTTTCAGCCACCGAATAGCGAACCGTGATGCCCTTGCTTTGCCCGACATAAATCCCGGCGTCCGACGCGCCCGAAACCTTGCAGCCATCGATTAACACCCCGGTGCTTTCCACCGGATAGATGCCATAAGCGCCATTGGTGGTCAGCGCGCCGCCGGTCCAGGTTACACGGACCCGGTAATAGACGATGTCGTCTGCGCCTTTGGACTTGATCCCGTCGCCCTTGGGGTTCTCCACTGCGAAATCGCGCAGGGTAACTTGGTCGGACGTGACCAGCAGGCCCTCGCCCGCGCCCTTTTGTCCGGTGAAATCGAGCACGCTGGCTTCCATCCCCGCGCCGCGCAGCGTCACGCCGTTGACGTCAAGCGAGAGCCCGTCGGTCAGGTCGAACCGCCCCGCCCCCAATTCGATCACGTCGCCCGGCTCTGCGACGATCAGCGCCTCCTGCAAACGCCGCTGGGCATCGGCCCCGGCGGCGACCGCGATGGTCTTGGCATAGCCCGGGGCAGTCAGGGCAAGCGCCGAGACCGCTGCGATAAGCGGGGTGAGCATCCTCATGCGATTATGATGGACTGACAGTGTTGTAAGTCAATCCCAAGCTTCCTCTCCCGTATGAGAGGGGGACCAGCGAAGCTGGTGGAGTGGCACAAGTTGGTACTCATGACGCTTCCGGCCAGCGCTCGTAAACGAAGTTGGGAGTACCAGCCTGTGCCCCTCCCCCACTGCGTGGGTCCCCTCCCCTGAAGGGGAGGAAGGCCTGTGCCCCTCCCCCAGCTACGCTGGGTCCCCTCCTCTGAAGGGGAGGAAGCTACTTCTTCTCCGGTGCCAAGCCGCTGGCGCACAGCGCCGCCGCACTGCTGGTTACCCCGAGCACTTCGGCATCGCCCACCTTGCGCACCGCGCTGACATAGTCCCATAGCGACCGCTTCGCGCCCTTGAGCGCTTCCAGCTTGCGCAGTTGCCCGATGCTCAGCCGGTCGGTCATTCGCTCCGCCATGCAATCGGCATTGGGCGCAGACAGCCCCGCTTCGACCAGCGCGGACTGCACCCGGCCCTCGGCGAGTTTGGAAACGCAGCCGGTCAGCGCGAGCGCACCCAGGCACAGACCAGCCAGCCGGTTCAATGCGCCAGCGCCTTGTTGATGTCTTCGACCATCTTCTTGGCGTCGGCCAGCAGCATCATGGTCTGGTCCATATAAAACACATCATTATCGACCCCCGCATAGCCCACGCCGCCCATGCTGCGTTTGATGAACATGATGGTCTTGGCCTTGTCCACATCGAACACCGGCATCCCGTAAATCGGCGAGGTTTTGTCAGTTTTGGCCGCCGGGTTGACCACGTCGTTCGCGCCGATGATGAACGCCACGTCGGTCTGCGCGAATTCGCCGTTGATGTCTTCCAGTTCAAACACATCGTCATAGGGCACATTGGCCTCGGCCAGCAGCACGTTCATATGCCCCGGCATCCGCCCCGCAACCGGATGGATCGCATATTTGACGCGCACGCCTTCCTTTTTCAGCAGGTCGCCCATTTCGCGCAGCACGTGCTGCGCCTGCGCCACCGCCATGCCGTAACCGGGGATGATGATCACCTGTTCAGCTTCCTTCAGCAGGAACGCCGCGTCCTCGGCCGCGCCGCGCTTCCACGGGCGCTGCGCCTTGGCTTCGCCGCCGGCCGCGCTGACATCAACGCCGAACCCGCCCGCGATCACCGAAATGAAGCTGCGGTTCATCGCCTTGCACATGATGTAGGACAGGATCGCGCCCGAGCTGCCAACCAGCGCCCCGGTGATGATCATCGCGGTGTTGTGCAGCGTGAACCCCATCGCCGCCGCCGCCCAGCCCGAGTACGAATTGAGCATCGAGACGACGACCGGCATATCCGCCCCACCAATCGGGATGATCAGCAGGAACCCGATCAGGAAGGCGAGTGCGGTGACGGTGGCGATCACCCACAGGCTCTGATCGGTCATGAAGTAGCCGGTCAAGCCGATGATGGCGATCAGCGTGCCGAGGTTGATCACGTGCCGCATCGGCAGCATGATCGGCGCGCCAGACATCTTGCCGGCGAGCTTAAGAAAGGCGATGACCGAGCCGCTGTACGTGATCGCGCCGATTGCAATGCCGAGGCCCAATTCGAGACGCGAGACTGGCAATATAGTCGCGACCATGGTCGCTGAATTGCACGGAGCGATACAGTCTCTGATGATGTTATCGGCGGGTGCCCATGCCACAATCCCGAACGCCTCGGGATTGAGATAGGCCGCCCAGCCCACCAGCACGGCGGCAAGCCCGACGAGCGAGTGGAACGCAGCGACAAGCTGCGGCATATCGGTCATCGCGATCCGCCGGGCGATGACCCAGCCGATTGCGCCGCCGATGGCAATGGCGGCAAGGATTTGCCCCGCTGTCAGCCAATCCGGCATAAGCACAGTCCCACCAAAACCGAACTTGCCGTCGCTTTCCGGCGCAACCATCGGGAAGTGCGTAGCCAGAGTCGCCACCACCGCGATCAACATCCCGGCCATGCCGAAGCGGTTGCCGCGCTGTGATGTAGCAGGGCTGGACAGCCCGCGCAGAGCCAGGATGAACAGCACCCCCGAAACGAGATAAGCGATCATCGCCCAGGCCGGCGTGGCGCTTTGGCTGGCCGCAGCAGCGGCAGAAAGGAGCGTGAAGCTCATCACTTCTTGTCCTTCTTCTTGTACATCGCCAGCATCCGCGCGGTTACTGCGAACCCGCCAAAGATATTGACGCTCGCCAGCACCACCGCCAGCAGCCCCAGCCACTTGGAACTGGCCGACCCCGCCGCCGCGGCCGCGATCAGCGCGCCGACAATGATCACGGAGGAGATCGCGTTGGTCACCGCCATCAAAGGCGTATGCAGCGCCGGGGTGACCGACCAGACGACATAATAGCCCACAAAGCAGGCCATGACGAAGATCGAAAGGATTGAAATGAAGTCCATTTTATCGGGTGGCTCCTGATTGGGTAGTGCAAGCAAGGCAGTGTCTGGTCATGCTTTCCGCGACGGCCACGGGGTCGCGCAGAACTTCGATTGCCGGAATGCGGATGACCTCGACGCCCAAAACGGTCAGTTCAGCCGTCCGCTTTACGTCGAACTCCGGCTGATCGCCCATATCGTGGGATTTTCCGTCAATTTCAAAAACCGCCTTCGCCGCGTGGCAGTAGAAGTCCACAACATAGTCACCCAGCGGATGCTGATTACGGAATTTTATTCCCATGGGCTTTGGCTTAAGCAACCGCCACAACAGAACTTCCGGCAAGGTCATTTCCTGTCTTAACCTGCGGGCGCGCTCAACAGTTCCAAGCGAATGATCGTGCACTGGCTAGATACTTCCCCACCGGGGAAGGTGGCTCGCGCAGCGAGACGGATGGGGGCACAGCGAAGAAAGCCGCGCTAGCGGCTGCGCGCTAACGCGCGCAATTTGTTCGCCCCCCTCCACCGCTTCGCGGTTCCCCTCCCCCGTTGGGGAAGGTTCTAGGACGGCAAGTCCACTCACGCCAGCAACCGCTCATGCACAACCTTACCCGCCAGCGTCAGCCGCACCGCATCGCCAATCTCTTGATCCAAGACCGGTCGTCCAGCATCCTTGTCCCAGAAGGCGGAGAG
>JANORN010000145.1:0-1915 GCA_031415355.1 Novosphingobium sp. | reverse complement strand
TTGGTAGACGCGCAACGTTGAGGTCGTTGTGGGCGAAAGCCCGTGGAAGTTCGAGTCTTCTTGGCCGCACCAGACAGTTCAGGCTTTGGCCTTCAGGCTCTCCGCAACCTTGATGCCGTGCCGCTCCAGCGCTTCGACTATTCTGGCGGCACCTTCCAGATCGCCCCAGAACATCGGGCCGCCGCGATAGATCGGCCAGCCATAGCCGTAAATCCAGACAACATCGATGTCGGATGCGCGCTGCGCCTTGCCTTCTTCGAGGATATTATAGCCTTCATTGACCATCGGATAGAGCGTCCGCTCAATAATCTCCTGATTGCTAATTTCGCGTTTGGGCAGGTTCGAGGTGGCACGAAATTCTTCGATGATGGCCAGCGCCTCCTCGCTTGGTGTCCCGACGCGCTTTTCGTCATAATCGTAAAAGCCCTTACGGTTTTTCTGCCCAAAACGCCCGGCCGCACATAAAGCATCGCGGATGGATTCGACGCGCGATGGGTCGCGGTGCCAGCCGATATCGAGTCCCGCCAGATCGCTCATCTGAAACGGCCCCATCGGCATGCCAAAATCGGTGTGGACTGTGTCAATTTGCGCGGGGGTTGCGCCTTCGAGCAGCAGCTGCATCGCAGGCCCCTGCCGGGTCGACAGCATCCGGTTGCCAATGAAACCGTGGCACACGGCCGCGACCACCGCGACCTTGCCGATTTTTTTGCCCAGCGCCATTGCTGTGGCGAGCACGTCGTCAGCGGTTTTTTCGCCGCGCACCACTTCAAGCAATTTCATCACATTGGCAGGCGAAAAGAAGTGCATTCCGACGACATCCTGCGGACGGGACGTGGATGCAGCAATTTCATCGATGTTCAAATATGAGGTGTTCGATGCCAATATCGCGCCGGGTTTGCAGATGTTATCGAGCTTGCCGAACACGTCTTTTTTGACATCCATGCTCTCGTAAACCGCTTCGATAATCAGGTCGCAGTCGGCAAGATCATCTAGGCTAAGCGAAGGGGTCAGGATATTCATCATGCCCTCGACCTGCTCAGCGGTGAACCGGCCCTTGGCGGCGCTATTTTCATAATTTTTCCGGATGACGCCCACGCCGCGGTCAAGATTTTCTTGCACCATTTCGACAATGGTCACCGGGATTCCCTTGGCAAGGAAGTTCATCGAGATCCCGCCGCCCATCGTGCCAGCGCCGATGACACCAACTTTTTTTACATCGCGCAGGGGCAAGTCTTTTGGTAGACCGTCAATCTTTGCAGCCTGACGTTCAGCAAAAAACATATGCCGCTGCGCCGCCGATTGGGAGCCACCCATCAGCTTCAGAAATTCTGTGCGCTCGAATTTGAGGCCCTCGTCGAACGGCAACCGTGTCGCCGCCTCGACGCAGGCGAGGTTGGCATAAGGCGCATCGAAGCCCTTCCACTTTTTGGCGTTCGCGGATTTCAATTGTTCAGTGGCGGCAACGTCGCCGGTGACTGCGCGTGCGCGTGTAGGGCGAGGACCAGCGGCGACCAATTCGCGCGCGTATGAAATGGCATCCTCCGCGAGGCTATCCTCACCCGCTAGCCTATCGACTAGCCCCATTTCTTCTGCCTTGGCGGCTGGCACTGGTTCACCCAGCGAGCACATTGTCGCCGCCGCAGCGACCCCGACGACGCGCGGCAGTCGCTGCGTTCCGCCGGCACCCGGTAACAGCCCAAGCTTTACCTCAGGCACGCCCAGCTTTGCCGACGGCACGGCGATCCGGTAATGACAGACTAGGGCCGTTTCAAGACCGCCGCCCAATGCAGTGCCGTGGATGGCCGCTACGACCGGCTTGGACGCCGCCTCGATCATGTTCAGCACTGCATTGAAATCTGGTCCCCGGGGCGGCTTGCCAAATTCGGTAATGTCGGCGCCCGCAATAAAGGTCGTG
>JANORN010000144.1:0-4411 GCA_031415355.1 Novosphingobium sp. | reverse complement strand
CGCCCGCGTTGCCGCTGCAATATCATCTTGCCGCATCAAGCTCTCACCTACCAGAAAGGTCCGCACCCCCACTGCTGCCATCCGCGCGCAATCGGCGTGACTGGCAATCCCGCTTTCGCAGACCAGCAGCACGTCCGCTGGCACCATAGCGGACAGCCGTTCGGTGTTCGCCAGATCGACGTCGAAGGTCTTGAGATTGCGGTTGTTGACGCCGATCAGGCGTGATTCCAGCCGGGTGAGCGCGCGCTCCAGTTCCGCTTCGTCATGAACTTCCACTAGCACATCCAGCCCTTCGGCGCGCGCGGCGACCTCGATTTCTGCCATCGCTGCATCGTCCAGCGCGGCGACGATGATCAGGATCGCATCGGCGCCCATCGCGCGGGCCTCGGCGCATTGCCACGGATCGATCATGAAGTCCTTGCGGATCACCGGCAAGTCGCAAGTCGCGCGCGCGGCAATCAGATAGTCCTCGTGGCCTTGGAAATAGGGCGCATCGGTCAGCACCGACAGGCACGCCGCGCCGCCTGCTTGATAAGCGCGGGCGTGTGCTGCGGGATCAAAATCAGCGCGGATCAGGCCTTTGGACGGGCTGGCCTTCTTGATCTCGGCGATCAGGGCAAAACCATGCGCAGCCTTGGCCCGCAACGCCGCTTCAAACCCGCGCACGGGCGTGGGCTGCGGCCAGTGGCCGAGCCCCAGCGGCTTGCGCGCGGCAACTTCAAGGCGCTTGGTGGCGCAGATTTCAGCGAGTTTGTCAGTCATGCCTTGGCCTTTGCCTCCTAGGCTGCGCCAAGTCGAGAGGTTGAATTTGAATCACGCAAAGCCGCATAGACGCCAAGATGCTGCGAGCGCCGCAGGCAATCATACTTCTTCAGAACGCAGGACCAGGCAGTACGAGCAATCATAAAGCCGCTGTACCGCCACGCGCAGCATCTCGGCGTCTTGGCGTCTTTGCGTGAAAATCTCTTATTGAACCGCCGCAATCCAGCAATCGAGCAGCGTGTTTGCCAGCCCCTTGTCCAGCGCTTCGGCGGCTTCTTCCACGCCCTCCAGCCAGTCGTCGACGTGCCCGGCCACCAGCAGCGCGGCGGCAGAGTTGAGCAGCACGGCGTCGCGGTAAGCGCCGGGTTCGCCCAGCAGCAGGCGGCGCAGTGCGGCAGCGTTGAAGGCCGCATCACCGCCGCGCAGCTCGGCCAGCGGGTGCGGAGTCAGTCCGGCGTCATCGGGGCGGATTTCGGTGGCGATCCCGGCCATGCCGACTTGGGTGAGATAGCTGGTGCCCGCGATGGACAATTCGTCGAGCCCTTCTTCGCCCGAGACGATCAGCGCCGCCTCCGTGCCCAGCAAGTGCATCGCATCGCGGTACAGCGCCAGCAGCGACGGGTGCGCCACGCCCACCAGTTGCCGGGTCACTCCGGCGGGGTTGGCGAGCGGCCCGCACAGGTTGAAAATGGTCCGCCGCCCCAGCGCCTTGCGGATCGGTGCGACCCGGCCCAGCGCGGGATGGTGTGCCTGGGCAAACAGGAACGCGATGCCCAGATCGGGCAGGGTGGCCTCCGCCAGTTCGCTCGCGCGGGCCAGGTTGAGGCCCAGCGCTTCGAGCGTATCCGCGCCGCCCGCCAGGCTGGATGCGGCGCGGTTGCCGTGCTTGGCCACCGGCACCCCGCAGGCCGCCACCACCAGCGCGACGGCAGTCGAGACGTTCAGGCTGTGCTGGCCGTCTCCGCCCGTGCCGCAGACGTCGATGGCACCCGCCGGCGCAGAAATCCGCCGCATCCGCGCGCGCATCGCTGTAACCAGCCCTGCGACTTCCGCCGCCGTCTCCCCGCGTTCCGCGATAGCTACCAGCGCTTCGGAAATCTCCGCGTCGGCCATTCCGCCGTCAAGCATCGCACCGAACAGCGCCTCGGCCTCGGGCTGTGACAGGCTCAGCCTCTGGTTCATGCCAGTGCCCGCACGGGCAGGCCGCAGACCCCCATGAAGTTCGCGAGCATGGCGTGGCCGTGTTCAGTCGCGATGCTTTCGGGGTGGAACTGCACCGAATGGATCGGCAGGCTGGCGTGGCGGAAACCCATCACGTGGCCGTCATCGCTGGTGGCGTTGACGATCAGGCATTCGGGCACGTCCGTGACGATCAGCGAATGATAACGCGTGCCGGTGAAGGGCGAGGGCAGCCCGGCGAACAGCCCGGTGCCGTCATGCGTCACCGCGCTGGTCTTGCCATGCATCAACCCGCCGCGCACCACGCTGCCGCCGAAATACTGCCCGATTGACTGGTGGCCCAAACACACACCCAGCAGCGGCTTGCCCGCAGCGGCGCAGGCCCCGACTAGATCGAGACTGATCCCCGCTTCATTGGGTGTGCAGGGGCCGGGCGAGATCAGGAACCCCGCCGCGCCGCTCGACAGCGCCTGTCCGGCGGAGATCGCATCGTTGCGCACGACTTCCACCGGCGTGCCCAGCTCCATCAGGTAATGGACCAGGTTCCAGGTGAAGCTATCGTAATTGTCGATGACGAGGATCATGGGGCGGCGCTTTGGACTGGAAGCGGCCTGCGATCAAGCCGTGGTCTTGCCTGCGAACTTATCGCTTGCGCCAATCAGGCCATCAGTGATCCCCGGTTCGGTGAATAAGTGGCCGCCATCGGGGACAATCTGCAGCTCAACCTCGGGCCAGGCCTGTTTGAGCGCCCAAGCGGCCGCAGGGGGCGTGCAGCAATCGTGGCGGCCTTGCACGATGATCGCGGGAATACTGCGCAACCGTGCGGCATCGCGCAGCAATTGCCCTTCCTCCAGCCAGCAATGGTGGCGGAAATAGTGGTTCTCGATCCGCGCGACAGCCACCGCGTGATCGTCGGCGGTGAAGTCCGCCATCATCTCCGCATCAGGCAGCAAGGTAACCGTCAGTCCTTCCCAAGTACTCCACGCTTTGGCGGCGGCGAGACGGACGGCTGAGTCCGCGCTGGTCAGGCGATGGTGATAGGCTGCTACCAGATTGCCGCGCTCGGCCTTTGGGATATGGCCGACAAAGTCTGCCCAGCCTTCTGGGTACAGCTCGCTCGCGCCGTATTTGTAGAGCCAGTCTTCCTCGTTACGCCCGGCGAGGAAGATCCCGCGGAGCACCAGTTCCGACACCCGCTCGGGATGCGTCTGGGCATAAGCGAGCGCCAGGGTGGACCCCCACGAACCACCGAACACCAACCACTGGTCATGCCCGGCCATCACGCGCAGCTGCTCCATATCGGCCACGAGGTGCCACGTGGTATTGGCCACCAGATTGGCAAACGGCGCGGAACGCCCGCAGCCACGCTGATCAAACAACAGAACGTCATACAGCGCCGGATCGAATTGGCGGCGCTGATCCGGGCTGCATCCGCTACCGGGGCCGCCGTGCAGGAACACCGCAGGTTTACCGCCCGGCGTGCCGCAGCGCTCCCAGTACAGCGTGTGGCCATCGCCGACATCGAGCCTACCGCTCGCAAAGGGTTCAATCGGCGGATAGAGTGTGCGGCGTTCCATCACTTTGCCGCCAGCAGTTTCGCCAGATCGCGCTTCCAAAACTTGGCCCAGGTGTGGGTGCCGTGGCCCTTGGTCTGCGGGCTGGCGGCGATCAGAATGAACCGCGCGCGCGGCATCAGCCGAGCGTGCCGCTGCGCCAGGCTGAGTTCAGGCGGGTTGATGAAGTCGTCGGCGCTGTTGATCCACAGCACTGGCACGGTGATCTTGGTCAGGCCCGGTAGCGGGTTGTAATCGCGCGAGCTGTCGAGCTGATAGATCTGGTCATTGGCGTCAAGATCCCCCGCCGCACGGGTGGCATAGTTGGCCGCCAGGAATGCCTCAGCTTGTTCACGCGTGGGGTGTTCGGCTTGCAGCGCCACCGGATTGCCGCCCGCGATCATCGACATATAGCGCGCAGTGCGCAGGCCGCTTTCGGGCGAGCGGGTGTAATTGCCCTCGTTCCACAGTGGATCGGCCTTGATCGCGTCAATCGACATCTGCCGCCACATCCGGTTGCGTCCGGCGATCTGCATGGCGTTGCAGGCAAACGGCGCGAGCCGCTCGGCAAAGCCGGGGTACGTCGTGCCCCAGACGAAGGCGTGCATACAGCCCATCGAAGTGCCGAGGATCACCTTAAGCCGGGTCACGCCCAGTCCCTCGGTCAGCAGCCGCTGCTGCGCCAGCACCATGTCGCCATAGTTATAGCGCGGGAACGCCATCCGCTGTCCGTCGCTGGGCTTGGAACTTTGTCCGTGGCCGATGTTGTCAGGCAGGATCACGTAGTACCGCGTGATGTCAAACGGCTGGCCGGGGCCATAGAGCTCGTCGGCGAATTGCGGACGGAAGAACTGCTTGCCGCTGCCGCCGGTGCCGTGCAGCACCATCACCGCATTGTCGATCTGCCCCGCCGCATT
>JANORN010000143.1:0-1681 GCA_031415355.1 Novosphingobium sp. | reverse complement strand
ACGCGGCGCGTTATCGCTTCATTGATGCGCTGAAGCTGTTCGGGATCGGCTATTCATGGGGCGGGTTTGAAAGCCTGATCACCCCGATTGACCCCTCGCCCTTGCGCAGTGCCACCGGCTGGCCGCTGCCAGGTATGGCTCAGGCAGACTGCTATGGCCTGCGCCTGTCGATCGGCCTGGAAGACCCGGCCGATTTGATCGCCGATCTTGAGCGTGGGTTTACGGCGTGGGCCAGCGCCTAAAGCTATCCTAAGGTCCGGCAAAGCGTTTCTGACTGGCACGGCGGCGCGGAAATCCGCATCTGCAAACGATGAGCAAAGCTTCCCCCTCGCCTGCCGGCAAAGTCTGGCTGGTTGGTGCCGGTCCCGGCGACACCGATCTGCTGACGCTGCGCGCGGCGCGGTTGATCGCGCGGGCGCAGCTGATCGTCCACGACGGGCTGGTTGACCCCGCAATTCTGGCGCTGGCGCAGCCGTCCGCGCAGCTGGTTTCGGTGGCCAAGCAACGCTCGCGCCACACCATGCCGCAGGACGCGATCAACGCGCTGCTGGTGCGCGAGGCGCTGGCCGGCCGCGAGGTCGTGCGGCTGAAAGGCGGCGATCCGTTCATCTTCGGGCGCGGCGGCGAAGAGGCTGAGGCCTGCCAGGCCGCTGGCGTCGCGGTGGAAGTGGTCCCCGGAATCAGCGCGGCCATCGGCGCGGCAGCGGCGGCGCAGATCCCGCTGACGCATCGCAATTCCGCGTCGGTGGTCAGCTTCGTCGCGGGCCAATGCCAGGGGCTGAGCGAGCAAAACTGGGCCGGGTTGGCGGGCGTGGGCCGCACGCTGGTGATCTACATGGGCGTTGCCACGGCTGAAGCGATTGCCGAAAAGCTGATCGCCGATGGCCTCTCGCCCGCGATGCCGGTGGCGGTGATCGAGAATGCGACCCGCCCGAACATGCGGGTCTTGCGCGCCGCGCTGGCCGGTCTGCCCGCGCTGGTGGCGGCGCAGCAGGTGAAAAGCCCGGCGCTGATCGTGATCGGCGAGGTTACGGCGCAGCCACACACAGACGAATTGCGCGCTTTGGCGCTGGAGGTGACAACGTGAAAATTCTGACCGGCAACGACCTGAAATCAGGCGCTGTCACCTGGTGGGACGGGGTGCAATGGTCGCTCCACGTCGAAGACGCAGTCGATGTAGGAGACCATGCCGACACGATTCTGGCGCGCGAACAGGCTTCGCGCCGAGTCAACGCCGCCTATGCCATCGCGGCGGTGAAGGACGAAACCGGCGTGCGACCCGCGCATATCAAAGACCGTATCCGCGCGCTCGGCCCGACCGTGCGCACTGACTTGACGTTGAAGCCAGCCGATCCGGCCGCCGGACAATGGGTGATCTGATGTACCAGTATGACACTTACGATCAGGCGATGGTCGATACCCGCGTGGCAGAATTCCGCGATCAGGTGCACCGCCGGCTGGAAGGCCATATTACCGAAGACCAGTTCAAGCCGCTGCGGCTGATGAACGGATTGTACCTGCAATTGCACGCCTATATGCTGCGCGTGGCGGTGCCTTATGGTACGCTGAGCAGCGCGCAGATGCGCGTGCTGGGTGATATCGCGGACAAGTATGACCGCGGCTATGGCCACTTCACCACGCGGCAGAACATCCAGTACAACTGGATCAAGCTGGACGAAGC
>JANORN010000142.1:0-3644 GCA_031415355.1 Novosphingobium sp. | reverse complement strand
TCAGGTTGCCGAGCAGGTCGTAATCGTATTCCTCGAAGTCGGTAGTGGAGGTGACTTGCGAGAAATCCTTGTTGGGGAAGGTCCAGCGTTTCAAGCGGTCGTGCCCGTCATAGGTATAGGTCGCGAACATCCCGCGCGCGTCGGTGACGGAGGCCTGCTGGCCATTGGCGGTGTAGCTGTAGCGGACATAGTCCCGCTGCGATGGCGTGCCGACCGCCTGTTCGACCTTTGCCAGTTTGGTGGGATCACCAAGCACATAGCTGTTGCTGGTGATCCGGTCGTTGACCACCGCGCCATTGACGGTCGCCGGGGTGCCCAGCGCGCAGGCGTCACCCACCGGGGTGGCAAAAGTGGCGGGGTTCATCCGCTGTGCGGTGCATTTGACCTGCCCGGCGGGGGTATAGCTGAACTCGCTGAGCGAAACAGCAGTTCCGTCCGATCCCTTGACCCGCTCGGTCAGCTTGTGGCCCAGGGCATCGAAGGTGCCTTCGACCGTGGTATCGATGGTAAAGCCGGTCCAGTCCTTGGGTGCAATGGTCTCTGCCTGCCAGGCGCTGAGCACGCCTTTCTCCACCAAGGTCAGGTTTCCGGTGGCATCGTAAGTGTTGCGCACGGCGATGAAAGTATAAGGTGCGATACCATCCGGATCGGGCGCGATCGTACCGGTGACCCGGCCCAAGGCGTCGTAGCGGGTCGCGCTGGTATAGTTGGCCGGGGCGGCCTGGGCGAAGGCCGGGCTGGCCGCGAGGGTTCCGATTGCGACGGCAAGCGCCGACACCGCGAGCAGGGAGCGGCTCACGGGCACACCGCCAGACCAGCGGCAGGCTGGGTCTCGCTGATCTTGCGGCCCTGGGCGTCATAGCCATAGCAGGTGCGCAAGGTGATGCCGTCTGCGGTTACCGCCACCCCGCGCAGCACCAGGTTGTTGGGGCTGCCACTGGTCGGGCCGTAATCGTAAGCCGTGACCGTCTCGTCCGCCGCGCCGCCCGCGCAGGCATTGCCGACGGTCGCAGTGGCACGGCAGGCGCGCTCGGCCGTGAGCACCCAGATTGGCATGGCCATCGGCGCGAAGCTATTAGTCGATGTCTTGATCCAGGCATAGCGCTGAGCATATTCGTAGCGGACCACTGGATTGATGAACGCACCCGTGCCGCCAACCTGCACCGCTGGCAGCTTTTTGGTCAGCACGCCGCCATGTTCTGGGGCGTAAGTGAATTCGGTCTTGTTGCCAGCCGGGTCGGTGCGATCGATCGGCTTGTCGCACAGGCGCGGGGAAGCCGCGATACAGTTACCACGTATGCTACCGAGGATCGGCTCAGGAAACGACTGACCGGAACTCATGGTCGCGAGGCCGCTGCCAACTTTGGGAATATCCGCTACGCCGGTGGCGTTGCCGTTCCAATCCCGATCGATCTGCATGATGTTGCTCTCTGGGTAGGTCGCCTTCCAGAGGTTTGCGCCGCTGTAGATAAACGTGTTGGGGCCGCCACCCGGCGCAGTGATGCGCTGGACGAGGCCAGCTTGATAGTCCGCGATCACGCCGAACCCTGGGCCACTCAAGATCGACTTGCTTGCGACAGATGGTCCGCCAAGCCTGGGGGGAACCTCAGAATCACTCTCGGCAAATTCGTAAGTGTAGGTCCACGCATTACCGTTGGCGTCGGTCTGGAGGCGGACCTGATCCTTCATGGTGGCGTAAATCGGCTCGCCTGGCTGAGGCCCGAAGGTATTGGACACCTCACAAGCGGTCGAATTGGGCAGCGTGATGCAGGTGGGGAAATTCCCCTCGAAGCCGCCCCAGGTCAATCCGGTTGTCTGCCCCATGAGATCGACGACGGAAACCGGCTGAAGCAGCCCATCACTGCGAACGGTATTGTTGATCGTGACGGTGTAGGCGCTGCTGGAGCACGGAGTGCTCGCGGTCGCATAGGTCTGTGCCAGGTTAAACCCGCAGATCTTGATCTGCGCGCCGCCGCTCAGATATTCATAGCGCAGCGCATAGCCCCGATTGCTGCTGGCATAAAGCAGCCGCCCATCGAGATTGTAAGTGACGTCGATCCGCGCGCCGTCGGCTGAGATAACTGACGAAAGGCGCCCGCCCGAACCGCTGCCTTGCGTTTGAAAGAGGCTGCCAAACTCATAGCGCGTACCGGATTTGTCAGTCAGGATAAACACGCCGTTTGTTTTGGTGAGGTATCGGCCTTCTGACCCGGGATTGTAGATGTTGGTATAGCCGTTGAAAGTCGAACCGGTGTAGCTGGCGCGGAACCCAATGGTTGAGCCTCCCCCCTTGAGGTAGGTCAACTTGATCGGCCTACTGCCATTCTGTACCAGTTCCACCCGGTTGCCGAGCGAAACTGCCGGATTTCCCATGTTGACGTAAACGGTATCGATCAGACCTCCGTTTGGCGCATTCTCTGACAGTTGATAAACTGACGCCGGAAAAGCAAAGCCTGAGCGGTTGAACCCGCGTTCAGCCACGAACGGCCCCATTGCAAAACTGAACAACCAATAGCTGAACCGGCCAGTCTGCAAATTCACGCCCATGGGCGAACTGGTGTATTGCTCGGGAAAGTTGTCCCGATAATCCTGCCCGGTTGCCGCCAGCGGATTGAGCAAGAGCAAGGCGGCAACTGCGACCGAACCGGCAATTCGCAAGGATCGATGTGTCACTGGCATGCCCCGCTTCCCCCAATGATGATATGAACTGATCCCGTCGCAGTCCCCCCACGCCCGTCTGAAATGGTGTAGGTGATCCACCCGTGGTTGTAGGGATTGGGCGAATACCCCGTCACGCTGATTGTCTGGGGAGTCAGGATGTAGACGTCTGCGATATTTGTGGTTCCGAGCGATACGATAGTAAGAGTATTTCCGTCTGGATCGGTATCGTTTACCACAAGGTTGGCGGTGACATTCGCGCAAGCCGGTACGTTGACGACATCAGTATTGGCAATTGGCGGGTTGTTCGGGGGCGGTGGCGGTGGAGGCGGTGGTGCTCCCGTCGGAACCCCCACTGGTTGGGGACAATTGGCCGCCGCACCAGCCGGATCAGAGCGGTAGCGCGTGCGGTTGTCCGCCGGGTCATAGCACATGGAGTGCTTGTTCCCGGCGTTAACCGTGCCAGTGTACGCCACCCCGATCAGCCGACCGAGATCGTCGTAGGCATAGGTCTGCGTTTCACTCGCCAGCGCGCTTGCGCCGCCCGCCAGTGCGGTGGCTACGACAAGGTAACGAAAGATCGGGCGCTCAGCCATCGGCCAAAGCTCCACCGTCAACTGCGCGTGTAACCGGTTCAGACGGAACCCCGCTCCAAAACAACACCATATGCACCCACCTTCATGAAAGGTCGTTCAACTGCACTGGTCACGATTCTTGCGAATCGCTATGCCTCTTCAAGGTGCTTCCAGAACTACTGGCGGCTCAAAATTAGTCCAGCCTCGAATTGTTATTTCACGATAATTGTCATTTATCCGAAATCTTGGCACCGTTTCCCACTCGCTGCACTGCTGATCGGCTAACACCATATTCCTTGGCCAATTGACCAAGCGAGCGACCTTGCTCGCGCTTAACAAGTGTCCCCCGTCAGCACCAATGGCACAGATTTGAGGTTGTGATTTAAGGAGGATTGGGGCTTCGTCGCAGTG
>JANORN010000141.1:0-3261 GCA_031415355.1 Novosphingobium sp. | reverse complement strand
TGCATCGCCCGGGCCGGGTGGCTTTCGGGCATGTTGAGCGCGGTGAAATTGTGCCAGTCGTCCTCGATCTCCGGCCCGGTGGCGACCGCGAAGCCCAGGTCGGCGAAGATCTCGGCCAGTTCGTCCATCACTTGGCTGACCGGGTGGATCGTTCCGCGCGGGATGGGCAATGCGGGCAGGGTCAGATCGACCGTTTCGGCCGCCAGCCGGGCATCCAGAGCCGCCGATTCCAGCGCAGTCTTTCGCTCCGTCAGCGCCGCGCTCACGCCTTCGCGCAAAGCGTGAATCTGCGGGCCAACTACCTGCCGGTCATCCGCAGACATCGCGCCCAGTGTCTTGAGCAGCCCCGAAATCGAACCCGCCTTGCCCAGAAATTCGATCCGCAGCGCCTCCAGCGCGCCCAAGTCCTGCGCTTCGGCGATGCGTGCCTGGGCGACTTGCCCGGTTGCTGCGTATTCCACTGGCCTGTTCCGTCACTTGCAGGTTGAAGTCGCTCGCCCTTTAGGGGGCGGCGCGGCTGGCTGCAACCTGCGGCGGGGCAACGCCTTCGGGCCGGTCCAGCGTCTGCACCGCCGCGCCGGCCATCCGCGCCCGTTCACGCATGAATTGTTCCAGCACCGGATGCGGCTGCGCGGCATATTCGCGCGGGTTAAGCCCCATGAATTCGTGAAAATCGCGCACGAACTGCGCCTGATCGTGGTAGTGACTGTCCAGCGCCCCGATCCATCGCAGCGTGGGATCGAGCATAAACAGGCTGAGACTGCGCATGAACCGCTGGCGCCGCAGCAGCAGCTTGGGCGCAAACCCGAAAGCCCGCTGGCAAATCCGCTCGACGGTTCGCTGGCCAACCCCGACCAGGTCCACCATGTCGCTGACGGTCCCGATCTCGGGATCGACCAATGCCGCGTGAATGGCCCCGATCCGCGCGGCATCGCGGCACAGCGGCGTGCTCCGTTTCCTGAAAAATCCAACGATTCTAGCCAGTTCACCCGCTTCGTCTGGTGTCCCATCAAACAGCGTTTGCCACAACAGCCTGAACGGCGCGAAGGCTGGTTCGGTCAAGCCATCGCCGATCAGATTGGCGCAGCCTTGCGCCGCACCAGCTGCGAACTGTTCCCAACCCAGCGGCAGCAAGCCCACCCCCCAAAACCGGGTCGTGCCAATTTCGAAATGAATCGCCCGCGAAGTCGGTCCAGCGATCGAAAACGGCGTCTGCACCGGGGCTTGCCCGGCCAGCCAGGATTTTGGGCCGGGGCCATCGAACATCCGCAGCCCGGCCCATTCCGGATGCAGCGAATCCGCCACGGTCTCGTCGCCGGAAAGCGCGAATTCGGTGTAATAAAACGTCGTGAAGAACCGGCGCAGATCCGCTGGTGGCGCATGAAAGCGCACGGTAATCTGGCACTCTTGCGACACCAAAGGTTTCCCCCCTGTTGTTTGGCCTTTGTTGGGCCTTGTCTGGGCTCTATTCTTTCAGCTCTGCCGGATGCAGGCCCTGCATCGCGGCACCTGCTGCGGCGGCGCGGGCCTGTGCTGCGGCGCGCATTACCGGACGGTCCAACGCCGCATAAGCGCTCGGGCTCATCCCCATAAAGCGGCGGAAATCGCGCACGAAATGCGCCTGATCCACATAGTGCCAGTCCAGCGTGGAAATCCAGGTCAGCGAAGGATCGAGCATGAACTGCGCCAGACTGCGCAAAAACCGCTGGCGGCGCAGCAGCAGCTTGGGCGAAAACCCGAAGGCTTTCAGGCTCAACCGTTCCAGCGAGCGGGTCGACATTGCCAGCTGGTCCGCCAGATCGCTGACCGCGCCAATCGCGGGATCTAGCAGCGCCGCGTGCGCGGCGGCGATGCGTGGTTCATCCTCGCTGGGCGGACGGCGCGTCAGCAGGTCCAACAGCAACGCGTCGATCCGCGCGGCTTCGGCGGCAGGGTCCACCGCATCGCCGAAAATTTGCGCCAGCGCCGGGGCAAAATCGGCAAACACCGGATCAGCCGCGCCATCAACGAAGCGGTCCGCATAATCAATGGCGGGCGCATGGATCAGCCGTGCCCAGCCAAGCGGTAACAGCCCGATCCCCCAGGCGCGCATCGAACCGGTGACAAATTGGGCCGCCTGGCTGGTCGGCCCGGTTGCAATCACTTGCGGCGAAGCACGCAGCGGCTCCTCACCGATTGCTGCCAGCCAGCTGTCATTGTGGGCAAACCGCAGGTTGGCCCATTCGGGATGCAGCCAATCGCGAATTTCGTGCCCATCGGGCAGATCCACTTCGGTCAGATAATAGGTGCTGATGTACGGGCGCAGCGCCGCCGATGGCATGAAAAACCGCACGGCCACGGCATCGGATAAATTCCGCTTCATCATCGCGCGTGACCCATAAATGGCTCGCCCCTCTTCACAGCGGCTGAGGCGCAGCATGACGCACCGCAGGCAAACCCGCAAGCACGCCGATTCGTGAACAATCGCACACATTGAAATGCCGGGCTTGCGCAACGCAAACGGGGCGCGAACGGCAATCCGTTCGCGCCCCGCAAAGGCGTAGTAACGCAGCGATTTACGCTGGTAACGCAGCTTTCGCCTGAGCGATGACGGTCGAAAAAATACCGCCTTCGTTCATCGCCAGGTCGGCCATGGTCTTGCGGTCGAGTTCGATCCCGGCCAGCTTGGTGCCGTGGATGAACTGCGAATAGGTCAGCCCTTCAGCACGGACTGCCGCGTTGATACGCTGGATCCACAAAGCGCGGAAGGTGCGCTTCTTAACCTTGCGGTCGCGGTAGGCATATTGCCCGGCCTTTTCGACCGCCTGACGCGCAACGCGAATCGTGTTCTTGCGGCGGCCGCGGAAGCCCGCTGCCTGTTCCAAAATCCGCTTGTGCTTGGCGCGGGTGGTAACGCCGCGTTTAACTCTTGCCATTGTTCAGTACTCCGAATCTCTGTGATGGACCGGCCGCAGGGGCCAGCCGTTCAGCCCAGCCCGTAGGGTGCCCATTTCTTGATCGTCTTCGCATCAGCGTCAGAGATCGTGTCGGTCCGGCGGTGCTGGCGGATGTACTTGGCGTTGTGGCTCATCAATCGGTGCCGCTTGCCAACCGCCCCGTGCTTGATCATGCCGGTAGCGGTGAGCTTGAAGCGCTTTTTGACGCCGCTCTTCGTTTTGAGCTTGGGCATTTTCGTCTCCTGGTTCGGGGCACGTCCAACCCGCCGTGGCAGCCCTTGATGGCCAGGCGGGTTATCGAATCCATGCCGATGAAGCGTGCGCG
>JANORN010000140.1:0-2978 GCA_031415355.1 Novosphingobium sp. | reverse complement strand
GGCCCAGCTTGCTCAGCGCCATCAGGTAATTGGTATTGGCATCGCGCGGGACCGCAGTCAGCACCCGGGCAAAGGCCCGTTCGGCATCTTTCCAGCGCGCTTGTTCAAGCGCGGCGATCCCATTGCGATACTCCGCCGCCGCATCATATTGCGGAGTACTATCGCTCGGCATCGACCCGCCACCCCCGCCGCCGCCGCCAGCGGCCCAGGCTGCGACTTGCGGGATTGAAAATGAAAACAATGCTGCGCTGGTCAGCGCGGCGATCCGGATCCGTTTGGCCATGGCGACCTCCATTGCGAAGCCGACAGGATATCACTGCGCCTGATGCTGGGCAATGGGCGCCGGGCAATGAGAGCTGGTGGACCGGGCTAGCCGCCCCGGTACAGCGCTGCTTCGTCTGCCCGCCGCCGCACCAGCCCGTTCAAGCGCTGGCCGGCGGCGTGGACCCATTTGCCGAATTCGGCGGCTGCCCCGGCGTGATCCCCGGCCTTGTGCAGCTTGGTCAGCGTGGCACGGCGGATTGCGCCGGTGTTGTAGTGAAAGCTGACCAGGGCATCGAACTGGGCTTGCGTCGTGGGCGCACCCGCAAGCGCTGCCTGCACCTCGCGGACAAAGCGCTGCACATCGCGCTCGAACCGTTCGTTGCATTGGGCCTGAGTCCAGATCAGGCCAGGCACCACGTCGCGCCCGGTGGTGCCCCAGCCGATGGTCCACGGATCAGCGCCGGTGCCGGGGTCGGGGTAAGCGCCATAGCGCCCATCGGCGCGCCGCTTCGCACAGCCCTCCCAGCGCTGGATCAAAGCCAGCCCGGCCGAACTGAGCGCGTGCGTGTTTGCGGAGGCAGGCGGCGCGGCAAGGCCCAGCGCCACATCAATCGCCCCATCCAGCGCCGCCACCTCCCGCCCCCGGAACCCGCGCCCCAACAATTGCCGGACGGCATCAAAAATCGGTTTGCGTTCCATGGGGAGTGCCTCGGTTGCTGAAAGAGGCGCAGGGATTAGACACAACCGGGGCATGTAGGAAAATGAAAACTGCTGGCGTGTGTGACAAGAGTTCTGGCGCCTGCCAGCAATCCCAGCTTTCGCTAAACGCAGCTTTTTGGTGTGACTTTGTTGATTGGGAGAATATTAAGCGCAAGGAAGATGAAGCCTCTCCGCAGCATATCACTCTTCGAAATTATCCAATTCCATTTTCGTTCGTTTCTTGCTATTGAAACTGCGCCCGAGCGATGTAACGGATCGCCCGAGCGCAGAGGCCTAGTGGTGTGTGGTGTTAAAGGTAGACTCTACCTCATGTTCCACCCCCAGTAGCTGTCAGGCAGGCCGCCTTAACTATGAGGTTAGACGGAGCCGGGGGCCACACGCCCCCGGTTTCACCTTTCAGTGAACTCTGAAATTCATGCACCATGGGTGGTCTCCTGCGTCGGAGGTCCGAACAATGGGGCTTGGGAAGCGACATTTGGCAGCGGGGAGCCGCTGTTAAAGCTGGATAGGCCAATCAAATCCATCAATTTGGCGGTTGCCTGATAAAACCCCGCGCCGGGAACCACTAGATAACCGTGCTTGACGTTGCCCTCAAAAAGACGACGGACCTCACTATCCCGCATTTCTCGTTGTTCCCGCTGGGCGATCACCGTTTGCACATTAGCGATTGAAAACGTTGGACCATGGGAACGGAATATTTCTGCAAAATGCCCGCGCCACCGTTGCGACATTGCGCCCGGAGGCTTGCCCTTGATAGTTCGACGCGGGGAGGTTGAACCAGCAGGCGACAAAGCCGCTTGACGCGGCGGTTGAAACGCCGCCTGATTCCCTTCCAAAAGGGCGATTGCCTTCCGGATATCATTGCCGCGGGCATAAGACTCTTCGTATGCAGCGCGATGTTTATCGCCATCAGCAAAAAGAGCCTTAGCCTCCTCACGAAGGGCGCTTAAGAGAAACGGGTCAATAGCCATGCGACGGTTATGGAGCCCGGCGGGATTAATTGCAAGGGATTATCCGTCACAAAAATCAACCGCGCCGAATTTTGTAAAGACCGAGAACAGAAGCAGACTAATATACGATGGGTTCTTAGGAGCGGTGTGACAAACATTCTTGACAGGTCACAACTCACGCCTGTAAAGAGCTCTTGTCACACGGGAGCACTTGTCTTGGAAAACCGGTTGCGGGAATTGCGGGAGCAGGCCGGGTGGAGCCAGGGTGAGCTGGCGCGGCGGATCGGGGTTTCGCGGCAGACCATCAATGCGGTTGAGACGGACAAGTACGACCCCAGTCTGCCGCTGGCGCTGCGGCTGGCGCGGCTGTTTGCCGTCGCGGTGCCGGATATTTTCATCGATCAATGGGAGCCTGAAGCATGAACCGCGAACCTGCCCGTCCGAATTATCGCAAGCTGGCGATCCAGCTGATCGCTGGGGCCGTGGTGGGCGGGGCGATGGGCGCTGCGTTGTCGCTGACCCTGCCCGAACTGGAGCGGACCGCCGGTGCGGGGGCCTTTGCGCTCGCGGGGGTTGGCCTGCTCTATCTGGTGATGGGGCTGTTTGTGGGGCTGGGGCTGGTATTTCCGGGCATTGGCGCGAAGGTGCTGAACGTCGCGGATCAGGACGATCTCGCCGATCAGCGCGCAATTTTGATCGGCAGTGCGGTCTGCTGCACGGTGCTGGGCGGGGCCTTGATGCTGTTGGCGTTTTCCGGGCCGAAGGGGCTGGTGCCGGGTGCGCTGGCGGTCAGCGCGCTGGCCTTTGCCTTGGTCCTGCTGGCGGCGGTCACGGTGCTGCAATGGCGGCTGTATGATGAATTGATGCGCGGGGTTTCGCTGGAGGCGTCGGCGGTGATGGCTGGCCTGCTGGTGCCGGGGCTGTCGCTGTGGGCCGGGTTGATCCACATCGGCCAGGCGTCCGCCTTCGATCCGCTCGGCCTGATCGCGCTGCTGATGGGCGCGATGCTGCTCGCGACCTTCATCGCGGCTGGGCGGCGTGGGT
>JANORN010000139.1:0-11440 GCA_031415355.1 Novosphingobium sp. | reverse complement strand
CCAGGACAAGCTGGCGCGCGAAGGCTCGGTTTAGACGGCCGCGCCCACCAGTCTGCGGTAGTGATTTGTCAGCTGGCGGGCATTGGCTTGCCAACTGAATCCGGCGGCGCAGGCGGCGACTTGCGCGCGATCTGGCGGGTTGTCGAATATCGCGCGCACCGCTGCGGCAATGGCCTCCGGCGTTCGCGCGACCAGATATCCGGCGGCAGAATCGGTCAGCACCTCGCGCGCGCTCCCGGTGTCGGTGATCACCAATGGCGTGCCGCAGGCGAGCGCTTCGATCCAGGCATTGGCGAGGCCCTCGCGCTCTGACGGCAGTACCATCGCATCGGCGGCGCAAAGCGCGGTGGCGAGGTTGGCGGGGGTGTAGCCGCAGAAGTGGACGCGATCTGTCAGCCCCAGCCGCGCCGCCAGCGCACGCAGGCTGGCTTCGTCCGGACCGTTCCCGGCGATAATCAGCCGCGTATCGGGGAGGGCGGCGAGGGCCTCGATCACCAGCACCTGGCCTTTCAACGCTACCAGATTGCCAGTGCAAACCAGCAAGCGGCCGTCTGGCGGCACCGCGCCTTGCGCCAACCCGGCCAGCGCGGTGCGCGCCTCGGCCTGATCGCGCAGGTGGAACACCGCGTGGTCCAGCCCGGTGTAATGCACATGGAGCTTGGCGGGATTCATGCCCAGCTCCGCCATCTCGGCCTTCAAGGCAGCCGACACCGCCAGACTGCCCCCCGCCTGTTCCGCCGCCGCCAGAACTTGCGGCTTGCCGTAAGCCAACCGGCCCCAAAAACTGATGTCTGATCCGCGCGCCTTAACTGACAACGGCAGGCGCAGAGCGCGCGCGATGGCGGCGGCGGCGGGACCATCGGGATAAAAGAACTGCGCGTCGATCAGATCAAACGGCTGCGCCCGGTGCAAAGCGCGTGCCAGCGGTAGCACCGCGCGGGTGATCAGTGCCGGGTTCCAGCGCCCGCCAAACTTCGGGATGTAGGTGAAGCGCGGGGCGTGGACTGGATAGCCACGGCTAAGGTCCGCACCAGCAGGCGCGCGCTCGCCCCAAGCCCACGGTGCGCGCGGCACCGGGTTGATCACGGTCAGCTCGACTTCGCCCAGTTCGGCCAGCGCCTGGAACTGCCTGGCAACAAATCCGCCGAAATTCCCTGGCATCCCGGGGCGCGGGAACATCGTGGTCAGGCTCAGCACGCGTAGCGGCGGGCTCACAATTTGCGCACCAGCATTTCGGCTGCGGCAATCCAGGCTGGGCGATCAACCACGATCTGGCGTGATCCGGAGCCGGGGGGCAGGATCGCGACCCGAGCTTCGTCGCGGTCAATCATTCGCCCGAACGCGAACCGCCCGCCCGCACGCGGGGCGAGGACATCGCGGTTGAGCAGCCGCGCGAAGTCTTCCGGGCCATATTGCCGCAGCCAGACCTGATCGCCGCTGCGGTAATCACCCGCACTCGCCTCAATCGCCAGCGCGACCAGCGGGGCATCGCCGCCCAGCTCGCTCGGCAGGATCGCATCGCGCGGGGCGGGCAGGGCCTCCGCGCCGGCATCGGTCAACCGTGCGACGAATTGCGGCGCGTCCGACTGCTCGCCGCGCACCAGCAATTCGGGATCGACCTCCAGCGCGGCGGCGATCCGGTTCATCCAGGTCAGCGACAATTGCCGCATCCCCGTCTCTAGCCGCCCCACGGTTTGCGCGGTGGTGGGCGGGCAGCAGCGCGCTGCAACATCGGCCAGGGTCCAGCCCTTCTGCCGCCGAACATCCCGGATACGATTGATCATGGTGCTACGTCCTAACCAGATTGGTTTTTCTGCTGTCCTACATATTGCTAGTTCTGGCAATGGCCGATTCGCTTTTGGAAAGGATCAAGCGATGCAGCAGCACCTGGTGGAGCGCGAATTGAGCGATGAAGGGCCACTGCAAACCAGCGCCCGGCGCGGGCGGCGCAGTGTGACGGTGAACCTGGCGGAAAGCCCGCTGACCTGGCTGCATGCGCGCGGCCACCTCAGCGACGTTCAATTTGCGGCGGGCGAACAGCTCCGCGCCGATTGGGAGCGCGCGCAGCTGATGCCCGGCCTGACCATGCGCTGGGACCAACAGCGCGTCGATGGTGGTGGCGCGCACGGGCTGACCCCCAGCGAGCGGCAGCTTTCGGCCAAGGCGCGCTTCAATGCCGCGGTTGACGCAGCGGGGCCGGGGCTCAGCGACGTGCTATGGCGCGTGGTCTGCGCGGGTGAGACCGTGCCGGACGCCGAACGCGCGCTGGCCTGGCCGGTGCGCAGCGGCAAATTGGTGCTGAAACTGGCGCTGGACCGCGTGGCGGGAGCTTATCGGATGGGGTGAAGTTTTTCTTCCCACGACAGTTTCACTTTTATCAACCTGGTCAGCGAAATTGGCGGAAAGATGAATGGGTTGATCACCCCTCGACCAGCTCCGCTAGTTCCAGCCAGCGCTCTTCAGCCGCATCTTTGTCGGCCTGAGCCTTGGCAATTGCAGCAGTCAGCGCGGCGAAGCTGGCCGGGTCGCGGGTGTAGAGCGCCGGGTCGGCCATCGCGGACTCATCGCGGGCGATCTGGGCCAGCAGCGCGTCGATCTGCTGCGGCAGCAGTTCGTAATCGCGCTGGTCCTTGTACGTCAGCTTGGTCTTTTTCGGCGCAGGGGGCGGCGGCGGGGCGCCTTCGGCGGGGGGCTTT
This sequence comes from Novosphingobium sp., assembly GCA_031415355.1. GTDB lineage: Bacteria > Pseudomonadota > Alphaproteobacteria > Sphingomonadales > Sphingomonadaceae > Novosphingobium. Next base: position 8,744 of record JANORN010000139.1, on the reverse strand, counting down.
GATTTGCCCGGCACGGTGCGCTGCTGGCGCTGCTGCTCCCAATCGGCATAGCCGCCGACGACAATGTCCACTTTGCCCGATCCGTCGAGACCCAGCGTGATCGTTACCGTCCGGTCCAGAAAATCGCGGTCGTGGCTGACGATCAGGACGGTGCCGTCATAGTCGGCGATCACTTCCTGCAACAGGTCAAGCGTTTCAAGGTCAAGATCGTTGGTCGGCTCGTCCAGCACCAACAGGTTCGATTTGCGCGCAAATTCGCGCGCCAGCAGCAGCCGCGATTGCTCTCCGCCAGACAGCGTGCCGATCCGCGCATCGACCAGCCCGGGTTCGAACAGAAAGTCCTTGAGATAGCCCTGGATATGCTTGCGTTCCCCGCGCACATCGATCCAGTCGCCGCCCTCGGCCAACACATCGCGCACGCGCTTTTCGGGCGAAAGCAGGCTGCGCTGCTGATCGATCATCACCCCGTGCAGCGTCTTGGCGAGCGTGATCTTGCCCGCATCGGGTTCCAGTTCACCGGTCAGCAGCCGCAGCAGCGTGGTCTTGCCCGATCCGTTCGCGCCAACCAGCCCGATCCGGTCGCCGCGCTGGATGCGCAGCGAAAAGTCCTTGATGATCGTGCGTTCCGCGCCCTCAGTGCCGAACCGCTTGGTCACCTTGTCGGCCACGATCACCGACTTGGTCTTCACATCGTCAACCGCCAGTTGCAGCTTGGCCGCGCCTTGCGGGCCTTGCATTGCGGCGCGGGCGGCGCGCATCTCCCACAGTTTGGAGAGCCGCCCCTGGTTGCGCTTGCGCCGCGCGGTCACCCCGCGTTCCAGCCAGTGCGCTTCGATCTTCAACCGGGCATCAAGCCGGTCAGCGGCGCGGGCTTCCTCGGCATAGACGGTTTCCATCCACGCTTCATAGCCGCCAAAGCCGATGTCCTTGCGGCGCAGCGCACCCCGGTCAATCCAGACGGTGGCGTTGGTCAGGCGTTTGAGGAAAGTCCGGTCATGGCTGATCGCCACAAACGCGCCTTTGTAGCGGCTGAGCCAATCCTCCAGCCAGTCAATCGCGGTGAGGTCGAGGTGGTTGGTTGGCTCGTCCAGCAGCAGCAGGTCCGGTTCGGACGCCAGCGCGCGGGCCAGCGCCGCCCGCCGCCGCTCGCCGCCGCTGGCATTCTGCGCCGGGCGCGACAGATCGATGCCAAGCTGATCGGCAATCGCCTCGACCTCATGCCGGGGCGGGGCGTCCTTGCCCGACATGGCGAAGTCCAGCAGGGTGTCATAGCCGGTGAAAAACGGGTCCTGTTCCAGCATCACGATCCGTGTGCCGGGCTGGATCGAGCGCGTGCCTTTGTCCGCCTCGATCTCGCCGCCGAGCAGCTTGAGCAGCGTGGTCTTGCCCGCACCGTTACGTCCGATCAGCGCGAGCCGGTCACGCGGGCCGACGTGGATCGACAGATCCCGGAACAGCCAGCCATTGCCTTGTTGCAGGCCCAGGTTTTCCCAGCTGAGGATCGGTGCGGCGGCCATGGTCGAGCGCGCTTACGGGGGCAGACCTGCGTTGACAAGCCGCGCCGCACGGTCAAAACGGCACTCATGCGGATTGTATGGCTGAATGGACAATTTGTGCCCGAAACCGAGGCGAAGATTTCGATCTTTGATCGTGCGCTGCTGTTCGGGCAGGGAGTCTATGAGGTATCGCCGGTGATCGACGCCCGGTTCCGCAACTGGCCGCATCATGCTGCGCGGCTGGCACGCTCGCAAGCGCTGGCCGGGATCAGTGACGCAACCGACTGGCCCATGGTGCTGACCGAACTGATCGCGCGCAACGGGCTGGAGCAGGGCAAGGTTTATCTGCAAGTTACCGGCGGCGAACCGGCTGACCGGGAGTTTACCAGCCCCGTACCGCCAGTTTCAGCCACGCGGTTTGCCTTTACCCAGGCCGAAGACCTGATCGGCAATCCCAAGGCGGCCACCGGGGTGCGGATCATCCTGCAACCTGAAGCGCGCTGGCAGATCCGCTCGGCCAAGACCACACAGCTGCTCTATGCGGTGCTGTGCAAGGAAGCCGCGCGCGCCGCCGGGGTGGATGATGCCTGGCTGGTCGATGGCGGGCACATTACCGAGGCGACCAGTTCCAACGCCCACATCATTGATCAGCGCGGGGTGCTGGTCTCGCACCCGGTCGATCACGGGGTGCTGCCAGGGGTAACGCGGATCAATGTGCTCGCGCTGGCGGCGGCGATGGGGCTAACGGTAGAGGAACGACCGTTCACCGTCGCCGAACTGCTGGCCGCACGCGAGGCATTCTCCTCCGGCGCAGGCACGCTGGTGCTGCCGGTGGTGGAGGTTGACGGGCAGGCGATTGGCGATGGCAAGCCGGGGGCGGTCTTTGCCGAACTGCGCCGCCGCTATATCGATCAACTGCGCAAGTCCTAAAAGGAACTTTCAGTCCGCTAAAAAGTTTAGCTGACGGCAATTCCTGCGGGATGCGCAGTTTCTCAGGAGCTTCCGATGACCAAATACCTTGCCCTTGCGCTGACGTTTGCGACGAGCGTTGCCGTGCCGGTTATCCCGGCCCAAGCCGCCAATATCGAGATCGCGGTCCAGGGCCCGGTGATCGAGCTCAGCATTGCGCAGACAGTCAATTCCACTCCCGATCATGCGATGGTGGGGGCTGGCGTGGTCACCCGCGCGCAGACCGCTGTTGAAGCTGTGCGGCGTAATGGCGAACAGATGGATAAAGTGATCGAGCGGTTGCGCGCCCTGGGAGTGAAGGCGGAGGACATTCAGACTTCGAATTTCACCCTTAACCCGGTGTTCGATTACCGCGAGCGCCAAGCCCCGCTGTTTCAGGGCTACGATGCTACGAACCAGGTGACTGTAAAATTGCGGGATATGAAGCGGATCGGGCCGGTGCTGGATGCGTTGGTCGCAGCGGGGGCCAACAACTTCTCCGGGCCGAACTTTGCCTTGGAAAACGATAAGTCCGCGCGCCAGCAAGCGCGCAAGCTTGCGTTTGCCGATGCTGAGACGCGCGCGCGTGAGCTGGCCGGACTGGCAGGCTTCCAAAAAGTGCGACTGCTTGAAATATCCGAAGCCTATTCCAACGTAGAATCGATGCCACGCGTTGAAGCGATTATGGTAACCGGATCTCGCGTCGGCGGCACTCCGATCGCCCCGGGCCAGGTCGGCATTTCCGCTACGCTGATCGTGAAATATGAGATGGTGCGCTGAACCGCTCCCGATTCCGGCATTCACATGTTGTTCAAGGCTGCGACTCTAGTCACAAGCCGTCATGCGCAAGATTATTCCCCTGATGGCCCTCGCGGCCCTGCTCCCCGCCACCTCGACGCTCGCTGGTCCCGGAAGCGAACAGGGCGAGCTGCGCCGCGATGTGCGCGCGGGGTCGGTCAAGAAGCCCAGCGAGATCGAGGCGCGGGTGCTGCCGATGATGCGCGGCATGCAGTACCTGGGGCCGGAATATGATCCGGTGGCAATGGCTTACCGGTTGAAGTTCATCCGTGATGGCCGGGTGGTGTTTGTCGATGTTGACGCTCGCACCGGGCAAATCATTCGGCAAATGCGCTGATCCACCGGGCAAGTCCGGCCACATCCTTGACCTGCCAGCCGCCAGGTTCCATTTCAGCGCTTCATCACAGGGGACATTTGCGATGCGCATCCTGATCGTCGAGGACGAACCAACCCTCGGCAAGCAATTGAAGACCACGCTGGAACAGACCGGCTATGCCGTCGATTTGTCGGTCGATGGCGAAGACGGGCACTTCATGGGCTCGACCGAGGAATACGACGCTGTGATCCTCGATCTCGGCCTGCCGGAAATTGACGGGCTGACCGTGCTGGGGATGTGGCGCAAGGAAGGCCGCAAGTTTCCCGTGCTGGTGCTGACCGCGCGTGATAGCTGGTCCGATAAAGTTGCCGGGTTGGATGCGGGCGCGGATGACTATCTGGCCAAGCCATTCCAGACCGAAGAGCTGATCGCCCGGCTGCGCGCGCTGATTCGGCGCGCCTCGGGCAATTCCTCATCCGAACTGATCGCGGGCGACGTGCGGCTGGATACGCGCTCGGGCCGGGTTACGCTGGCGGGCGAGCCGGTGAAACTGACTGCGCAGGAATACAAGCTGCTGTCGTATCTGCTGCACCACAAGGGCAAGGTCGTGAGCCGGACCGAGCTGATCGAACATATCTATGACCAAGATTTTGACCGTGATTCGAACACCATCGAAGTGTTCGTCACCCGCATCCGCAAAAAGCTGGGCGCGGATGTGATCACCACGATCCGCGGGCTGGGTTACAGCTTGGACGATCCGGCTGAAGGCAGCCGCGGCTGATGCAATGAGCACCGACGGGCACAACACAGCGCCCGTTAAGGCGGCCAAGGCACACACCGGCTCGCTCGCGCGCCGGATGATGCTGATCGCCTTCGCATGGATCGCGCTTCTGCTGGTTCTGGGAGGCTTTGCGCTCGACCGGACTCTCACGAGCCTGGTTACCCGCAACTTTGACGAAAAACTCGACTATATGCTCTCAGCTATGGTCGCAGTGTCCGAACTTGATGAGCACGGCGACGTCTATTTCAACCGTGTGCTGGGCGATCAGCGAAGTCTTGAACCGAATTCAGGGTTGTACTGGCAAATTACCGGCAAGGGCCGCGCTGATTATCCCTCCCGCTCACTCTGGGATCGCAGCCTTGCGGTTTCAGGCGACCATTTCGATGCGGAGCCACACATTTACGACAGCAACCAGTTTGTCGATGAGCCCCTGCGCGTAATCGAACGCTCGATCATTTTGCCGGGCAGTGAAACTAAATGGCGGTTCATTGTTGCCGAAAGCCGAGGCGAGCTGGATGCTCAAATTCAGCAGAATCGGTCAATCCTGTACTGGTCGTTCGCGGTGCTGGGTGCGGGACTATTCGGCATGGCGATGCTGCAAACCTGGTATGGCCTGGGCCCCCTGCGTGGGGTGCGGCGGGCGATTCAGCAGATGCGCAGCACCGGAGCGAACCGCGTGAGCGAGCCGCTGCCGCTGGAAGTCCAGCCGCTGGTGGAGGAACTCAACGCGCTGCTGGCGCATACCGAGCGGCAAGCGGAGGAAGCGCGGACTCATGCTGGCAATCTGGCCCACGCGCTGAAAACGCCGCTGACCGTGGTGATGAACGCGGCGACGGCCAAGGCACCCGACTTGTCCGATACGGTGATCCGCGAAGCGGCGGTGATGCGGCGGCAAGTGGACCACCACCTGGCCCGCGCCCGCGCGGTCGGGCGGCGTGCCGTGGGCCAGTCGCGCGCCGAACTGGGCGAAAGCGTGGAGGCCGTGCTGCGCGCGGTGACCCGGCTCTATCCGCAGGCGCGGTTCGATCTGGACGGCAACCGCAAGGTGCTGGTCGCGATTGAGCGCCAGGACGTCGACGAAATCCTTGGCAACCTGATCGAAAATGCCGCGAAGTATGGCGGCGGCTCGGTGTTCGTCACGCTCGACCCGGTACCCGGCGCAAAGTGGTGCGAGGTCTGGGTTGAAGACGACGGACTGGGCATCCCCGCATCCGAACGCGACCGCATCTTCGATCGCGGCGCGCGGCTTGATACGGGCAAACCCGGCACCGGGCTGGGCCTGGCAATCGTCCGCGACGTGGCCGAAATCTATGGCGGGTCAGTCACGCTGGAGGAAAGCGAGGACCTGGGCGGGCTGCTGGTGAAACTGCGGATGCCGCGCGTGGGCGGTTGATCGCAAACCCGCTTACTTACCCGCCGCCTGCTCATGATGGCGGATCACTTCTTCGATGATGAACCGCAGGAACTTCTCGGAAAACTCTGGGTCAAGCTGGGCGTCTGCCGCCAGTTTGCGCAGGCGGGTGATCTGGCGGTCTTCTCTCGCGGTGTCGCTGGGGGGCAAGGCATGTTCGGCCTTGTACGCCCCCACTGCCTTGGTGATCCGGAACCGTTCGGCCAGGATGTGAATCAGCGCGGCGTCGATATTATCGATGCTGGACCGGAATGAAGCCAGGATAGGATCGGGGGCGGGCGCGCTGTCAGACATGAGGCCTGCGCTAGCATGACATTTTGCGCATGACTATTGCCTGCTTTGCACTTGCCAAGCCGATGGGCCTTGGCCAAGGCCGAGGCGCAATGAATGCCACTGTAATCCCTTTACGCCCGCGCAACGCCGAGCCTTCGCTGGCCCCGATGCTGGCTCTGGCGGCTGCTGGCATGAACGCAGTCAACGCGGTCATACTGGACAAGATGCAAAGCCGCATCCCGCTGATCCCGACACTGGCCGGGCATCTGATTGCGGGCGGCGGCAAGCGGATGCGGCCGATGCTGACTTTGGCGGGCGCGGCATTGTGCGATTATCAAGGCACACGCCATCACCGGCTGGCGGCGGCCGTGGAATTCATCCACACCGCCACATTGCTGCACGATGATGTGGTCGATGGGTCCGGAATGCGGCGCGGTAAGGCTACGGCCAATATCGTGTTCGGCAATCCCGCGACGGTGCTGGTGGGCGATTTCTTGTTCACCCGCGCGTTTGAACTGATGGTCGAGGACGGCAGCCTGAAAGTATTGAAGATCCTCTCCAACGCCAGCTCGGTAATCTCTGAAGGCGAAGTCGACCAATTGACCGCCGTGCGCCAGATCGACACCAGCGAGGAACGCTATCTTTCGATCATCGGCGCCAAGACCGCTGCGTTGTTTGCAGCCGCCACGCGGATCGCCGCAGTCGTGGCCGAACGCTCAGACGCCGATGAGCAGGCGCTGGCGGACTATGGCCGCAATCTGGGCATCGCGTTTCAACTGGTCGACGATGCGATGGATTACGATTCCGACGTCGGCGAAATGGGCAAAGGCAAGGGCGACGATTTCCGCGAAGGCAAGATGACGCTTCCGGTGATCTTGGCCTATGCGCGCGGATCAGACGATGAGCGCGCATTCTGGCGCGACGCCATCAGCGGCCACCGGACCTCTGACGCTGACCTGGCCCACGCCGGTACGCTGATCAAACGGCAAGACACCATCAACGCTACGCGCGAACGCGCGCGCCACTATGCCACCCGCGCGATTGACGCCATCGCGGGGTTCCCCGCCAGCGCCGCGCACGCCGCGATGATCGAAGCGGCGGAATTCGCCGTGTCACGGCGCTATTGACCGAAGGGTTGCAACCCGCCACGGATCCCTGAAACCGTACAGCCTGAAACCGCACAGGGAGTTTCCAGATCATGCAACACCGCCGCCTCGGCACATCCGCTATCGTCGTGTCCGATATTTGCATGGGCACCATGACTTTTGGCAGCCAGACCGACGAAGCAGAATCGTTGCGCATTCTGGATGCCTGCTTTGATGCTGGGATCAATTTTTACGATACGGCAGAAGGCTATCCAGTTCCGCCCGATGCCAAATGGGTTGGCCGGACCGAAGAAATTGTCGGCAAGTGGCTGAAAACCAAGCCGCGCGATGCGATCATTCTGGCCACCAAGGTTTCCGGGCCCAGCCACGTCTGGTTCCGCTCGCCGCTGCGGTCGGGGATGACTGCGCTGGACCGGCGCAATATTATCACGGCGGTCGAAGCCAGCCTGACCAAGCTCGGCACCGATTACATCGATCTGTACCAGACCCACTGGCCCGATCACGACACGCCGTACGAAGAAACGATGGAGGTGCTGGACGAGCTGGTTCAGGCTGGCAAAGTGCGCATCCTGGGCTGTTCGAATGAAACCAGCTGGGGCCTGATGAAATCAATCGCGGCGGCGGAACGACTGGGCACCGCGCGCTATCAGACGATCCAGAACAATTTCAGCCTGAACAACCGCCGGTTTGAAGATGAGCTGGCGCAGGTTTGCCGCAAGGAAGGGGTCAGCCTGATCCCTTATTCGCCGATTGGCGGCGGGGTCCTCTCCGGCAAGTACAACGGCGGCGCGCGGCCCGATGGCGCGCGGTTCAGCCGCTACCTGGGGATGGAAGGCCGCCAGGCCGCGATGGGTAAGCGGTTTGTGAATGAGAAGTCACTCGCCTCCACCGAACGGTTTATGGCGATTGCGGCAGAGGCGGGGATGGACCCGGTGACGCTGGCGGTGGCCTGGTCCAAGCAGCACGATTTCGTCGCCTCGACCATCGTCGGGGTCAGCACGTTTGATCAACTAGCGCCGATTTTTGCAGCCGCTGATCTGGTGCTGAGCGCTGAGGTGATGAAGGCGATCCACAAGGTGACCAAAGAGATCATGTACCCGATGGGTTGACGCGGGGCTGCGCAGTCGCGCTAAGCGATAGCCGTGAGCCATTTGCCGATCCACGCCGTTTTGCCAGACCTGCTGGCTGTGCTGCGCAAGCGCAGCAGCGCGGTGCTGATCGCGCCGCCGGGGGCGGGCAAGACCACGGCGGTGGCACCGGCCTTGCTGGCGGAGGACTGGTGCAGCGGCACGGTCATCATCCTGTCCCCGCGCCGGGTTGCCGCGCGCGCGGCGGCGGAACGCATGGCGCAGCAATTGGGTGAAGCAGCGGGGCAGACCGTGGGCTATCTCACCCGGTTGGATACCAAACGCTCGTCAGCTACGCGGGTGCTGGTGATGACCGAGGCAATTTTTGTGGCGACGATTCTGGACGATCCGGACCTGACTGGCGTGTCCGCTGTGCTGTTTGATGAAGCACATGAGCGGCATTTGGACAGCGACCTGGGGCTGGCCCTGGCGATTGAGACCCAGCAGGTGCTGCGCGAAGACCTGCGGCTGGTGGTGATGTCTGCCAC
>JANORN010000138.1:0-10417 GCA_031415355.1 Novosphingobium sp. | reverse complement strand
CTGCGCAAGGGCACCACGCTGACCAAGGAAATGTTCCTCAACCACCTGTATGGCGGGATGGACGAGCCCGAGCTCAAGATCATCGACGTGTTCATCTGCAAGCTGCGCAAGAAGCTGGCCCATGCCTGCAATGGTGAAAACTATATCGAAACCGTTTGGGGCCGCGGCTATGTGCTGCGCGACCCAAGCGAAGAGGCCGTCGCCGCCTGACGCCAAGCCTTTACCCGAATCCAACCGTTACGACGGCCCGCCGCGATTGGCGGGCCGTGCTTAAACCGGATTCACACGTTGGCCGAATGATCGCGGAAATTCCAGCGCGCTCCAGCCGGGACGCCAATCACGATAAGGGCCAATCAACCGGCGGCGACGGTCATGCATCCATACCCCGGCTGCGATGATTGGCAGCTGGATAAAGTCGGTCAGACTGGTCATCGCCCAGTACGCCTGGGTGTAGCCCGGCATGTTCAGCGCCATCGCGGCATGACCGGTCATGCCGAGCAAATGCAACGAACACACCGCCAATGGCCAAAACCGGTTGGCACCCAGCGCAACCCACAACACCCCAAGAAATGCGCAGAAATCTAGCGCAACATGCACTAGATCTGCGGTCCTGAAGTCGCTCGGGCCATAGAACGCGTGGTAAATCTGGTCCAGGACGTCTGCCAGCAAGATAATCCCGACGATGGCACGTTCCGGAAAAGAACCGCGCAGGATGACCCAGAAAAGCAGAATGATGATTGCGCTGAAATAGATTGAGCTTTGCATGTCAGTTCAAGACCATCTGATCCGGGCGACCTGACAAATCAGGCGGCATTGCGCAGATTTTCGACAATGCCACGGGGCGTGGTTGGTGCGCCTTCGGGGCAATCATCCATTGCATGGACCAAGTCCATCGATTGTCCGATTTCCAGCAAACGATTGTGCACCCGGGCCAGATCTCCGCCGGCACTCAGTAGGGTCTGCTGCGATTTGACCAGTCGCATCAGGGCATCTTGGCCCAAGCTGACACTGCCGCCAGATCCTTGGCGCGCGGCCACCATGGTTGCCATGAGCTGTGCCTGTTTCAGCAAGGCGTCGTTCAACGAGGTTTCAGCTTCGGCGAGCTCACGCGAGATGCGAAGTTGCGCAATGTCTGGAGTCATAGTCATCAGTTTCATGTTCCACCCTTTTCCCTGATGCCGGGAGTTGACTGGCAGGGCTGCGCTGACGACTATACTCCCAGCATCAATTGGGACGCGACTGAAAACAAGCTTAGTCCTCCCAGAATGGCAACCGCGAAGAGCAGTGCCAATCCAGCGATTATCCCTAAGCGTGCTATGGTGCCCCACTGGCCGTCAAGCAGTTCAGGGCAAGCCCGGAAGTCTTCTGTGCCGCCTCGTTCCTTGAAGAGGGTAGTGCGACCTAGGACGGATAACTCTGGCTGCGCCAGGGTCAGAAGAGATTCGAGCTTGCCCCGGTCATTGCTATCCAGCGGAATCGCGGCCACGGCCATATCGGAATTTTGATATACGGATTGTTCGTATGCTTCTTCGAAGGTTCCCCGCAGCCGCCGGTACTCCTGCGCGACTTGATTGCGGCTGCCTAGGCCCAGTTTGCTGCGGGCAATATTGATGCGCTGATCAACGGTATGCGGCGAAATTCCTAGTGATCGCGAGATCTCTTTGGATGTCTTATGCTGGATCAGGAGGTCAAGGACTTCCCGTTGTTTGCCCGTCAGCCCCGTCAAGGGATTTTGAGTGGCATCGCTTCCTGTCATGTACACAGTGAGACCTCTTCAAGGTTTGTCGCAGGCACAACATAGCGCGGATCGGCGCAATTCCCAAGACCATGCTGATATTTGGTCCGAATCCAGACATCGGCCTGTCGCAAGGTCTTGCGGAAACGCGCGCGCACCTATTGCGCAGGCCCAGCGGCGCAGTGCAGTCGCTATTTTAAAGCGGTGCGGCGGTAGCCCGATCCATCGGCCAGATAGCCGTCATAGATTGCCCGGGCGATCGTCGCGATCCGGTCATCCCGGCCGCGTTTGCCGCCTTGCCCGGTAACATAGATGGCCACGGCAATGGCTCGGCCGTCGGGCGTATGAATGATGCCCACATCGCTGGCGGTGTTGCTCAGCGTGCCGGTCTTGTGCGCTACCAGGGTGCCTTCGGGCAATTGGCCGGGGATCCGGCGCTTGCCGGTCACGCAGCGTTCCATCGCACCGATCAGCACCCGGCGACTGTCCGGACTGAGCCATTCGCCGCGATAAATGCCCGAAATCAGCCTGACCATCGCAACCGGTGTGGCGCTGTCGCGCGAATCAATCGTGCTGGCCGGATTGACCTCGCCATCGTCACGCACCAGCGTTGCGATATCACGATCCAGTCGCAGCCCGTTTAGCCCCGCTTGGCGCATCCAGCGATTGACCGCCGCCGGGCCGCCAACGGCTGCCAGCAACGCGTCGGTCGCCTGATTGTCGCTCCGGGTGATGGTCAGCTCGATCAGACTTTGCGCCGACATCTGCGGCCCACGCCGCACTGGGGCGACTGCGGTGGAGAACTTGGCCGATGGCACCGGGATCATCATCGGGAACTGGTCAATCAGGCTGAACCGCCCGCGATCCACTCCGTCCAGAAACGTCGCCACGATGGCAATCTTACTGGTGCTGGCCATTGGGAATGGCTGATCACCCAAAATCGATACCGCGCGGCCCGTCGCCAGGTCCACTGCGGCAACCCCGATTCGCCCCTGATCGGCAGGTGCGACCGAAGCCAGCATGGCTTCCAGGCCAGAGCCAAAGCTGCGCGGCTGTTCGGCGGGTACAAATGGCCGGGAGGTGCTGGGCACAGGCGGCAGCGCAACACTGCTGCGCAGTTCGGTGCCCAGCGCCTGGTCAAACGCGACCTCCAGCGAATCGGCCTGCGCCGCCACTGGGGCGAGCAGAAGCGCGCTGCTGGCCGCCACCAGGCCAAGGAAATTTCGGAACCGTCCCGTCATCACGTTTGTGAAGCTACCCCAAAGATGCTTTCAAAATGTCTAACCGCGCGTTGTCTTGCCGCAATGTGCGCGCGACGAAGCGCACTTTGCGCACGGGCGGGCGTGGAAATACCTATGACGCAGACACAAACAAGGCCGGAGGATTGCTCCCCCGGCCCGTTTTTGCAGAGTGGCTGGTACGCTTAGATCAGAAATCCATGCCGCCCATGCCGCCCATGCCGCCGCCGCCCATTGGGGGCATGGCGGATTTGTCGTCAGGCTTTTCGCTAATCGCCGCTTCGGTGGTGATCAGCAGACCAGCGACCGAGGCCGCGTCCTGCAATGCAGTGCGCACCACCTTGGTCGGATCGATCACGCCAGCCGCCACGAGGTTTTCGTAAACGTCAGTCGCAGCGTTGAAGCCCTGCGTTTCGTCGTCTTCGCGCAGCAGGTTGCCCGATACCACCGCGCCGTCGAACCCGGCGTTGATAGCGATCTGACGCAGCGGGGTCTGGATCGCCTTACGGACGATGTCGATCCCGCGGGTCTGGTCGTCGTTGATGCCCTTCATCCCGGCCAATGCCTTGGTGGCGTACAACAATGCCGTGCCGCCGCCGGGGACGATGCCTTCTTCAACCGCAGCGCGGGTGGCGTGGAGCGCATCATCGACGCGGTCCTTGCGTTCCTTCACTTCGACTTCCGAAGCGCCGCCGACCTTGATCACGGCAACCCCGCCAGCCAGCTTGGCCAGACGTTCTTGCAGCTTTTCCTTGTCGTAATCGCTGCTGGTGGTGTCGATCTGGGCACGGATCTGTTCGACCCGGGCCTTGATGTCATCCGCCGCGCCAGCGCCGTCGACGATCGTGGTGTTATCCTTGTCGATCGAAATGCGCTTGGCCTGGCCGAGCATGGTCAGCGTAACCGATTCGAGCTTGATGCCCAGATCTTCGCTGATCATTTCGCCCTGCGTCAGGATCGCAATATCCTGCAGCATCGCCTTGCGGCGATCGCCGAAGCCCGGAGCCTTGACCGCAGCCACTTTGAGCCCGCCGCGCAGCTTGTTGACCACCAGGGTGGCCAGCGCTTCGCCTTCGATGTCTTCAGCGATGATCAGCAGCGGACGGCCCGACTGCACCACGGCTTCCAGCACCGGCAGCATCGCTTGCAGCGACGACAGCTTCTTTTCGTGGATCAGGATATAGGGATTATCCAGCTCGACGGTCATCTTGTCGGGGTTGGTGATGAAGTAGGGCGACAGATAGCCGCGATCAAACTGCATGCCTTCCACGACATCCAGCTCGAATTCGAGGCCCTTGGCTTCTTCGACGGTGATCACACCTTCTTTGCCGACCTTTTCCATCGCTTCGGCAATCTTGCTGCCGACTTCGACGTCGCCATTGGCCGAGATGATCCCGACCTGTGCGATTTCAGCCGAGCCAGATACCGGCTTGGAGCGCTTGACGAGGTCAGCGACCACGGCGGTTACCGCCAGATCGATCCCGCGCTTCAGGTCCATCGGGTTCATGCCGGCCGCGACCGAGGTCATGCCTTCACGCACGATCGCCTGGGCGAGCACGGTGGCGGTGGTGGTGCCATCACCGGCCTGATCGTTGGTCTTCGAGGCCACTTCGCGCAGCATCTGCGCACCCATGTTCTCGAACTTGTCCTTCAGCTCGATTTCCTTGGCGACGGTGACGCCGTCCTTGGTGATGCGCGGTGCGCCGAAGCTCTTGTCGATCACCACATTGCGGCCCTTGGGCCCCAGGGTAACCTTGACGGCGTTGGCCAGGATATCGACCCCGGCCAGAATGCGTTCGCGCGCGTCGCGACCGAATTTTACTTCTTTGGCAGCCATGATGCTGTCCTTTCAAAAAATGGCGGATTTCTCCGCAAGTTCACAGTGAATCCACGCTTCGGCTTCAGCCGATGATCCCCATGATGTCTGATTCTTTCATGATGATCAGATCTTCACCATCCAGCTTGACTTCGGTGCCCGACCACTTGCCGAACAATACCTTGTCACCCACCTTGACGTCCGGTTTGATCCGGTCGCCGTCTTCGTTGTAAGCACCTTCGCCAACGGCGAGGATTTCGCCCTCAGCCGGCTTTTCCTTGGCGCTGTCTGGAATGATGATGCCGCCAGCTGTTTTTTCTTCAGCTTCGACGCGGCGTACCAGCACGCGGTCGTGCAGGGGACGAAATGCCATGGGATACTCCATTTATCAGTGAAACATAGTTCTTGGCACTCTTGGGTTAAGAGTGCCAGCAGGGGCCATATGGGTGCGGTCCTGCGCGGCGTCAAGGCCGCCGTGCCAGCGTTTTTCGGCGCGGCCGCCCCCGCTCGACATTGCTGTCTGGCCAGCTATCTGTGGCCCGCAATTGCTGAAAGGAATGCCGTGCCATGCCCGATGGGTCCGAACCTGCTATGCAGCTGAACTTGCCGCTGTCGCTGCATGAGGTGGTCCGGCTGGTGCTGGCGCGGCCCGATCTGCAAGCCCGGCTGGGGGCGGAGCGCGAGGCGGATACCTTCGCCGGGTTGTTGCGGACAATCGCGGAAGACCATGCGCTTGAACTTGATGCGCCGGCCTTGCAAGCAGTGCTGCGCCCCGATCCGCTAGGGCTGGGCCGCTTTGCCGCCGCGCCGGTAATGACGCAGGGCTGGCCCGGCCCGGGCTGGCTGCCCGCGCGATCAGTGCCGGGCAGCTCGGCCAGCGGCGCGCCGGAACCCGCGTTTGATTGGCTGTGGTTTGGAACCGAACAACTGGACGCGCCGTTTTTTGAAGACGAAGTCCGGCGGGCCAGCGCCTTGCCGCTCAACTGGCTGCTGCGCACGCGGACGACGCTGGACGGCTTGCTGGCCGGGGCGGCCGCAGAACCGGGCGTGCCCCTGCGTGGGCTGATCTTTCACATGTCACGCTGCGGCTCGACGCTGCTGTCGCAAATGCTGAGTGCGGTCGCTGGCACCTTCGTAACCTCCGAGCCAGAGCCGCTTGACGCGGTATTGCGGTGGATCGCTGTGACCGGGACGACGGGTGATCAGGCCGATACGGCGATCAAGGCTATGGTTGCGGCGCTCGGGCGGCAGCGGTCGCCATCGCTGCACAACCATGTGATTAAGTTGGAGGTGTGGCATACGCTGTTCATGCCGGAACTGCGCGCGGCCTTGCCCGCAGCCGGGTGGGCCTATCTTCATCGCGATCCGGTCGAGGTGCTGGTATCGCAATTGGCCCAGCCGAGTATCCATATCGTGCCGGGCGCGCTGGATGCCGGCCGACTTGGCCTCAGCGGCTATGATGGCGAATCCCAAGCGGACTATGCGGCGCAAGTGCTGGAGCGGTGCATCGCAGCAGCGGTCCGGTATTGGTCGGCGGAGCGCGGGGTGGTGATTGCTTATCCGGACATTCGGAGCAGCGGCGCAGCGGCTGCGGCGGCGCGGTTCGGAATAGCCCTTGCGGCAGCTGACACAGCGGCGATGGGCCAGGCGGGGCTGCGCGATGCAAAGCTGCCGCAGCAAACGTTCGTCGCGGACAGCGCCAGCAAACATGCCGCAGCAACACCGGAACAACGCGCTGCCGCAGAACATCGGCTTGGCCCCGCCTATGCCCAGGTAACCGCTCTCCACGTGCAGCAGGTGTGATAAATCGCAGCTTTGGCTGGTTTGCAATTGACAGGCTGGGCAGTTCGCATAGGTAGATTCCGGGCCGCACCAGATTTTTTTAAAACCAGCAATTGCTGTGACCGTTTAAGGCAAGCCGGGGATTCCGGCGTAAGCGCCCGCAGTCGCAATGTTGCATTTTTGGGGAAGTGCGCATGTCCAGTATTTATCTTGGCCAAATCCTGCAAGGTGGGTGGAACTTTCCCCCGCGCGGGACGGCATTGTGCAATGGTCAGTTGCTTGGGATTTCCCAGAATCAGGCGCTGTTTGCGCTGCTCGGCACGCAGTTTGGCGGGAACGGTTCAACCACCTTTGCCCTGCCCAACCTGCAATCGCGCACGATGATGCATTGGGGCCAGGGCTCCGGTTTGTCCTCGGTTCAGAATGGTCAAGCTGGCGGCACGGAATCGGTCACCCTGCTGCAAACCCAGATGCCGCAGCACACCCATACGGCCACGTTCTCAGGCGCCAACTCTTCGCTGGGCGCCAGTTCGGCCAAGGCGACGTTGCAGGCCCCAACCAACGGAGCGGTGCTGGCACGCACAAAAGATGGTGCCACCCCCGGGCCGTCGCTGCCGCTGATCTATTTGCCGTCGACCACGGCCACGGATGTCACGCTGGGCGGGCTCAATGTGGCGGGCACGGTCACCAATGCGATCGCCGGTGGCAGCCAGCCGCTTGGCATCCGCAACCCGTATCTTGGCATCACCCATGTGATCGCCACGCAAGGCATTTTCCCGTCGCGCAGCTGATCCGGCTAACCGACACTATTTTATGAAAGAACGACACCATGTCCAATCTCTATATCGGCCAGATCATCCAGGGCGGCTGGAACTTTGCTCCGCGCGGCACCGCGCTGTGCAACGGTCAGACCGTCTCGATCGCGCAGAACACGGCGCTGTTTTCGCTGATTGGCACCACCTTTGGCGGCAATGGGCAGACCACCTTCGCGCTGCCTGATCTGCGCTCGCGCTCAATGATGCATTGGGGCACCGGTCCCGGCCTGTCTAATGTTCAGCTTGGCGAGGTTAATGGCACGGAATCGGTCACCCTGCTGCAAACCCAGATGCCGCAGCACACCCATGCTGCCACCTTTGCCTCCACTTCGTCGCTGGGGGCCAGTACGGTCAAGGCAACGTTGCAGGCCCCAACCAATGGTGCGGTGCTGGCGCGCACGAAGGATGGCGCGACACCGGGCCCGGCCTTGCCGTGGATTTACCTGCCGTCTGGCACAGCAACCGATGTGACGCTGGGCGGGCTCAACGTGGCCGGTACAGTCACCAATGCGATTGCCGGTGGCAGCCAGCCAGTCAGTATTCGCAATCCCTACCTTGGCATCACTCACGTGATCGCGATGGAAGGGCTCTACCCCGCGCGTAGCTGATTAGATGCCGCGCGGCTCAGGTCAATTGAACACGGCCTGATAGTAATAGCCCGGGTCAGCCTTGGCCGGGGCGAGGGTGGACCAGATCGAAATGCGGTCTGGTCCCCACTTGCCGCAACGCAAGATATAGCTGCCATCACCCAGCATATATTCCGACGGCGTGTAAAAGATCAGGATGAATGGCGGCCGCTCGGTCTGGCCGTGATCGCGCAGCGGTGTTGCTTCGATCAGCTTGATCTCGATCGCGGCGGGTTCGCAGTCCGCCACAAAATTCTGCCCCACCAGCGGCAGAAATTCTTCGAGCACCATCGGGCGGGCGAGCAGGCTTTCGTCAGTCATGCCTGCACCTAACCGTGCTTGGTCCGTCGTGGCAAGCGCGAAGCCGACCCCGACGCCGGGTTATTGCGGCAACAATCCCAGCGCCGCGCGGTTCCGCCAGCGCCAGGCCAACAAAGCAGACACGACCACCAGCCCGGCAGCGAGGCCCGTCCATACACCCAGCCCGGCCCATGGCGTGTAAAAGCCAAGCCAGACCGAAGTGCCAAAGCCGACTATCCAGTATCCGAACAAGGCCAGCAGCATCGGTATGCGGGTATCCTGCAAACCGCGCAGCGTGCCTGCCAGCACCGCTTGCAACCCGTCAAACAACTGGAACGCGGCGGCAATCGCCAGGAACTGCACCGCATGGCCGACCATCGCGGCATTTTGCGGCGCGGCGGGATCGACATAAAGGCCCAGCACAAAATAAGGCGCCAAGATCATCGCCGCAGCGGGAACCACCATATAGCCGGACGCGAGGACCAGCGCGGCGCGCCCGGCCGCTGTAATCGCGGCGATATTGCGCGCGCCAAAGTGATAGCCGACCCGGATCGTCGCCGCCTGCCCGATCCCGAACGGAATCTGGAATGCCAGCGCGGCGACTTGCAATGCCACGGTATGCCCGGCCAGCTCGGCTTGCCCGATCAGCCCCATCAGGAAGGCGGCGCTGGAAAACAGTCCGCCCTCAGCCAGGATGATTAGCGCAATCGGCGTGCCGATCCGCACCAGGTCGCGCAGCCGCGCCCATTCCGCGCGCCAGATCCGGCCGAATACATGATAGCGCCGCAGCCGCCGGTCGCCCGCGATCACCAGCACATAGGCGGCGAGCATGATCAGCGCGGTGATCACGCTGGAAATCGCCGAGCCATCCAGCCCCAGCGCTGGCGCGCCGAAGTGGCCGAACACGAACACGTAATTGCCCAGCGCATTGACCACGATTGCCAGTGCCGTAATCGCGGTCGCCAGGATCGGGCGGCCGAGCGCCGAAACGAAATTGCGCAGAACGGTGGCCAGAACATTGGGGATCATCGCCCACAGCAGGATCGTCAGGAATTGCCCAGCCAATCTGGCAACTTCCGGGTCTTGGCCGCTCAGCAGCAGCAAGCGTTCCCCCGCCAGACACACCGCCATCCCGGCCACACCACACAGCACCGCCAGCCACAGCGCCATCCGAACCGTGCGCCGCACTTCGCGTACCGCGTGCTGCTTGCGGCCGAGCTCGGCTGCGATCAGCGGCGCGCAGGCTCCGGTCAGGCCTGAAAAACACCACATCATCAGGCCGAACAGCGTTGTCGCCAGCGATGTCGCCGCCAGCGCCTGCTCGCCCAGCCGAGCAACGAAGATCACGTCGATTGCATAGACCAGCATCTGCAACAAGTTGGCCGCAGCCAGCGGCGCGGCCAAGGCCACCATCGCAGCGGCCTCGGTGCGCCAGAGCGGAGATGAAGCCGGTGCAGTCATGTGGCGGCGGATAGGCCCAGCGCCCGGACCTTCAAAGCGCTTTCGGGGCCGCGGAATGAACATGTCCCGCAAGCGTGCGGATTGTGCAACGCTTGCAGCGCAGTTTTCACTTTGCCCGCGCGCATTCCGTTGCCAATATGCGAGACAAGTCCATGCGCTCAAAAGGTTGCTTGGCCACGGATCAAGGCGTGTGGGAACCACGACCAGTGTGGAGATCGAGGACGGTGACTATGACGGCAGCTAAGCGAGGGTGGGCCAAGGGCGGTATGGCGACACTGCTGGTGTGTGCGCTGAACGGATGCGGATCGGCCAGCGATGCGCCGTCGGCTCAACCTGAAACACGCGCCGTTGCTGCGGCAGCCGACGGTGCCGCAGCTGCTGGAAAGCCAAAGGCGGTCATGCAATGTGTGGCGTGCCATGCGGTCGTGGCAGGCAAGAACGGGATCGGGCCGACGCTCGCTGGCGTCGCCGGGCGCAAAGCGGGCACTATGCCGGGCTTCGCCTATTCAAAGGCGATGGTCGCTTATGGGGAAACCTGGGATGAAATCACGCTGGATGCCTATCTGGCCGCGCCGCAGAAAACCGTGCCTGGCACCAAAATGTCTTACGCCGGCCTGTCCAATGGGGCAGATCGTAAGGAACTG
>JANORN010000137.1:0-5870 GCA_031415355.1 Novosphingobium sp. | reverse complement strand
TTCGCGCGTTCGTGAAACAGGAAATCAACCACACCCGCGAACACGTGGTGTTCAACAAGGCGGCGATTGACGCAGGCTATGACCTGGGCCGGATCGACACCCGCATCGCCGAAATCATGGAACTGATCCGTGAACGGCCCGCAATCATCAATCTGGCCGCAACGATTGCGCTGGAGCATTTCACTGCGATGATGGCGCACGAATTTCTGGCCAACCCGCAACACTTCGCCGGGGCCGAACCCGAAACCGCCGCGATGTGGCGCTGGCACGCAACCGAGGAAATCGAGCACAAGGGCGTCGCCTATGACACCTGGCTCCACGCCACCCGTCACTGGAGCCGGTGGCAGCGCTGGTCGCTGAAAAGCAAGCTGATGGCGATCATCACGATCAACTTCCTGCGCAACCGCTGGAAAGACACGCTCGATCTGCTGGCGCAGGACGGCCTGCGCGGACCACGCGTCAAGCTGCAGCTGTACTGGTATCTGGTTGGCACCCCCGGCGTGTTGCGCCGGATCTTCCCGCAGTGGCTCAGCTATTTCGGGCCGGGCTTCCACCCGTGGCAGCACGATGACCGCGCGCTGATCGCCAAATCAGACAGCGAATTCGCCGACGCGCGCTTGACCGTTTGAGTCAGTTTACGCCGCGCGCATCGCGGCTTCACCGTCGTCGCAATGGCAGCGGTCGCCCAGTTCCAGCCGGTATTCTAACGATTGCGCGGTGTAGCCGCGCGCCAAGCTGTGCCGTTGGCGCAGCCGCCCGGTCTGCGCAAACCCGACCTTGCGCAGCACCGCGCCCGACGCCGGGTTATCGATGAAGTGCCCCGCCACGATGCTGCGATGGCCCAACGTCCGCGCCAGGCTGAGTACGGCGCGACTGGCTTCGGTGGCAAAGCCCTGGCCCCAATGCGCGCGGCTGATCCAATAGCCCAGTTCAACCGCGCCATCGATCCGGCCTAGGCCGACACCGCCAACCAAGGCGGCCGGACCGCTGCTGGTCGGCAGGGTCACCAGAAAATGCGGACAGCGCGCGTCCTGGCTCTGGCCGACGAAATCACGCGCGTGCTCGGCGGTATAGGGCCATGGCGCAGAGGCGAGATTGCGGACCACGCCTTCATCGGCGATCCGGGCATGCAATTCCTGCCAGTCCTCGGGCCAGCCTGGCCGCAGGAACAGTCTTTCGCTGCGAATGAACATCACTCTCACTCCGTCCTTCGGCCCCGCTGCCCCACTATAGGGGCGGCGTGACAATGGCGTTACGATTTGCGTCAGGGCGCACCCGGAGCGCGCCGCATCAACAAACCGGTGGGTGAGGGAGGCATGAAAAAAGGGAGATGGGTTGGCCCCTCTCCCTCGTTCAGCCGGATCATCGTTCCGGCGGGGGCCATCCTATCTTGGATGGCCCGTTATTGACCATCCGCTATTCGGCTGCTTGCGCCATATCGACCGACACATATTTGCGGCCAAGCTTGCCAGCGTGAAAGCGCACACGGCCTACAGCCAGCGCAAACAGGGTATGGTCCTTGCCCATGCCCACGTTCACGCCCGCATAAACGCGAGTGCCGCGCTGACGGATGATAATGTTGCCGCCGATCACTTCCTGACCGCCGAACTTCTTCACGCCAAGGCGGCGACCGGCTGAGTCGCGACCGTTGCGCGAAGAGCCGCCTGCTTTTTTATGTGCCATCTCAGATTACCCCGATTATTCCGCAGCAGCCGCAGGTGCCGCCTTTGGTGCGGCTTCCTGCTTGGCAGCTTTCTTTTCCACGCCACCGACCGACAGGATCCGCAGCAGCGTCAGCTGCTGGCGGTGGCCGGCCTTGCGGCGATAGTTATGGCGGCGGCGCTTTTTGAAGACGACGACCTTTTCGCTCTTCGCCTGAGCAATGATTTCAGCCGAAACGACCAGACCCTTGGCATCCTTGACCTCGCCGCCGTCACCGGCCAGCAAAACGTCCCCCAAGGTGATGGTCTCACCGGCTTCACCGCTGAGCTTTTCGACCGCGATCTTGTCTCCGGCAGCAACCCGGTACTGTTTGCCGCCCGTGCGCACTACTGCGAACATGGTTATGTGTTCCGTTCCTTAGCCCGCAGGCCGAAATTCCATTGTATCACCCGCACCACGCGGTGGTTCAGGCAACATGCCGGGAACCCTGCCAGACAGCAAGGTGGCCCGAAGAAGGGCTGCCGTTAGTCCAACAGTCCCCAACTGTCAACGCATCGGGAGTCGGATTTTGGGCACTTTCGCTTCCCGCTCGCATCGCGGCGCAGGCGTGCTATGGGCGGTGGCATGTACGCCGGACGCGCCCTTGCTGCCACCGCCCTCGCCTTGCTGCTCAGCGCCTGCGCAACGCCGGACGGCGCATTTCCGTCGCTCGCCCGCCGCGATGCCGAGCGGGTAGCGGGGACCATCAATCCGCCAGTGGTAACGCCGATTGCGCCGTCACCCGAAGCCGCCGACCCTGCACTCGCCGCGCGGCTGGACCAGATCGAAGCGCGCGCCCGCGCCGGCCACGCCCGCTTCCAATCCCGCGAATCACGCGCCCGCAGGCTGGTCAGCGCGGCCCGCGGCGCGGCGGTTGCCAGTGAAAGCTGGTCAGTCGCCACCGTGGCCGTGGCCGAGCTTGAAGCCGCGCGCAGCCAGGTGATGATCGCGCTGGCCGATCTCGATGCGCTCTACACGGCGAAACGTGTTGCTGGCGAGGCTGCGGCGCCGATTGCGCTGGTGCGCGAACGGGTGACCGCGCTGGTCATGCAGGAAGATGCCGTGCTCGCCGACTTGGGCAACACGCTGCGCAATTAGCCCCAGCGCGCGAGGCTGGCATAGTCATCGCCGCGCGGCTCAATCCAGTGCCAGTTCCCACCACGCCGTTCGCGCTTCCAGAACCATGATTCGCTTTTGAGATGATCCATCGTGCAATCAGTCGCATCGATCGCCGCGCGGCGGTGCAGCGCGGCGGCGGACACGCAGACGATCGGCTCACCGGGATGCAGCAGCCCGGTGCGGTGGACGATCAGCAGGCCGAGCAAGCCGAACCGCGCGGCGGTCGCCTCGGCCAGCGCCTGCATCCCCGGCAGGGTCAGCGGGGCATAATGGCTCAGTTCCAACGCCTCAACGCCGTCAGCGCCGCGCACCTCTCCGACAAAAGTGCAGATACCCCCCAACCCCGGATGCGCCGCAGTGAACGGACCAATCAACGCGCCGGGATTGAACGGCGCGGTCAACAGGCGGACGTCGATTGCCACGTCAGCCCCCGCTGACCGGCGGCAAGAACGCCAACTCGTCTTCATCGGCCAGCACGATCCCGCCGCGCGCCGTGATCAATTCGCCATTCAAGGCGATCCGCACCCGTTCATCGAGCACGGCCAGCGCCAGTTCAGTGGGCAACGCGGCCAGCACGGTTTCCAGCGAGCCGGGCGACACAGGCAGCGACGGCGCACCCGCCACATCCTGCAAACGTCCCAGAAACACGAGCTGCGCGGCCATTCAGCCCCCCGTTACCGACATATGCCGCGCCAATGCTGGCGCTTCACCGGGCGCGGAAATTGCAAACTGATGGCGTTCGGGCTTGATCCGCATTGCCCGGTCCAGCGCCGCCGCCAGAGCCGGATCGGGGTCAAGCGAACGCAACGCCGCGCGCAGATCGACCATCTCGCCGCCGCCCAGGCACGGATAGAGCTGGCCGGTGGTGGTCACGCGAACCCGGTTGCAACCCGCGCAGAAGTTTTCGGTCAGCGGCGTGATCAGGCCCAAACGTCCGCCGGTATCCGCAATGTCAAAATAGCGCGCCGGGCCGCCGCTGCGGTGATCGCTGGGGGTCAACGTCCAGCGCTGCTCCAGCTCCGCGCGCACCGTGGTCAGCGGCAGGTAGTGATCGATCCGGTCGCCATCGACCAGCCCCAGCGGCATCACCTCGATCAGGGTCAGGTCCATGCCCTGCCCATGCGCCCAGGCGATCAGATCGGGCAGTTCCGCCGCGTTTTCGTCCTTCAGCGCCACCGTGTTCAGCTTCACCGCGAGCCCGGCGGCCTGCGCAGCGGCAATTCCTTCCAGCACCTGCGGCAGGCTGTCACGCCGGGTCAATCGCGCGAAGGTGGCGCGGTCCAGCGTATCGAGCGAAACATTGATCCGCCGCACCCCAGCTGCGTAGAGGGCCTCGGCATGACGCGCCAATTGCGTGCCATTGGTGGTCAGCGTCAATTCTTCCAAACCGCTTCCCAGTTGCCGACCCAGCGCACTGACCAGTTCGATCATGTCGCGCCGCACCAGCGGTTCGCCGCCGGTCAGCCGCAGTTTGGTCACCCCGCGCGCGATGAAGGCCAGTGCCAGCCGGTGCAGTTCCTCCAGCGTCAACACTTCAGCCCGCGGCAGAAAGGTCTGTTGTTCGGGCATGCAATAGGCGCAACGCAGATCGCAGCGATCGGTCAGCGACAGCCGCAGATAGGTGATCCGGCGCTGAAACTGGTCAAACAGGGGCTGCGGCGTGGTCATTGCGGCAAAGGTATCACGTCACCCGCACCGAGGCCATCGAGCGTGAGGTACTGCCCGGTCAGGCCTTCGGCTTGCTCCAGATAATGCAGTGCCGATTCAATCGCGGCGGGATCGTCGCTGGCCAGCGCGTTGACGCGCAGCGGCGCATGGTCGCGCGCCAGGCCCTGCACGGCAGCCAGCCGCCAAGCGCGGTGCGTGTGATCCGCAGGCGGGAAGACGATCACCACATCCTCCCCTTCAACGTCAGGAGTACCCGCCGGTGCCTCTCCACCAGCTACGCTGGACCCCCTCCCCCATGGGGGAGGAAGTTCCGCATAAAACACCGCCGCAGCTTCCAGCGCGTCGTCTGGCAAGCCCGCGATCCGCAGCACCCGCATCAGCGGCGGTGCCGGGTCAGGGTGACGCCGATCTGCTCACCATTTTCACTGATCGCCAGCTTCACGATTTTCACCGTCACCGCGTCAATCCGCGCGTCCTGCGCAAACAGCGTGTCGCAAACGTGATCCGCCACCGCCTCAATCAGCGTGAAATGCACGCCTTGTGGCAGCGCGTCGGACGCGGCAAACTTCAGGTCCATGTAGTTCTTGCTGGCACAGAGCGGCGTCGCCGCGTCGTAATGCGTGATCGGCTTCAGGCTGGCCGAGATGGTAAACCGCAACGGCTGGGCACGCCCGGTTTCTTCCGAATAGATGCCCGTCAGGACATCGTGTTCGAATTCGGCCACTTCAAGGATCAGCGAATCAGTCATGCGAAGGCCTTTAGCCGGGATTGGACCAGCGTGCGAAGATCGCAGTTGGCAGCAGGCGTCCGCCGGGTCCATCTTCGCGGACCGCCAGATCGCCGTGTTCGATTGTGCCGGGCAGATCGGCGAAGACCTCATCGAGCAGCCCCGCCAGCGCGAGCGACGACATCCGCACCGCATAGGCCGTCAGGAACAGGAACTTGCTGTCTCCGTCCAGCAGTTGGCGGCAATCGCCGACCAGGCGCGGCAGGTGTTCCTCGATCCGCCAGACTTCGCCCTCCGGCCCGCGCCCGAATTTGGGGGGATCAAGGATGATCCCGTCATAACGCTTGCCGCGCCGCACTTCGCGCGCGGTGAACTTCGCCGCATCGTCCACAATCCAGCGGATCGGGCGCTCGGCCATGCCTGACAGCACCGCGTTCTCGCGCGCCTGGGCGACTGACTTCTTGCTGGCATCGACGTGCGTCACCGGCCCGTAGTGGCTCAGCGCCAGGCTGCCGACGCCGGTGTAGCCGAACAGGTTGAGGGTCGCAGCGTCTGGCTTGTCCGCCAGCTGTCCGCCCATCCAGTCCCACACCGGAGCCATATCGGGGAAAAATCCGAGATGCCGGAACGGAGTGCATTGCGCGGTGAACGTCAC
>JANORN010000136.1:0-3011 GCA_031415355.1 Novosphingobium sp. | reverse complement strand
TCGGCCCGGTCCACAGCCTGGCCACCAAACGCTGATTTGCAAGCCGCCCGCGCGCTCTTCACTTGCCAAGCGCGCGCGGTGCGGCAATGATCGTGGCATAGCTTCACCTCACGAAGTTGCAGTATGAGGAAACTTTATGACTGTTCGTATGCTGGCATTTGCCGGAACCGCACTTGGCCTGACGCTCGCCCTCTCCGCTCCGGCCCGCGCCGATGAAGGGATGTGGACCTTCGATGGCTTTCCGGCGGAACGGATGAGCAAGGACTATGGCTGGGCTCCCGATCAGCAATGGCTGGACCGGGTGCGCGGCGCGGCGGTGCGGCTGACCGGGGGCTGCTCGGCCAGCTTCGTTTCGAATGCAGGTCTGATCCTGACCAACCACCACTGCGTCGCCAGCTGCATCCAGAACAATTCGACCGCCGACAATGACCTGCTGAACAAAGGCTTCGTCGCAGCGCTGCGTCCCGCCGAGCTGAAATGTCCGGGCCAGCAGGCCGAAGTGGTGACCGCAATCCGTGACGTGACCGCTGATGTCAAAGCCGCGATCGGGGCCAGCACGGGCGAGGCGCTGACCAAGGCGCGCGATGCCAAGATGGCCGAACTTGAAACGGCCGGCTGCACCGACAAGGCGACCACGCGCTGCCAGGTGGTCACGCTGTTCGGCGGTGGGCAGTACAAGCTGTACACCTATCGCAAATATTCGGACGTGCGGCTGGTCTGGGCGCCCGAAGACCGCGCTGCAACCTTTGGCGGCGATCCGGACAATTTCAACTTTCCGCGCTATTCGCTCGATGCGTCGTTCCTGCGCGCTTATGAAAACGGCAAGCCAGTCAAAAGCGCGACGTTCCTGAAATGGAATCCGCGCAATCCGCAGCCGGGCGAAGCGACCTTCGTGGTCGGCAACCCCGGCTCAACCTCGCGGTTGTTCACGCTGAGCCAAGTCGCCTACGAGCGCGAGGTGCGGCTGCCGGTGACGGTGACGACGCTATCCGAACTGCGCGGGCGCTTGATTGCGAAGATGCAGGAAAGCCCGGAGAAGTACCGCGAAGGGCTCGACCAGCTTAACGGAATTGAGAACAGCCTCAAGGTCTTCATCGGCCGCGTCAAGGCGCTCAGCGATCCGGCCTTCGTCAAGAAACTCACCGACGGCGAAACCGATCTGCGCAGCCGTTCGGCGGGCAATACCGCGCTCGGCGATCCCTGGGCCGACGTCGATACGGCAATGCAAGCCGCGCGCGCAACCTACATCGCGCGGTCCTATATCAGCCCCAACAGCGGTCTGCTGGCCGATGCCCAGCGGCTGGTCCGCGCCGCCGCTGAACGCGCCAAGCCCAATGGCGAACGCTTGCCGGGCTACACCGATTCAGCGTTGCCGCTGCTCGAAAAGACGCTGCTTGACGATGCGCCGACCTATCCGTGGCTGGAACAGCTGACGCTGGAATGGAGCTTGTCGAAGGCGCGCGAATATCTGGGCGCGGACGATGCCGACACCAAGCTGCTGCTGGGCAAGGAATCGCCCGAGCAGCTCGCCGCGCGGCTGGTGAGCGGTACCAAGCTGGCCGACTCGGCAGTGCGCAAGGCGCTGTGGGAGGGCGGCCAGGCCGCGATTGACGCCTCGACCGATCCGATGATCGTCTATGCCCGCCAGCTTGATGCCCGCCAGCGCGAGCTGACCCGGTTTGGCAACGCGCAGATCAACGGGCCGTTGGCGGCAGCCGGGGCGCGGCTGACGGCGGCGCGGTTCGCGGCCTATGGCGCTGGGCTCTACCCCGATGCCACCTTCACGCTGCGGATCAGCTATGGCAAGGTCGAAGGCTGGCTGGAACGCGGCGCAGCGGTGCCGCCAGTGACCACGCTGGGCGGCACGTTTGACCGCGCCACTGGCAACGAACCGTTCGATCTGGCAGCCGGCTTTGCTGCCAACGCGGGGCGGATTGACAAGGCCGCGGTCTATAATTTCGTCACCACCAACGATATCATCGGCGGCAATTCCGGCTCACCTGTGATCGCACGCGATGGCTCGGTGATCGGCGCGGCGTTTGATGGCAACATCCACTCGCTCGGCGGGAACTATGGCTATGATCCCGCGCTCAACCGGACCGTCGTGGTCAGCACGGCGGCGGTGCAGGAGGCGCTGCGGACCATCTATCCGGCCCCGGCATTGATCGCCGAATTGGCGGGGAAGAAGCGGTAGTTCAGCGCATCAACAACCACTGACACTCTACCCAACCCGCTCATGCTGAGCTAGTCGAAGTACCCGCCTGTTACGGCACCGCAGCCTGCACACGATGGTCTTTCGACAAGCTCAGGATGAGCGGGATTTGGGAGCGCCGCGAAGAAATCGGGGGCTTCAGCGCAATTGGCTCCGGAATTGCTTCGCTACGCTCGCTATAACGATCTGAACGAATTATTCGCGCGCCAGATAGAGCACGTCGCGCGGCTGGGCCAGCAGGTGCTGGCCCGAATCGATGAACAGCGTTTCCCCGCTCGCCAGCCAGGCCTGCGCCAGCCACAGCGCGGCATCAGCCAGTTCCTGCGGATCGGTCAGGCGGTGCAGCAGGTTCATCCGCCCGCTGGCTTCATGCTCTTCATCGCGCTGGTCGTGGCTGGGCAGCATGGCTCCGGGGGCCAAGCCATAGACGCGGTCGTCCGCGCGCGGCTGTGCCATCGCCAGCATCGGTATGGTCGCGGCAAAGGCATGCTTGGCCATGGTGTAGGAGAAGAAATCTGGGTTCGGATTCAGCAGCTTCTGATCAAGGAACTGGATCACCCGCTTGCCGCCAGTGGAGCGGGCTTGCGCCAGAAACGCCTGCGCCATCCGGGTAGGGGTCTGCGCGTTGACCGTCATCGCCTCGGCAAAGATCGCCGGATCAAGCGCGGCGGCGCTATCGGGGCGGAACACGGCGGCACAGTTCACCAGCACGCGCCAGTCGGGCAGGCGCTCTGCCAACTGCGCCACCAACGCCAGCGCAGCAGCGCCATCCAGCAAATCGCACTGTACCACTTCGGCG
>JANORN010000135.1:0-15515 GCA_031415355.1 Novosphingobium sp. | reverse complement strand
GCGTCGGCTTGTCGGGCACCGGGCCCAAGGCAGGCGGGCCGCACGCATTGCACCGCTATGCCAACGAGCGCGCGATTTCGATCAACATCATGGCGCAAGGCGGCGATCCGGCGTTGTTGCAACTGGGCTAGATCGCGGAACTTCTGTCCTGCGGTGTCAGAACGAGCCGGGCGCGGGCTTACCCCGGCGCAAGTTCGCCCGGTCGGCGGATCGTCGGCAACAGCAGGTGCAGCCACAGCAGCGCGGTCAGATAGGACAAGGCGGCAAAGATGAACAGCGGCGTAAAGCCCAGCCCGGCGGTCAACACCGCTCCCGTGACCAGCTGGATCAACGCGCCGCCCATGTTGCCCATGAACGCCCCGAAGGCAGTTACCCGGCCAACCTTATCGCGCGGGACCACATCGGTGATGGTGGAAAAGATCGACAGCGAGAAGCCCTGGTGACCGGCCATCACCACCCCCATCATAATCGCCACCGGCCAGAACGAATTGAGCTGGAGCACGAACGGCAGCGGCAGCACGATCAGCGCGGATACCAGCATCACGGTCTTGCGGACCCGGTTGACGCTCCAACCGCGCTCAAGCAGCCGGGTTGAAACCCATCCCGCCAGCAGCGCGCCGGCGCCAGAACCGAAGAAGGCCAAGGCCAAGGGCACCGCCAGCTCTTCGGTGGTCAGGCCATAGGTCTTGCGGTAAAAGTCGGGCAGCCAGAAATTGATCAGCCACCAGGTTGCGTCGGACAGCGCCTTGGCGATCACGATCGCCCAGGTCCGCCGGTCCATCAGGATCGGACCATAGGGCGCGCCGTCGTCCGAATAGTCGCGGGTCTGGTCTTCGGCGCCGTCGTCGAACGTGATCCCGCGCGCCAGCCACAGCCAGATTGCCAGGGTCACAAATCCCGCCACCCCGCCCAGTACCAGCGCCCCGCGCCAGCCGATTGCCGCAGCGAGGACCGGGATGAAGAACGGCAGCGACAAAGTCCCCGCCCCGGCGATGGCGGTGCCCACCCCGAACGCGAACGAGCGCTGGTTGGGCGGGAACAGCGTGGCCACGGTCTTGATCGTCAGCGGGGTCTGGACTGCCTCAGTCGCGCCCAGGCCGATTCGCGCCGCCACGACATGCCAGGCCGAACTGGCCCAGCCGTGGGCGATGGCGGCCAGGCTCCAGGTTGAAACGCCCACAATGATCGAGCGCCACACCCCCAACCGGTCAACCAACCAGCCCGTAAACAGAAACGCAAACGCGGCGGCCATCTGCGTGATAAAGGCCAGCCGTCCAAAATCCGCATCGGTCCAGCCGAAATCGGCCGACATATCGGGTTTGAGGATCGCGATGATCGGCCGGTCCATCGCGTTGAAGATGCCCGCCACGCACAGCACAATGAACAGCGCCCAGCTCAGGCGGATATTGATCTTGTGCATTGCTGACTCCCGATCCAGCTTAAATGAACGTCCGGCTCAAATAATCAGGGCCTCCGTCATCGACGAAGGCCCTGCTGTAATCCACGTAAATTAAGGCGCGATCAGAAGCTGAAACGCGCGTTCACACCCCAGTAGCGATCGGCATCGCGCGGGATCTGGTAGCGATAGGATCCGCTGACGCCGCCGTTGATGATCGCCGCCGGATAAGCCTTGTCGAACAGGTTGCGGACTTGCAGCGCGATCTTCCAGTTGCCCTCCGGATCGACCAGCGCGAGCGACAGGTTGACCAACGCATAGCCGGGGATCGTGCCCAGCTGCCGCTGTACCGCGTCAGGCGCGAACAGCGATAGCTGCTCTGACTGGAAATTCATGGATGCGCCCAGCGCCACATCGGCAAAGCCGCCGGTCGGGATCGTCTGGTTGATCCCCACCGAACCCTTCCAGGTTGGCGCGAAGCCGAGCTTGGTGCCCGGCGGGATGATCGCGGTTGCGCCCGGGGCGACCTTGAATGCATCAACGTGGGCATCGGTCCAGGCGACGCCGCCGGTGACCGAGGTGTTGCGGCTGGGGCTCCAGTTGAGGTCCAGTTCGACCCCGCGGGTGGAGATCGTGCCGGCGTTGGTGAAGCGCGTGACCACTACGCCTGCGACCAGATCGGGATTGTTGGCCTGGAAGTTATCGTACTTGGCATAGAAGCCCGCGAGATTGAGCGTCAGTGCGCCGCCGAACAGCGTATTCTTCAGGCCGACCTCGAACGAATTCGACGTTTCCGGCTCGATCACGTTGGTGCCGGTGCCGGTCAGGTTGTAGAACACGTTGAACGCCGGACCCTTATAGCCACGCGCGTAGCTCGCATAGGCCATCACATCGTCGCTGACATCGACCTGGAACGCGACCTTGCCCGAGACATTGTCATTCTCGGCGCGCGCACGCCACGGAATGCCGTTCGAAGCGGCGACAGCGGCAGTTTGTGCCGCTGCTGGCAGGCTGCCCGCTGCGATCAGTTCAACATACCGGTTGTAGACGCCCATATCGAAGTTGGGCTGGATGCCTGGTCCCGCCAACGGCGTGACGCGGCGGTGGTAAACCCCCAGCGCATCGCCGGTATAACGCAACCCGCCGATCACCCGGGCGCTTTCACCCAGCTTGAGCGTGGCTTGGCCAAACAGCGCGAAGTTATCGAACACCGACCCGAAGGTGGCGCTGCCGCTAGGCGTGGTCGAGGGATTGGCGTTGACGCTGCCGCAAGGGATCAGCACGCCGGTGGGCGCACCGACGGCTGCCGTGCACTGGATGACGTTGCGGGTGAAGGTCCGCTCGGCCTCGGCGCGCGAGTAATACATGCCCAGCACATAGGACAGCTGCTTGTCCGCTGACGAAGTCAGACGAATTTCCTGACTGAACGTGTTGGAGCTTTGCGGGCCGTTGTCGTGCAACTGCACGAACCCGACATAGGCCCGGGGCAGCCAGTCGCCATCGCGGATTTCGGTGTTGTCCCAGTTGCGATAGGCGGTGATCAGCGTGACGGTGTGATCGCCCAGTCCGATATCGACCTGGCCCGACAGGCCCCAGCCTTCTTCCTGCGTCGCGGTGACCAGGTTCTGGGCAACGCTGCGGGTATCCGCCCCCAACGGAGCGGGCAGCACGCCAAAGGCCAGGCTGGTGCTGGCCACGCCCGCGCCAGTCAGCGGGCCAGTGGCGATGATATCGGCGCAGCAATCATCATCGTTGCGGTAATAGTCCGCCGCCAGATAGACGCGCAAATCGTTGCTCGGTTCGTATAGTGCCTGACCGCGCACGCCCCAATGCTTGTACCCGTTGACCCATTCGTTGGTCGCGGTGTTGCGGATGTTGCCGTCATATTCGCCATAGAACCCGGTGATGCGGGTGGCGAAATCCTGGCTGAGCGGCAAGTTGACCGAGCCTTTCAGCCGCACTTCGTTGCGATCAAAATAGCTGGCCTCCACCGTGCCGCCAAAATCAAACTTCGGCATCTGGGTGGTGATGTTGATCACCCCGGCCGAAGCGTTCTTGCCGAACAGCGTACCTTGCGGTCCGCGCAGCACTTCGATCTGCGCCGCATCGACCAGATCGCTGAAGGCCTCGCCCGAGCGGGCATAGACCACCCCGTCAACCACGGTCGAAACCGATGGCTCACCTGCGATCGAGAAGTTGGCGGTGCCGACGCCGCGCAGGAAGATGGTCTGGTTGAGCGTGGTGCCAGACTTCAGGAAGTTAAGCGAAGGCACCATCTGCGCCGCGCTTTCCAGGCTGGGGCGGCTGGCGTCGGCCAGCGCTTCGCCGCTGAGCACGGAGACTGCGACCGGCACCGATTGCAGGCTTTCCGAGCGCTTTTGCGCGGTCACGACGATTTCGCCGGGGGCGAAGGTATCAGACTCAGCGGGGGCATCCTGCGCCATCGCAGGTACGGCAAAGGCGATCAGCGCAGTTGCGGCGACCGAGGTGCGAAGTGTTGATTTCATGAGGTATCCTCCCTCTCAAAAAGCCAGGCCGTTGTGGTCTTGGCGTGATTCAAGCTGTGACCGTGGCATTCCGCCCCGACCATTTGTGCGGCTTGCAATGCGGCGATTGGCCGGATATGTCAAGCGGTGTCATATACCGGACCGTGGCCGTAACGCCACAGTCCGCAACAGACTGCCAACGGGCGACAACGGAGAGCAAAACCGCGTGGAAACCGGGTTTATCGTGACTGACAACGGGTTTGACCTGCGCTTTGCGGGGCGGACCGTGCTGTCGCACCGCGCGGATTGTCCGGCGGTGGTCATGGCGCTTGGCAATTCCACCGTCGAAATGTCGCGCGGCAACTTCCGGATCGAAGATGATCCGCGTGGGGCGCTGGCTCCGGTGGACTTTGTGCTGGATGGCGAGACCGTGACCTTGAGCGATCACGTTGGACCCGCCGCGCGGCTGACCATGACCGGCAATGTCTTGACCGCCACGCTGCTGCGTCCAGGTTATGACCGCCTGCACCTGCACTTTCATGCCGAGCCTGGCGAAGCTGTCTGGGGCGGCGGCGAACAGCTAAGCTATCTGGCGCTGAACGGGCGGACCTTTCCGATGTGGACCAGCGAGCCCGGCGTGGGCCGTGATAAGACCACCGAACTGACGCGCCTGATGGACGCCGCCGGGATGGCGGGCGGTGATTACTGGCACACCAATTACCCGCAGCCGACCTTGCTGACCTCGCGCTGGCTGGCGGTCCATTGCACCACCCAGGCTTACAGCGTGATCGATTGCAGCGATCCGGCGCGGCACCGGGTCGAGGTCTGGGCGGCGGAAGCCACATTTGAATTCTACGCCGCAGATGGCCCGGCGGAACTGGTCGGGCAGCTCTCGACACGGTTCGGACGCCAGCCGCCGCTGCCCGATTGGGCGATTGGCGGGGCCATCGTGGGCTTGAAAGACGGTGCGCGCAGCTTCGACCGGCTGGAGGCGTTCATCGCGGCAGGCACGGCGGTGTCCGGCCTGTGGTGCGAGGACTGGGCGGGCCTGCGCGAAACCAGCTTTGGCCGCCGCCTGTTCTGGGACTGGCGGCGCGACAATCAGCGCTTCCCCGATCTGCCCGAACGGATCGCTGCGCTGGCCGCGCGCGGGATCCGGTTCCTGGCCTATGCCAACCCCTATCTGGCCAACGACGGCATCCTGTATGAAACCGCGCGCACAGGCGGGCACTTCTGCCTGCGGCAGGACAGCGATGAAGTGTACCTCGTCGATTTCGGCGAATTCGACTGCGGCGTGCTCGATTTCACGCGGGCGGCAACGCGCGACTGGTTTGCCGAAGAAGTGCTTGGCAAAGAACTGCTCGACATCGGCATTTCCGGCTGGATGGCGGACTTTGGCGAATATCTGCCCACCGATGTGCGGCTGGCCGATGGCTCTGACCCGATGGAGGCGCACAACCGCTGGCCGGTGCTGTGGGCGCAGGTAAATGCGCAAGCGGTGGCGAGCCGGGGCAAGACCGGCGACGCGGTATTTTTCATGCGCGCGGGCTTTTCGGGCGTGCAAACGCACTGCCCGCTGCTGTGGGCAGGCGATCAGTCGGTCGATTTCACCCGCCACGACGGGATCGGCACGGTGATCACTGCGGCGCTGTCCGCAGGGCTGGTCGGCAATGCCTACAGCCATTCGGATTGCGGCGGTTACACCTCGCTGCACGGCAATGTCCGCAGCGTGGAACTGATGCAGCGCTGGTGCGAGCTCGCCGCCTTCGCGCCGGTGATGCGCGGCCACGAAGGCAACCGCCCGGACGACAATCTGCAATATGACAGCACGCCTGAGCTGCTGGCCTGCTTTGCGCGGTGGAGCCGGGTTCACGCGCACCTTGCGCCCTATGCGCGGCACCTGTGCGACGAAGCCACCGCGCTTGGCCTCCCGGCGCAGCGCCCGCTGTTCCTGCACTATCCCGCTGATCCCGCGCTCTGGACGGTGCAGGATCAATACCTTTACGGCGGGGATTTGCTGGTGGCCCCGGTGATCGAGGAGCATGCGGTGGAACGCGATGTGATCCTGCCCGGCGAGGGCATTTGGCGGCATGTGTGGAGCGGCGCAGACTTTGCACCGGGTACGCACCGCGTTAGCGCACCGATCGGCCAGCCGCCGCTGTTCTACCGCCCCGATAGCGCCTTCGCGCCGCTATTCGCCGGGATCGCCGCGCAATGAGCGAACGCTCCAACATCCGCGATGTCGCCGCCAAGGCCGGGGTCGCGGTCAAGACCGTCAGCCGGGTGCTCAACGGGCATCCCTATGTCAGCACCGAGACCCGCGAACGGGTGGAGGCGGCGATGCAGGATCTGGACTTCCGCCCCAGCGTGGCCGCGCGCATTCTTTCGGGCGCGAAGAGCAATCAGGTCGCGCTGATCTATGACAATCACAGCCCCTATTACATGTACCAGATCCAGACCGGCTGCTGGGAATTCTGCAAAGCCAACGGCATTCGCTTGCTGGCCCAGCCGGTTGACGTGGCCGATCCGCTGGTGGGCGAACAGGTGCGCGGGCTGGTGACCGAAACCCACGTGGACGGGATCATCCTGTCCTCCCCCGTCACCGATTGCGACCCGGTGCTGCGCGCGCTGGAGGCGATGGACATTCCGTTCGTGCGGATTTCGCCCGGAACCAACCACGCGCTGACCAGTTCGGTGTTCATGGACGATGCCCAGGCGGCGGATGATATGACCACGCATCTGATCAATGCCGGGCACCGCCGGATCGGGTTTATCAAGGGCCACCCCAACCACATGGCTTCGGACGATCGCTTGTTCGGCTATCGCCGTGCGCTCGACCGGGCCGGGATCGGCTATGAACCGGCACTGGTCTGCGACGGCGCGTTTGATTTTGAGAGCGGCGCACGCGCGGCCGGGGTGCTCCTCGATCTGCCCAATCCGCCCACTGCGATCTTCGCTGCGAACGATGATATGGCGGCGGGGGTGCTGGCGGTGGCGCATGACCGGAATATCGATCTGCCGAGGCAGCTGTCGGTCGCCGGGTTTGACGATACCACGCTGGCCCGCACCGTCTGGCCGCCACTGACCACAATCCACCAGCCGATGGCCGAGCTGGCGCGCACCGCCGCCGAAATCCTCATCGCCGGGGGTGACATCACTCACCGCCGTTTGCCGCACCAACTCATTGAGCGCGCTTCGGTCGCTCCACCAGCCAGGAAATATCCATGAGCGAACTGAACTTGCCCCCCGCCACCCGCATGCTGGGCCACAGCGGGATTGAAGTATCCCCGATTGCTTGGGGGATGTGGCGGCTGGCCGAGAATGGCCGCAGCGCTGCGGATGCCGCGCGGCTGGTCCATGCGGCCTTGGATGCGGGGATTACGTTCCTGGATACCGCCGACATCTATGGCTTTAACGGCAGCGGTCCAGATGGGAGGGGGGGCTTCGGCGATGCCGAGGCGCTGCTGGGCGAGGTGCTGGCGAGCGAACCGGGCCTGCGCAGCCGGATGGTGCTGGCGACCAAGGGCGGAATCGTGCCACCGCTGCCGTACGATCAGTCGCCGGAGTACTTGCGCAGCGCAATCGATGCTTCGTTGGCGCGGTTGAACACCGATACGATCGATCTGTGGCAAATCCACCGCCCTGATATTCTGGCGCACCCGCAGGAAACCGCGCGGACGCTCGACGATGCAGTGGCTTCGGGCAAAGTCCGCAGCCTGGGGGTGTCCAACTTTGCCTTGGAACAGACAGCGGTCTTGAACCATTTCCTGAACCACAAGCTGGTCACGACGCAGCCTGAGATCAGCCCGCTGCGGATCACCTGCTTTGAAAACGGTGAGCTTGATCAGGCGATGCACCGGGGGCTGACCCCGCTGGCCTGGTCGCCGCTGGGTGGGGGACGGCTGGCGAATCCGGAGACGGCACGCGACCGTGAGGTGGCCGCCGCGCTCGACAAGGTTGCGCTTGAGCAAGGCGTTTCGCGCAGTGTTGCGGCTTATGCGTGGCTGATGGCGCACCCCGCCGGGATCATTCCGATCATCGGATCGCAGCAGGCCGAGCGGATTGCCGAGGGCGCAGCAGCGCTCAAGGTCCGCTGGACCCGCACCGATTGGTATGCGGTGCTGGTCGCTGCGCGCGGGGAGCGGCTGCCGTGATGACTCAGGCGCAACAGCAATGTGAAGTATCGTGGTTTTCCGCGCTGTGCGATGATGACTACGAATTCCTGGGCGTGCCCGATCCCGCGCTCCAATCCAGCTGGGAGCATTGCCGCAATATCGTGCTGCGCGCCGAAGAGGGCGGGTTTGACAATGTCCTCCTGCCGTCAGGCTATGCGCTGGGGCTGGACACCACGGTATTTGCCGCTGCGGTGGCTACGCAGGTCCAGCGGATCCGGCTGCTGATGGCGGTGCGGATCGGCGAGGACTGGCCGCCGCAACTGGCACGCCGGATCGCCACGCTGGACCAAATTCTCGGAGCCACCCCCGGAGGGTTGCCGCGCCTGACGATCAACATCATTTCGTCGGACATTCCAGGCGAAACTCTAGAGGGCGGTCCACGCTATGCCCGCACGGTTGAGGCGATGAAAATCCTCAAGACCATGCTGAATGGCGAGCATCTGTCACACCACGGCGAGTTCTATCAGTTGGAGCTTGATCCGCCGCGGATGACCACCCTGTCGGGCAAGTGCCCGCCGCTGTACTTTGGCGGGCTGAGCCCGGTGGCGCGCGAATGCGCAGCCGAGGCGGCGGACGTTTACCTGATGTGGCCCGATACGATGGACAAGGTTCGCGAGACGATCACCGATATGAAGGCGCGCGCCGCCAGCTTTGGCCGCACCCTCAAATACGGCTATCGCGCCCATGTGATCGTGCGCGAAACCGAGGAGGAGGCGCGCGCCTATGCCGACCGGCTGCTGTCCAAACTGGATGATGAAGCCGGGCGCGCGATCCGCGAAAAGTCGCTCGATGCGCAGAACTTCGGCGTCCAGCGCCAGGCCGAATTGCGCAGTGCGGCGGGCGGTGACGGGTTTGTGGAAGACAACCTGTGGACCGGGATCGGGCGTGCACGCTCGGGCTGCGGCGCGGCGATTGTCGGCACGCCGGATCAGGTGCTGGCCAAGCTGCGCGCCTATCAGGCTGAAGGGATCGAAGCGTTCATCCTGTCCGGCTATCCGCACGCGCAGGAGTGCGATCTGTTTGCGCGGCACGTCTTGCCGCACCTGACGCACGGCCCCTTGACGCTTTGACCCAAAGGCCGCCGCACGTGGAGAATACTGCCCCTGAACTGCTTGGCCCGAATCTGTTCGATGTCGCGGTGATTGGCGGCGGCGTCAACGGTTGCGGAATCGCGCGCGATGCCGCCGGGCGCGGCGCGCGGGTGTTGCTGCTGGAAGCGCAGGATCTGGCCAGTGGCACCTCGTCCAACTCCAGCAAGCTGATCCATGGCGGCTTGCGTTATCTGGAGCATTACGAATTCGGGCTGGTGCGCGAAGCCCTGTCTGAACGCGAGAAACTGTGGGCGATTGCCCCGCATATCATCTGGCCGCTGCGGTTCGTGTTGCCGTGGGTGCCGGGGCTGCGTCCGCGCTGGCTGCTGCGGCTGGGCTTGTTCCTGTATGACCATATCGGCGCGCGCAAACGTTTGCCCGCAACCGAAACAATCCGGCTGGACCGGCATCCAGCGGGCGCGGCGCTGAAGCCCGAATTCAAGCACGGCTTCGTCTATTCGGATGGCTGGGTGGATGATGCGCGGCTGGTGGTGCTCAACGCCCGCGATGCAGCGGATCGCGGGGCAGAGGTCCGCACCCATTGCCCGGTCAAGCGGCTGGAGCGGGTCGGCGACGTGTGGCACATCCACACCCCGCACGGCGTCTTTGCGGCGCGGGCGGTGATTAACGCCGCTGGACCAGCAGTGCTGCGCGTGCTGGACAACAGCGGCGAGGCCGCGCACCGCGCAATCCGGCTGGTACGCGGATCGCATATCGTGGTGCGCAAGCTGTTCGATCACGCCAACCCCTATTTCTTCCAGCTGCCCGACGGCCGAATTTTCTTTGCGATCCCTTATGAGCAGGACTTTACCCTGATCGGCACCACTGACGTTGATCACAAGGCCGGGCTTGATGCCGTGACTGCCAGCGCGGAGGAGATCGCGTACCTGTGCGAAGGGGCCAGCCGGTTCTTCCGCCTGCCCGTTACCCCGGCCGATGTGATCTGGACCTATTCGGGCGTGCGGCCCTTGATCGATGACGGCAGCGGCAAACCCGAAGCGGCCACGCGCGGCTATACCTTTGAACTGTCGGACGCAGCCGAAGGCGCGCCGATTCTGTCGGTGTTTGGCGGCAAGATCACCACTTATCGCACGCTGGCGCAGGACGCGCTCGATCATCTGGCGGAGCGGTTGCCGGTGCTCGATCGGCCGCATTGGACCGACTGCAAGCCGCTGCCCGGCGGCGATTTCCCTGCCGATGGTGCAGAGGCGCAAGTGGCCGCTTTGCAACAGCGCTATCCGTTCCTGCAACCCGGTTGGGCGCAGCGGCTGATCCGGGGGTATGGCACGCTGGCCCCGGCGGTTCTGGGCGAGGCCAGGACTCTCGCCGATTGCGGGGTCCATTTTGGGCACGGCTTGACCGAGGCTGAACTGCGCCACCTGATCGAACGGGAATGGGCACGCACCGCCGATGACGTGCTATGGCGGCGGACCAAATTGGGGCTGAGGCTTGCGCCCGAGCAACAGGCCGCACTGCGCGCTTATATGGAAAAGGAAAGTCCAGAATGACCCCACGAATCGTTGCCATCGGCGGCACGGTGAACCCCGCCAGCGCCACCGAACAGGCACTGCGCACGGTCACAACCCAGGCCGAAGCGCAGGGCGCGCAGGTCACGCTGTTCGGCGGGGCTTACTTGGCCGCGCTGCCGCATTATCGCAGCAGCACGCATAGCTTGGCTGACGGGGCCGAGCTGGTCGAGGCCGTGCGGCAGGCCGATGGCGTGGTGATCGCCGCGCCTGGCTATCACGGCACCATCTCTGGCTTGGTCAAAAACGCGCTCGATTACCTGGAAGAGCTGGCGCAGGACCAGCGGCCCTATCTCGATGGCCGCGCGGTCGGCCTGCTGGCCACGGCTTACGGCGATCAGGCGACGATGAGCACGATGCAGACGCTGCGCAGCATCGTCCACGCGCTGCGCGGCTGGCCCACGCCGATGGGGGCGACGATCCGCACGTATCACGGGCTGTTTTCCCCCGATGGTGAATGCCTGGATGACCGGGTACGGTTGCAGCTGGAGCTGGTGGCGCGGCAAGTGGTGCAAGGCGCGCGCAGCCTGGCGCAACCTGCCCCGGACGCGGCATGAGCGCGCTCGATCAAGCGATCGCCGATCTGGCGCGGGGCCGGATCATTGTGCTCACGGGTGACCAATACCGGCGCGGGGATATGGATTTCTGCATCGCAGCGCAGCATGTCACCCCCGAATCGATTAACTTCATGGCCACGCACGGACGCGGACTGATCTGCCTCGCCCTGACTCAGCAGCGCGCGCTGCAACTGGGGATCGGGCTGGTCAACGCCGGCGGGGATCGGCAATCAGGCCGCCCGTTCGGGCGCTCGATTGAGGCCAGCAGCGGGGTGACCACCGGCATCTCCGCCGCAGATCGCGCGCTGACCGTCCAGGTCGCAGTGGCCGCCACTGCGACCAGCGACGATCTGGTTTCGCCCGGCCACGTGTTCCCGTTGATCACGGCGGCAGGCGGCGTCGCGGAACGCCCGGCGGCGGCAGAGGCGGCGGTGGCCTTGGCGCGGCTGGCGGGCGCAGGCGATGCAGCGGTCATCTGCGCGATCATGCGAGACGACGGCGAGATGGCGCGCGCGAGCGATCTGGCCGTGCTGACTACCGAATTCGGGCTGGCCGTGGCGGAGATTGCGGACCTGGTGGAGCTTGCCAAGTGATCGATCAGTGCGGCTGCATTCGCCGGTAATCGCGCCCCATCGCCTTGACCCGGGCAATCCGCAACAGCGCCTCAACCGCACCCTGACCGAACGCTGCGCCCATGCTGCGAAAGCCCTGTGCTGCAAAGAAGCCATAGGCATTGGCCGAATGGCGACCACACAGGTCTGCGTCGAGCCGATACTGCGCATCAGGCTGCACAAAGCTGGGATCGGCAACTTCGATGATCCGGCCCGCTTGAAACACCCCGTTGATGATGGGGTTGGCAAGCGGGTTGGCAAAGCTTCGGCGCACGTTGACTTGACCGAAATCATAGATTTGTGCGGTTTTGCTAGCCCAATCTGGTTCATCGACAAGTTGTACATTGACCACTTCAAGCCGGGCTGCGGCCGCACTGCGGATCGCCTGAACGATCCGATCGGTTTTTGCCAGCTCTAGCGGGGTCTTCGCGGCCAGCTTGCGCCCGTTGTAATATAGCTGATCCGGATCGTCGGCATCGCCCAGATGATAAGCGGTTCCGGGTCCGGCAGTCGTCAATCCGAAATTACGCAGCAGCAATTCCATATGCAGCATCACCCGTTCCTGGTCGCTGCCCGAATAGGGCAGGCCCTCAGTTTCATGGCGACGGCGATGCGCTCGGCGCACGTGCAGGCCAGCGGGCCCGGTGCCATGCCAACCGTTAACGACGTCAAAGCCCAGGTCGATCACTGCATAGACCGGAACCGTAGCATAGCCTGGCACCGTACGGGCAAACAGATCATCCAACAGCCAGCCATAAAAGAAATCAGCCAGTGCATATCCCAGGTATTCAAGGCCGTTGGCATAGAGCGCCTGACTGGGCACTTTGCCGTCCGCTACTCCGCAACCCTTCAGATCAAGCAGCCCGGCTCCGGTGCCGTCAGGGGGTATATCCACCGGCACGACCATCGCGCGGCCATATTCGGGGGGGCGGTAGCCAGTACGCGTCTCGGTGCCGGTGGATATCGGGGAATTGACCGGATTGTCAGCCACCTGAGCGGCAGAAATCCAGGCAGCATTACGGATCAACCAGGCGTTGATCGCCTCAGGGCACAACCGCTGGTCGCGGGCGCAAGCTGGGCAACTTTCCGGCAGGGGCTGGCGCTGCCGCGCAGCTGCGCCGAATACCTGCGGAAAATCATGAACAATCGCGCGATAATTGGCACAGACCACTCGCGCCGTTGTAACCGGCACGATTGCGCAAGTATCGATCGAGCCCCTGGAAACTTCACTGATAGCTGTCAGCAGCGGCCCTGCAACGAACCCGCGCCGCAGGCCAAAGGGTGATCGACAATTCACCAGGCGCCTTGCCGATCACCCCTCATCAAAGGTCAGGCGCGAGCCGTTTCCTTTGCCAGCGCGCCGCCTGCAACCGACGCAACTTCGCAGTCGGTCAGTTCGACGATTGCCGCCTGGGTCAGCCGATCAGCTGCTGCGGCAGCTTGTGCTGCAAAAGTCTTGGTCATCACGTTTTCCTTTCAAGAATTTGCCGAAATCAGGCCGACTGTTCCTTTGCTAGCGCGCCACCGGCGACCAGCTCAACTTCGACGGCAGTCAGTTCAACGATTGCGGCAGCGGTGAGATCTTCAGCAATACGGGCAGTTTCATTAGCCAGGATCTTAAGCATGTTCAGATTCCTTTCAAAAATCTGCAGCCGTTTGGCTACAGCAAAGTACAAATTACGTAACGACTTGTTGGAGTCAACACTATTTGCGTCAATTTGCACGATTCAGCGCGACTTGGTCTGGTTTCACGATGATTTGTTCAGAATAGAATTCTGAATACAGATCTTCGTTTCGTCCAACGCGGTGGTGCGCGGGCTCAGGTTTTCGCCGTGAAGTACAACGCACGTAGTGATCCTGGTGCTTGCAGGATTGTCGGCGCGAGGGAATTTTCTCATTGATTATATAACTTTGCGAAAATTCACCGATATTTAGCTGGAAAATTGCGGGGCTGGTTCCCCCATCTGCGCATCGCCTGGGGCTTGCCGCCAAAGCTGCGCCATACTGCTGTCGTCGCAGTGCGTCGTGTGGATCACCCCGCCCCCAGCAAGCGCTGCGCCATTGCGCGGACATCATCGGCCATATCGGGGCGTTGCAGCGCCAGCGCCAGCGTGGCCTCGACCATGCCGAGCTTGCTGCCGCAGTCATAGCGCTGCCCGGCAAACGTGACCGCGTGGAACGGTTGCTGGCCGATCATCTGGGCCATCGCGTCGGTCAGCTGAATCTCGCCGCCTGCGCCCACTTCCTGCCGTTCGAGCACGCGCATCACTTCGGGCTGGAGGATATAGCGGCCCGAGATGATCAGGTTGGAGGGCGCATCCGCCGCCTTGGGCTTTTCGACCAGGTCGAGCACTTCGGTCAGTGCTGCCCCAAAGCCAGCAACTTGAACGCCGGGCGCGATCACGCCATAGCTGGAGACCTCGGCGTGCGGCACTTCGAGCACCGAGATCACATTGCCGCCGACTTGGTTGTACGCTTCAACCATCTGCTTCATGCAGCCCCCAGAACCGTCAGACTCTCCGATCATCAATTCATCGGGCAGGAAGATCGCAAACGGTTCGTCCCCCACGATCGCGCGCGCGCACCAGATCGCGTGACCCAGCCCGAGCGGCACTTGCTGGCGCACGGCCACCAGATTGCCGGGGGAAAGCCGGGTGGGGGCGAGTACTTCCATATCCCGCGCCCGGTCGCGCAATGTCGTTTCAAGCTCATAGGCCATGTCGAAGTGATCGATCAGCGCCGTCTTGCCGCGCCCGGTGACGAAGATCATCTGCTCGATCCCCGCCTCACGCGCTTCATCCACCGCATACTGGATCAGCGGGCGGTCAATCACCGGCAGCATTTCCTTGGGGATCGCTTTGGTCGCCGGCAAAAACCGCGTGCCCAGCCCGGCGACGGGGAACACGGCTTTACGGATCGGCCTGTGGCTGAGCTGGCGGGTCGGATGATCGGTCATAAGCGGCCTTTAACCATGATCGCGTTGCAACCATGTTAAAGCGGATTCGTCAAAAGCAGAAGGGTTTCGCGCGCAGAGGCGCAGAGGACGCAGAGACTATCCCATGCGCCGCAGGCAGACTCAATTCCAATGCAGCGGCTTTGGCAGAATTAGTACAGCAGGCCTCCGCCCGGTAGGCAGAAGCTCTGCGCCCTCTGCGGCTCTGCGCGCGAACCCTTTCCTCCGCCCCCTTGCCGCCCCATAGTTTCGCGCTAAACGAGAGCGCTATGGACAAAATCATCATCCAGGGCGGTACCCGCCTTTCCGGCACCATTCCCATCTCCGGCGCGAAGAATTCCGCGCTCACGCTGCTCCCCTGTGCGCTGCTGACCGACGAGCCGCTAACGCTGCGCAATCTGCCGCGGCTGGCGGACATCGACGGGTTCCAGCACCTGCTCAACCAGTTCGGCATTTCCACCACGATTGCCGGCAACCGGCCTGAAGATTTCGGCCGGGTGATGACGCTGGAAGCGCCCCGGATCACGTCCTCGGTCGCGCCGTACGAACTGGTGCGCAAGATGCGCGCGTCGATCCTGGTGCTCGGGCCGATGCTGGCGCGGATGGGCGAGGCGACCGTCTCGCTGCCCGGCGGCTGCGCGATCGGCAACCGCCCGATCGACCTGCACCTCAAAGTGCTGGAGGCGCTGGGCGCGCAGATCGAGCTGGCAGCGGGCTATG
>JANORN010000134.1:0-2345 GCA_031415355.1 Novosphingobium sp. | reverse complement strand
GTCGGCGCGAATGTGCAATTCCCGCTGCTCGACACCACCGACCGGGTGTTCCGCAAGGTCTGGGAAATGGCCTGCTTCGCCGGGTTTGTCACCCTGCGCGAAGCGGCGCGGATCATGCTGCCGCGCGGCGCGGGCAAGATTTTTGTCACCGGGGCCACCGCCGGAATGCGGGGGAACACCGGCTATTCCGCCTTCGCCGCCGCCAAATCCGGCCTGCGCGCCACCGCCCAATCGGCGGCGCGCGAACTGTGGCCGTAGGGAATTCACGTGGCGCACCTGGTGATCGACGCCGGGGTCGATACCGCCTGGGTGCGCGCGCGGGTGGAAGAACGGATCGGGGCCGAAGCGCTCGCCGCGCAGCCCGATCTGTTGATGCCGCCCGCAGCCATCGCCGATGCCTATTGGGCCTTGTACCAGCAGCCGCGCTCAGCCTGGACGTTCGAGCAGGAAATCCGCCCAT
Organism: Novosphingobium sp.; assembly: GCA_031415355.1. GTDB lineage: Bacteria > Pseudomonadota > Alphaproteobacteria > Sphingomonadales > Sphingomonadaceae > Novosphingobium. The sequence goes on along the minus strand of JANORN010000134.1, from coordinate 1,885 downwards.
TCGGGGAAACGTGGTGATGGCCAAGATTGAATTCCTGTACGATTTCGGCAGCCCCAACGCCTATTTCGTCCACCGCGCGATTGCGCAGATGACCACGGTGCAACCTACAGTGCAGTTCCGCTATACCCCGGTGCTGCTGGGCGGGATTTTCAAGGCCACCGGCAACCAGTCCCCAATGCAGGCCTATGGCCACATCGCGGCCAAGCGCGCCTACGATTTTCTGGAAATGCAGCGCTTCATGGTGCGGCACGCGATTGCGCGGTTCCAGATGAACCCGCACTTCCCTGTCAACACGCTGCTGTTGATGCGCGGCGCGATTGCGGCGGAGCAGCTGGGGTGCAGCGCGGCCTATGTCGAGGCGATGATGGCGGGCATGTGGGAACAGGGGCTGAAACTGGACGATCCAGCGGTCTGGCATAGCGCCGTTGCCGCCGCCGGGCTTGATGCGGATGCGCTTGCCAGCGCCGCCGCTGATCCGGTCAACAAAGCCGCGCTGATCGCCAACACCGAAAGCGCCGTTGCGCGCGGGGTGTTTGGTATTCCCACCTTTTTCTTCGATGGCGCAATGTGGTTCGGCAAAGACCGGCTGCGCGATGTGATCGAGGCTGCTGCAGGAGCATGACATGAGCGATTTCCCCCTGCCCAACGCCAACGATGATCTGACCGGGCGGGTCGCCCTGATCACCGGGGCCAGTTCAGGCCTGGGCGCACGCTTTGCGCGGGTGCTGGCGGCCAAAGGCGCAGCGGTTGTGTTGGCCGCGCGGCGCAAGGACCGGCTTGACGCGCTCGCGGAAGAGATCACTGCGGCGGGGGGCACAGCCCTGGCGGTGCAGATGGACGCGACCGACGCCGACAGCCTGGTGGCCGCTGTCGCCGCCGCCGAAGCCGCGTTTGGCACGGTCGATATCCTGATCAACAACGCCGGGATGCCCGATGCCCAGCGCGCGCACAAGATGAGCACCGCGCTGATCGATCAGGTGCTCGGCGTCAATCTGCGCGGACCGTGGATCTTGGCGTGCGAAGTGGCGCGGCGGTTGATCGCGGCGGAGCTGCCGGGGCGGATCGTCAACATCAGCTCGGTCGCGCATTACCGCTATGACGGCGGCGGCGCGGCGCTGTACGCGGTGACCAAGACCGCGATTGCGCGGATGACCGAGGCGCTGGCGGTGGAGTGGGCGCATTACCACATCAACGTCAACGCCATCGCTCCGGGTATGTTTGTCTCTGAAATGACCGACGGGATGTTCGAACGGATGGGCGGCAACCCTGCGCCGCACTTGCCGCGCAAACGGGTGCCAGTGCCCGAGCAAATGGATTCGACGCTGCTGTATCTGCTCGCCCCCGCCAGCGAATGTGTGACCGGCGCGACGATCCGGATCGACGACGGCCAGAGCGCGCGGGTGCGGATGTGACCGGGATGCTGGTAACCACCGAACGCGATGGCGGGGTGGCCGTGGTCACGCTTAATCGGCCCGAGGCGATGAACGCGCTGTCACGCGGCCTGCGGGCGCAATTGGCGCAAGCGCTGCGCGAACTGGATGCCGACGAGCGGATCCGCGTTGTAATCCTGACCGGAGCCGGCACCCGCGCGTTCACCGCCGGGCTCGATCTCAAGGAACTGGGCAGCGACGGGCTCAGCGCGGCCAATGCTGCGGAAGCCGATGCCAACCCGGTCAAAGCGGTCGAACAGTGCCGCAAGCCGGTGATTGGCGCAATTAACGGCGTGGCGATCACCGGCGGGTTCGAACTCGCGCTGGCCTGCGACATTCTGATCGCCAGCGACACCGCCCGCTTCGCCGATACCCACGCCCGCGTCGGAATCATGCCCGGCTGGGGCCTGTCGCAAAAGCTCAGCCGCACGATCGGGATTGCCCGCGCCAAGGAG
>JANORN010000133.1:0-3056 GCA_031415355.1 Novosphingobium sp. | reverse complement strand
CGCAGCTTGATCACGACATCGCCGGAATCGAGACTGAGGGTAAGTTTGTCGGCCATGGGAAGACTCTCCTGAAGTTTGCGCGCTGATATAGGGAACTTGTCGGCAATGTCACGCCTCTGCGCCCTGCCCGGTTGCAAATGTTTTCGACCGGCCTAGACCGGGCCGCGATGGCTTTGGACGATCACCTGGAACACCTGGCAGAACCAGCGATTGCGGCAGGGGAGCCGCGCGAATCCGAAAGCCTAGACCACGAAAACACGCTGAAGAAGGACTTCGTCCGCAAGGTGCAGGATGCGCTGGAGGCGGGCGAACGGGACCGGGTTTACGAACTGGTCGAACCGCTGCACCCCGCTGACATCGCCGATTTGTTCGAGCTGCTCGACGCGGATGAGCGCCCGGCACTGGCCGCCGCAATCAGTGATCTGATGGGCAGCGAGGTCTTCGCCGAGCTTAACGATCACGTCCGCGAATTGATGGTCGAGGCGCTCCCCGCCGAAACCGTCGCCGATATCGCCGAACAGCTCGATACCGACGATGCTGTGGCCATGCTGGAAGACCTCGATGAGGACGACCAGCAGGCCGTGCTCGCCGAAATGGAGCCGGAAGACCGCGCCGCGATCGAAAGCGCGCTGTCTTACCCCGAAGAATCCGCTGGTCGCCTGATGAGCCGCGATTTCGTGGCGGTGCCGGAACATATGTCAGTGGGCGACCTGATCGACTTCCTGCGCGACGGCGGCGACCTGGCCAACGAATTCTGGGAAGTGTTCATCGTCGATGCGCGGTTTCATCCGCTGGGCACCTGCGCGCTCAGCTGGATCCTGCGCACCCCGCGCCAGATCGCGCTGACCGACGTGATGAGCCGCGACCAAACGCTGATTCCAGTGCTGATGGACCAGGAAGAAGTCGCGCTGCGGTTCCAGAAGTACGCGCTGATCTCCGCTGCCGTGGTCGATGAAAGCGGGCGGCTGGTTGGCCAGATCACCGTCGATGACGTGGTCCACATCATTCAGGAAGAAGCCGGGGAGGATGCGTTGCTGCTCTCGGGCGCGGGCGACGGCGATATCAACGAGCCGATCCGCGATACCTATGTGGCGCGCGTCCGCTGGCTGATCGCCAATCTGGTCACCGCGCTGCTCGGCACCAGCATCATCGCCAGTTTCGGCGGGGCGATCGAGCAATTGGTGGCATTGGCCGCGCTCTCGCCGATGGTCGCTTCGATCGGCGGCAATGCCGGGACGCAGACCATGGCCGTCACCGTCCGCGCGCTGGCGACCAATCAGCTGACCCGCTCCAACACCGGGCGGATCCTGTGGCGCGAGTTTCGCGTCGCCTTGCTCAACGGCAGCACCGTGGCGTTGCTGATCGGGATTGCCACCGCGCTGTTTTTCCAGAACCCGCTGCTCGGCGCGGTGATTGCCACCGCAGTGATCATCAACATCATCACCGCAGGCCTCGCAGGAGTGATCGTGCCGGTGCTGTTCGAACGGATGGATCAGGACCCTGCGGTCGCCAGCTCGGTGTTTGTGACGATGATCACCGATTCGATGGGGTTCTTTGTGTTTCTGGGGCTGGCGGTGGCGAGCAGGTTGGTGGGGTGATGACAGCGCGGGTGCTTCGACAAGCTCAGCATGAGCGGGCTTTGGAAAGAGGAGAAATCGCAAACCCCGCTCAGCCTGTGCCTGCCTGGCATTGGACCCATGCACCCAGCTCCGCTCATGCTGAGCCTGTCGAAGCACGCACGCCATGGCCCGCCCCATAATGCCACTCCACCTCACCAAAGTCGCCTTCGGGGCCAAATCGCGCGAGGACATGGCGACTTGGTTCGCCACGCGTGGCGCGGAGGCGCGTCTCACCACCCGCTACCTGCCCAAACGGCATGGTGAGCTCATTGGCGGCTCGCTGTTCTGGATTCTCAAAGGGCAGCTGGTGTTCCGCTCGCCGATCCTGGCCTTTGAAGCAGCCGAGGGCGGCAAGACCAACATCGTCATCTCCACCGCGCTGATCCCGCTTTACCCCCAGGCCTGCCGCGCGCATCAAGGCTGGCGTTATCTGGAAGCCGAAAACGCTCCGCGCGATCTGGCTGAAGGCGAGGATGCGGGCGAGGCCATGCCGGGCAAATTGGCGGGCGATCTGGCGCGGTTAGGGTTGGTCTAGAAGCCTCCCGGCGGTCGCGGCAAACGCTTACCTCTGGTGCGGCTGGTCAGATGAAATTTTCGGCAGCGGTCACAGCGATAGGTTCGCAGCGGAACTTCGGCTTGTCCAGCCACCAGAAGCGCGTCCTGTTCCGACGCAAACCGTGCCTTGCGGGCGCAGACACTGAGGCGGGTCCTGGGCAAAACGAGCGCTCTATAATCCCCGCGCCACGACCCGGCGCAGCGCGCCCGCATAGGTCTCGGGCTCCTGCGCGCCGGGGATCATGTATGTGCCGTTCACCACCATCGCGGGGACGCCGGTGACGTTCATGTCCATCGCCAGGCGCTGTTCCTGCCGGACGATCACCGCGAGTGTTTCATCGGCCAATTCCGCTTCGGCGGCACCGCGGTTCAGGCCAGCGCTCTCCGCCACATCTAGCAATACCGCCGCTTCGCCCACATTCCGCCGTTGCTGAAAATGCGCATCGAACAACGCCAGTTTGAGGCGGTTTTGCACCTCCGGCCCATGCTCGACCAGCGCCCATTTGAGCAGACGGTGAGCGAGGAAGGTGTTCCACAGCATTGCGGGTGGTTCAGGCGCTGTGCCGGCATAGGCAAAGCTGTAGCCTGCGCGCGCTCCCGCAGCAGCCATCTGCGCCCGGCCCGCCGCAGCCTGTTCCATCGTACGGCCATACTTGCGTGCAATGTGCGCTACGCTTTCCTCGCCTTCGGGCGGCATATCGGGGTTGAGTTCGAACGGCAGCCAGCGCACCTCGGCCTGGATTTCGCCGGCCAATTGCGCGAGTGCCTGCTGCAGCTGGTTGTAACCTATGATACACCACGGGCACATCACGTCGGACCAGATGTCGATGGTGACTTTCACCGGAGTAGCAGCCACCGCGCTCACCGCTGCAACCACCAATG
>JANORN010000132.1:0-2064 GCA_031415355.1 Novosphingobium sp. | reverse complement strand
ATGGCTTTACCAGGGTGGACATGGCCCAGCCGCTGGGGCAGCAAGCGGCCTGACTTTTGGGAGTTCTGTCGATGCGTTTTCTCGCTGCTGTTTCGCTGGGTTCCGCGCTGCTGGCGATATCAGCTCAGGCCGCCCCGCCGCGGGTCACCGCGCAGGCCGAGGCACAGGTGCTCGCGCTATCCAAAGAGGTCATGGCGGTCCGCTCGGTGCGCGGGCCGGGCAACCAGACTCCTGCCGTGGCGCAGGCGTTCAAGGCCGCGCTGCTCGCGGGCGGCTGGCGCGAGGCGGACATCGAGATCACCCCGTTTGAAGACACCGCCTATCTGATCGCGACCTGGCCCGGCAGCGATCCCAAACTGAAGCCGCTGGTAATTTCGGGCCACATGGACGTGGTTGAAGCGATGAAGGCCGATTGGGAGCGCGATCCGTTCGTCCCGGTGGTGGAGAACGGCTACCTCTATGGGCGCGGTGCGAGCGACATGAAATTCTCGATGTCGCTGGCCTTGGTCGCGCTCAGCGAACTGCGCAAGGCGGGTTTCAAACCGAAGCGCAGCATCGTGATCGAGTTTTCGGGCGATGAAGAAACCACGATGCGCAGCTCAAAGCTCATCGCCAGCCGCCTTGCCAATGCCGAGATGGTGCTCAACACCGATGGCTCGGGCGGGACTTATGCGCCCGATGGCAAACCGTTGTTCTGGACCTGGGACGGGGCGGAAAAGACCTATGTCGATTTCCGCCTCGAAGTAACCAATCCCGGCGGTCACAGCTCCGCCCCGCGCGCCGAGAACGCGATTGTCCAGCTGTCCACCGCGCTCGAACGGATCGGGGCGTACAAGTTCAAGGCCGAACAGAACCCGCTGACCCGGACCTATTTTGAACGCGCCGCCGCGTTTGAAAGCGATCCGGCGATGGCCGCCGCGATGCGCGCCTTCGCGGCCAATGCGCAGGATGCCGCCGCCATCGCCACGCTGCGCAGCAGCACCAGCTATGTCGGCAAAACCGGAACCACTTGCGTGGTGACGATGATCAATGGCGGTCATGCCGAAAACGCGCTGCCGCAGCGTGCCACCGCCAATATCAACTGCCGGATTTTCCCGGGCCACCAGCGCGCAGAGATCATGGCCGAATTGCAGCGCGTGGCGAACGTCCCGCAAGTCAAATTCACCGAAATTACCGGCGGCGAATCGGTGGAAACTGAGGCGTCCCCGATGCGGCTCGATTTCATCGCGGCGGTCGACCGCGCGATGAAGGCCTCGTGGCCCGGCGTGCCGGTGATCCCGGCCCAAGCTTCGGGGGCATCGGATTCGATGTGGTTCCGCGCGCTGGGCGTGCCGAGTTACGGGATCAGCCCGGTGTTCCTCAAGGATTCGGACGATTTCAGCCACGGCTTGAACGAGCGGGTGCAGCTGAACAATATCCGCCCCGGACTGGTCTATTACTACAGCCTGTTCACCGATCTCAGCAAATGACGGAGCGATTGCGCTGGGCGGCGCTGGCCGACGAAGCAGTCGATCCCGACGCCGATTGGGGCCTGCCGGGCTGGACCTATACCGATCCGGAGTTTTACGCGCTCGAACTTGACCGCGTGTTCCGCCCGGCGTGGCAGATCGTCTGCCATGCCAGCGACATTGCCCAGCCGGGCGATTACCGCACGCTCGATTATCTGGGCGAAAGCGTGATCGTGGTGCGCGGTGACGATGGCCAGGTCCGCGCCTTCGCCAACGTCTGCCGCCACCGCGCGATGCGGCTGGTCGAAGGTCCGGCGGGCTGCGCGCGCAAGCTGGTCTGCCCCTACCACGCCTGGACTTACGAGACCGACGGGCGCTTGTCCGGGGTGCCGATGAAGGCGGACTATCCGGCGTTGAAGCTGGAGGACAATGGCCTGGCTCCGGTCGCGCTGGAGTTGTGGAACGGCTTTGTGTTTGTGCGGCTAGAGGACGGCGGCTTTCCTAGCGTGGCCGAGATGATGGCGCCGTTTGCCGCTGAAATCGCACCCTACCGGTTTGAAGACCTGCGCCGCTGGGGTGACGTGCGGCTGCGGGACCGCGCGGTCAACTGGAAGCA
>JANORN010000131.1:0-5134 GCA_031415355.1 Novosphingobium sp. | reverse complement strand
GCGACAGGCTGCGGAACATCTGTGGCAATTTGGTGCGGATGAAGTCCAGCTTGCCTTGCATCGCCGCGATGATCTCGGCGCGGCCCGCATCGGTTTGGGGGAACTTGAAGCGCGGATCATCGCCCAGCGCGGCCATCCGCTCGCCGACGGTGCCGCTGATGAAGCCCAGTTTGCGCAGGATCGGGTCCATCCGGTCTTGCAGCAGTTTAACCTGATCGAGCCCCTCGCGGTGGACCTCGTCTGGCGTCATTCGGGTAGTGGTGCTGGCCCGCAGCGCCCAAGCGTAGAATTCGTCGCCCTTGGGCCGCGCCCAGAGGCCGGGTGCGTCGCTGGCCTTGGCGCGCTGCGCGGTCAGTTCGGCCAGCTGGCGTTCGAGTGCAGGGACGACTTTGCTGGAGACAATGGCACGCGCGCGGTGGTCCCAGTCGCCCGACATATCCTTCGCGCGCGCGGTCAGTGAAGTGACCAGCCCGCCACCCTGACGCGCCTCGGCCAAGGTGGTTTCCAACTGCATCAGCGTCTTGTCGAGTAGAAAGCCCGGCGCGATCAGCCGCATCGCGCTGGCCGAGCGCAGCCGCTCCAGTTCGCCGTCGAGCTGCACCGGGAACGCTGCGAGCCGCGCCAGATAGGCTTCGGCGTCGTCGGCGCTCTTGACCGGGTGGTCGCTGTCCAGAAAGCGCGGGGTATCGAGATAGGCCCCGACATTCTGGATCACCACATACGGCGTGTTGCGCCAGCCGCCCACCGCGACATCGCCGTAAGGCAGGGCGAAGCCATCGAGCGCCACGCCGAAGGCGCTTTTCACGACCGCAAGGCTGGTGCGGTCGGTCGGGTTCGAGGTGGCCGGCAAGGTGCTCTCGATCATCCGCAGCGAATCTCGCAGCAACGCGGCGATTGCGACCTGTCCCGCTGCGGAGCGATCGCCAAGCTTGCCCCGCAATGCGGCATTGGCCCCCGTATCGATCCCGAGCGAAGTCGCGCCTTCAGGGGATAACGCCAGCAACCGCTGCGCAATGCTCTCCAGCGCGGACGCGATGTTTGCTGGCAGCGTTGGCAGATTGGAAGGGGTCGCACAGCCGGATGCGGCGAGTGCGGACGTGGCGGCCAGCGCAGCGGCGAATTGGCGGCGCGAAAAGGTGAGTTGATTCATGCTGTGAGATTGTCCGCGCCGGGCGGGCAAGTCAAACGCGCTGATCGAACAATCCCTCGCGACGCGCCTTCCGCATAACACGGAACGACTTCACCCAAACCCGCTCTTGCTGAGCTTGTCGAAGCACTGTCCTTGGTCTTCGGGCGGTTTACGCTTCGACACGAAGGAAAGTACGGTCCTTCGACAGGCTCAGGACAGACGGATTTGAAAAAGAATAGCTTGTCTTGCGAGCCGTGCCCACAATATGCAAGTCGCGCCAACGAAAAGGCCAGGCCACCTTACGATGACCCGGCCCCCTCGGTGGACTGTTGAAACTCAGTCGAGCAGTTCAGCCGGAACCGAACCGCCGTTTTCGGCCAGTGCCTTCATCACATGCTTGTGCAGCAGGATGTTGTCTTCGGCTGTACCTTCGTAAGCAGCGTTGCCAAGCTCAGTGGCCAGTTCCTTGCGGTTGGCATAGCTCGAATCGATATCGAGCAGCTTCATCAAATCGACGATTGACCCGCGCCAGTTAAGGCCATCAGCGCCCGGCATTGCGGCCAGATTGCCGATCACATCAACGTCTGCAACGGCGATTGATACCGGTGCAGCCGCGACGGGAGCCGGTACGGCGGCGTCTTGCGTGGCGGCTTCAGCCTTTTTGCCGAAGATGGCGTCCTTGATCCTGCCAAAAATGGACATGTCTAAATTCTCCTGACCCTAGCGCGGCAACATGCCGAGCGTTAATTCCTTGCTGGGCGATTGTTCTAGCTCGGTCAAGGGCTTGGCGATAGAGAGTGCTGTGAAGGCGGGCGGGGTCGCAGCGCCTGATTGTGCTGGAGAATTTTTCAATGGATATGCTGGATATGCTGCGGGCCACGGGCGGGCTGAATGCGATTGCCGGGCAACTGGGTGTTTCACCCGAAATGGCGGCGGCAGGCGCTTCGGTGCTGCTTCCCGCAGTGGTCGGTGGCTTTCAGAAGCAGAGCGACGCGGCCGGTGGCGGTGCAGGCGGGTTGGGCAGTCTGATCGGGATGCTGGGCCAGCTCGGCGGCGGCGCGCTGGCCACCAATGTGATCGCACCTGCGCCGACCAATGTTGGCCAAGGCAACGATATTCTAGGGCAAATTTTCGGATCGAAAGACGTCAGCCGTTCGGTTGCCGCCGCCGGGGCCAGCCAGACCGGGCTTGATCCTGAACTGCTGAAGAAGATGCTGCCGCTGCTGGCGATGCTGGTCGGCGGCTATCTGTCCACGCGCGGCGGGCAAGACGGCGGCTTCGGTTCGATCCTTGGGTCGATCCTGGGCGGCGGTCAGGCGGCGGCTCCGGCGGCGGCTCCTGCACAGGGCGGCGGGATGCTGGGCGGGCTGGGTTCGCTGATCGACATGAACGGCGATGGCAATCCGCTGGACGACTTGCTGGGCATGGCGGCGAAGCTGGGGCGGTAAGCGTTGTCGCTCGACCTGATCCTGTCGATCCTGGTGCTGGCCACTATCGCCCTGATTTTCGGTGCGATGGTGGCGTGGCGCAAAGGTGCACGGCAAAAGGCCGTCCTGATGGCGATTCTAGCCGCCGTCACGGCGCTGAACGTGGCGATCCTGGCCGTGCCCGGTTCCAGCGGCGCGCCGCCGCTGGAACGCAAGCTTGATTGATCAGCGGATCGGGCAGTCAGGCGCGAGCCGGAAATCCAGATAGTTATCAACCGAACGCATCATCTCGACCAGTTCATGTTCAAAGAAATGGTTCGCGCGCGGGATTTCGTCGTGGTGGATCGTGATGTGCTTCTGCGTGCGCAGCTTGTCGACCAGCTTTTGTACTGCGCCCGGCGTCACCACCGTATCAGCCACACCCTGCACGACGATGCCCGAAGCCGGGCAGGGTGCAAGGAAGCTGAAATCATACATATTGGCGGGCGGCGCGACCGAGATGAAGCCGCGAATTTCCGGGCGGCGCATCAGCAGCTGCATGCCGATCAGCGCGCCAAAGCTGTAACCCGCGATCCAGGTCGTGCTGGCCTCGGCATGGATCGACTGCACCCAATCGAGCGCCGCCGCCGCATCGGACAGTTCGCCGATGCCATTGTCAAAGCTGCCCTGGCTGCGGCCCACGCCGCGAAAATTGAACCGCAGGGTCGCAAATCCGCGCGCCACAAAGGTTTTGTATATCGCCTGCGTGATCCGGTCATTCATCGTACCCCCGGCTTGCGGGTGCGGATGCAGGATCATCGCGACGGGCGCACGCGGGCGGCTGCCGGGCTGAAATCGGCCTTCCAGGCGGCCTTCGGGTCCGGGAAAAATGACTGCGGGCATGGAAAGTACCTGGCCTTTCGGATGCGCCAACCATGGTGCCGGTAAAATTCGGCGGTCCGGACGAGTTGGCGCTGGGATTGCGAAGCGAGCGCTATATAGAAACGAAGGTCCGAAAAGCAACGATTGTGAACATGCCACTCCCGCCGCTTCAATTCTCCTCGATCTGGATTGCTTGCACGGCGACCTGCCGCAGCAGGACCGGCGCGGCGTGATCTACCTTGATCATCAGGCGACCACGCCCTTGGCTCCCGAAGCGCGCGCAGCGATGCTGCCGTGGTTGGCCGGGCCAGAGGGGGCCAGCGGTTTGGGTGGCTTTGCCAATCCGCATTCGATGCACCGGCCGGGACGGGCCGCCGCTGCCGGGGTTGAAATGGCGCGCGAGCAAGTGGCGGCGCTGCTACCGGCGGGCGGACGCGTGATTTTTACCAGTGGGGCAACCGAGGCGCTAAACCAGGCGCTCCGGGCGGTCCCGCGCGGCGAATTGGCGCAAAGCATCGCCTATTCGGCAATCGAGCATTCCGCCGTGGTCAACGCGGCGCTGGCAACCGGTGCGCCGTTGCAGGAACTGCCGGTAAGCGCCGCCGGGCTGGTCGATCCCGAAGTGGAATTCGCCGCAGGCACTGGGTTAGTCGCTGTCATGCAAGTGAATAACGAGATCGGCACGATCCAGCCGGTTGCGCGGTTGGCCGAGCGTGCCCATGCTGCCGGGGCGCTGTTCCTGTGCGATGCGGTCCAGGGCGCGGGCAAGCTGGCTCCGCCCGAGCACGCCGATCTGATCGCGATTACCGCGCACAAGCTCTATGGTCCCAAGGGGATTGGCGCGCTGTGGGTGCGCGACGGGGTGAAGATCGCCGCGCTGATCGAAGGCGGCGGGCAGGAGGGCGGGCTGCGCTCGGGCACGCTCAGTCCGGCGCTGTGTGCTGGATTTGGCGCAGCGGCGACTTTGGCGCGCGAGCGAATGGACGCTGACTTCCAGCATCTCTCAGGCCTCAGTGCGCTGGCACGCTCAATCCTCGCGCGCTGGGCACTCAATGGCAGCGAAACCGCGCGCTGGCCGGGCAACCTCAGCCTGCGGCTCGATGGCCTCAATTTTCCGCGCCTGCTCAGCGATTGCCGCGACTTGGCGTTCTCGGCGGGTTCGGCCTGCGGCAGCGGCACCGGCGCGCCCAGCCGCGTGCTCAGCGCAATCGGGCTGGAGGCGAAGGCGGCGCGCAATTCAATCCGGCTTGGCTTCGGGCGCTATACCACTCGCGCGGAGGTCGAAACGGCATGCCTTAGGCTTGAGGCGGCAGCTGTGGCACAAGGCATCTGATGGTCCGAGTCAACTTTATCACCGCGCAAGGCGGGCGCGTCACTGCCGAGGCCAACGTTGGTGACATCCTGCTCGAAGTCGCGCAGAACGCAGACATGCCGCTCGAAGGCACCTGTGAAGGCCAGATGGCGTGTTCCACCTGCCATGTAATCATCGCGCCGGAGTGGTTCGACCAGCTATCGCGCGCCAGCGAAGACGAGGAAGATATGCTCGATCTCGCCGCCAGCGTCGCGCGGACGAGCCGCCTTGCCTGCCAGATTCTGCTGACCGAGGCGCTGGACGGAATCGAAGTGCGAATTCCGGGCGAAAGCCGCGATATGCAGCGGCGTTGAGTGGAGTAAGATTTATCTAATCAAATTCGCTCATGCTGAGCTTGTCGAAGCA
>JANORN010000130.1:0-1582 GCA_031415355.1 Novosphingobium sp. | reverse complement strand
GCGACGCGGGCACGGGCGCCCGGGGGTTCGTTCATCTGGCCGAACACGAGCGCGACCTTGGAACCTTCCGGGGTCGGGTTGCCGGCGGCGTCCTTGGCGATAACGCCGGCGTCGAGGAATTCGTGGTAGAGATCGTTGCCTTCGCGGGTGCGTTCACCCACGCCAGCGAACACCGAAACCCCGCCGTGGCCCTTGGCGATGTTGTTGATCAGTTCCTGGATCAGCACGGTCTTGCCAACGCCAGCACCGCCGAACAGGCCGATCTTGCCGCCGCGCGCATAAGGCGCGAGCAGATCGATGACCTTGATGCCGGTGACGAGGATCGCTGCTTCGGTTGACTGGTCAACGAACAACGGGGCTTCGGCGTGGATCGGGGCGAACATATCAGAGCCGACCGGGCCGCGCTCGTCGATCGGCTCGCCGATGACGTTGACGATGCGGCCAAGCGTCTTGGGGCCGACCGGCACGGTGATCTGCGAACCGGTATCGCGCACCGGCTGGCCGCGGGTCAGACCGTCGGTCGAATCCATGGCGATGGTGCGCACGGTGTTCTCACCCAAGTGCTGGGCAACTTCGAGAACCAGACGGTTGCCGTTGTTGTCGGTTTCCAGCGCGTTCAGAATCGCCGGCAGTTCGCCGGTGAAGGTCACATCGACGACGGCGCCGATAACCTGGCTGATCTTGCCGGTGGCGGCTGCGGTGGCCGGTACGGCCTTCTTGGCGGCGGGTTTGGTCTTGGTGGCGGTGGCCATAGTCTTTTCCTTGCCTTCGATTACTTACAACGCTTTCGCGCCATGTTCTTGTGCAGTTGCTACAGCGCTTCCGCGCCAGCAATGATCTCGATGAGTTCAGTGGTGATCGCGGCCTGACGGCTGCGGTTGTACTGGATGGTCAGCTTGTTGATCAGATCGCCCGCATTGCGCGTCGCGTTGTCCATCGCGGTCATTGACGCGCCCTGTTCGCTGGCCATGTTTTCGAGCAGCGCACCGAAAATCTGGGTCTTGAGGTATCGCGGTAACAGCTCGACGAGGACTTCCTCTTCGTCAGGCTCATATTCCACCGCTGCGCCAGCCGCACCCACCGCTGCCACCTTGGGGGCGGGGACCGGGATGATCTGCTGCTCGGTGGGTTCCTGCGTCAACGCGTTCTTGAACCGCGAATAAAACAGATGCGCCTTGTCGAACTTGCCGTCCTCATAAAGCGCAACCAGCTCGGCGACGATCCGCTCGGCCTCGGCATAGCCGGGATCGCGGACATCACTGGTATCAAAGTGGTGCAGGATCGCCTTGGGCCAGTCACGCGTGATCGGTGCGCGGCCCTTGCGGCCAATGAGGTAGAACAGGACGGTCTTGCCATCGGCTTTCAGCTCTTCAGCCCGCGCCTTGGCAGCGCGGACGATGTTCGAATTGAACGCACCGCACAGCCCCTTGTCGGAGTTGGCGACGACGAGCAGATGGATCTGGTCCTTGCCGGTTCCCGCCATCAGCTTGGGCGCGCCTTCGCTGGCAACTTTGCCGGCCAGGCTGCCCATGACTTCGGCCATCTTCGCCCCATAGGGACGCGCCGCCTCGGCAGCAGCCTG
>JANORN010000129.1:0-5674 GCA_031415355.1 Novosphingobium sp. | reverse complement strand
TTCGTGCGCAAGGTGCATCTGGTCGCGGCGGAAAAGGGGATTCCGATTGAGCTGGTGCTGGGCAAGCCCGGGCAGCCCTCCCCCGAGTTCCTCGCCGCCAGCCCGTTCCGCAAGATTCCGGCCATGGAGGACGGTGATTTTACCCTTTGCGATTCGACCGCGATCGTGACCTATCTGGACGCTTTGCAGCCCGAACCGTCGACCACCCCCGGCGATGCTCAGGCCAAGGCCCGCGCAATCTGGTTCGAGGAATTTGCCGACACGATCCTGATCGCGGCGGGCGGCAAAGTGCTGTTCAACCGCTTCGTGGGCCCAAGACTGATGGGCGTTCCCGGCGATGAAGCTGTGGCCGAACAAGGCCTCAAGGATCTGGTGCCGATCCTGGACTATCTGGAAAGCCAGTGCGGTGACGGCTGGTTGACCGGCGGGGAATTCAGCATTGGCGATATCGCCGTGGCTGCCACGCTGCGGTCGATGGGCTATATCGGCATGGAGCCGGATGCGGCCACGCACCCGCGCACCGCCGCGTGGTATGCCCGCGTCAAGGCGCGGCCCAGCTGGGGGCAAGTCGCTGTGCTGGAGGACAAGGTGGTCGGGCGGGCGCTGCAAACCACCGCATGAGACGCGTGTGATGATTGGGCAAGTCGCCCTGCTGCGCGCGGTCAACGTTGGTGGCACCGGCGCGCTGCCGATGGCGCAGCTGCGCGCGCTGGGCGAATCCTGCGGGTTTGCGCTGGTGCGCACTTATATCGCCAGCGGCAACCTGTTGTTTGAAAGCGCGCTGAGCGAGGCTGCGGTCAAGGTGCTGCTCGAAGCGCGGCTGGCCGACTATGCGGGCAAGCCAGTTGAAGTGTTCGTGCGCACCGCCGCCGAACTGGCCGCAATCGTCGCCGCCAACCCGTTTCCCGATGCGCACGGCAGCCGCCATATGGTGTTTCTGCACGATCACCCGCCAGCGCCGGATTTGATCGCACAGTGCCGCGACCGGCACGGCGAGCGGCTCGCGCTGGGCACGCGCGAGCTGCATGTCGATTATGGTGAAAACATCCGCACCACGCGCCTGAAAATTCCCGGCAAGCTGCTGCGCACCGGGCGCAACATGAACACGGTCCGCAAATTAGCGGAATTGCTTGGACGGTGACCTAGCGCTAACCTTCTCACACAACTGGGAGAACTCGCCATGTCCAGAAAGGTCTTCATCAACCTGCCCGTCGCTGATCTGCCGCGCGCGATGGCGTTTTACGCCGCGCTGGGCTTTGTCAATGAACCCAAATTCAGCGATGAGACCGCCGCCTGCATGGTGGTGTCGGACACGATACATGTGATGCTGCTGACTCACGCCAAGTGGAGCGGCTTCACCACGCGCCCGATCCCTGCGCCCGGCTCAAGCGAAGTGTCGCTGGCGCTGAGCTATGACAGCCGCGAGGAAGTCGACCGGATGGTCAATGCCGCCGCCGCGACTGGCGGCACTGCCGATATCAATCCGCCCGAAGATCACGGCTTCATGTACCAACGCAGCTTCACCGATCCCGACGATCACGTCTGGGAGCCATTCTGGATGGACGAAGCGGTGGCCGCAGCCGGAGTCGACGGCGGAGCACAAGCGTGAGCGAAACCGGCCTCCGCCGTGCAGGAATTGCGCTGACCCTGCTGGTCGCGCTGTTTCTGGCGATGGATGCGGGCGGCAAGTTGTTTGCACCCGCTCTGATGATTGCCAACAGCCCGCCGCTGGGTCTGCCGGGTGATATCGATTTCCACCGAATGCTCGGGGCAATTCTCGCACTCAGTCTCGCGCTGCATCTGTTCCCGCGCACCGCGTTGCTGGGAGCGATCCTGCTGACCGGCTATCTGGGCGGCGCGGTCGCGGTTCATGCACGGGTCGGCTCGCCGCTGCTGTCACACACGCTGTTCGGGGTCTATCTGGGGATCGTGCTGTGGGCGGCGCTGTGGTGCCGCAGCCCCGCCCTGCGGGCCCTGCTGCCGCTTCGGCAAGGAGACGACCATGAGCTATATTGACGGCTTCGTGATTGCTTGCCTCAAAGGCAACCGTCAGAAGTTTATCGATCACGCGAATACCAGCGATACCATGTTCATCGAAATGGGTGCGTTGCGGGTGATCGAGTGCTGGGCCGATGATGTACCCGATGGCACCCTCACCGATTTCCGCAAATCCGTGCAGGCGACCGAGGACGAAGATGTGATCTTCAGCTGGATCGAATGGCCTGACAAGGCCACGCGCGATGCCGCCTATGCCAAAATGATGGACCCCGCCATCCCCGATCCGCGGATGGACCCGGCGAAGAACCCGATGCCGTTTGATGGCAAGCGCATGATCTGGGGCGGGTTCGCGCCCGTTGTCGATTTACACAAGTAAAGGAGCAGGCCCATGATCAATCAGCATGGTGATTTCATCTGGTATGAATTGCTGACCGACAATGCCGATGCAGCAGCGGCATTCTATGGCAAAGTGATTGGTTGGACCACGCAATCGGCAGGAATGCCGGATATGGACTACCGCTTCTTTTCCTCCGGCGACGGCAGTGACACCAAAGATGGTGTCGCCGGGTTCAAGGCGATCACGCCCGATCTGGCCGCAGGCGGCGCGCAGCCAGCATGGTTCGGTTACATCGGCGTTGATGATGTTGATGCTACGGTGGCCGCCCTAACCGCAGCGGCTGGCACAGTGCTGACACCGGCGATGGATCTGGACGGCGTCGGCCGGATGGCTCTGGTCGCGGACCCCCAAGGCGCGCCGTTCTATGTGATGAAAGGAGCATCGGATGAAACTAGTTACAGCTTTGCCGCACTGGAGCCGAAAGTCGGGCATTGCGCCTGGAATGAACTGAGCACCATCGATCCCGAGGCCGCCAAGGCATTTTACGGCACGCTGTTTGGCTGGACCAAGGATGGCGACATGGACATGGAGCCGATGGGCAAATACGAATTCCTGAAGGCCAGCGATGGTCGCTTCGCGCTGGGTGCAGTGATGCCCAAAATGCCGGAGATGCCTGTATCAGCGTGGTCTTATTATTTCCGCGTTCCTGATATCGACGCGGGCGCAGCAGCAATCGGCGCGCATGGCGGCACGATCCTGCAGCCGCCGATTGAAATTCCGGGCGGGGATTACTCACTGATGGCGCTCGACCCCGCAGGTGCAGCCTTCGGGCTGGTTGCGCCCAGGATTGGATAGGCGATGGCCCGCGTTACCCTATGCCATTGGTCCAATGGCACAACTGAAGAAGCAGCGGTGGCGGGACAGGACTAGCCATTGGACAAATTCCACGGAGGACAGCAATGCACGAACTATCCATTAGCCGCCTGATCGCCGCGCCGGTCGATCAGGTCTGGCAGATCATGGCCTACCGTCAGGAAGAATGGTGGTGCCCCAAGCCATGGCGCGCGGTGTTTGACAAATTGGACCGGCATCCCGGCGGGGATTCGCTGGTGACGATGTACGGCCCGGATGGTGAGGTGAACAAACACGACGGGTTCGTGCTTGCCTGGGACGAGGGCAATCGCTTTTCCCTCACTGACGCAATCAAGCCGGACCTGGTGCCCGATGGTCCGTTTATGCTGGGAATCTGGACTGTAACGGCTGAAGGAGCAGGCACCCGCTATACGGCCGTCGCGCGCCACTGGACCGCCGAGACCATGCAGCACCACAAGGACATGGGCTTTGACCAAGGCTGGGGGGCTTGTGCCGATCAGTTGCAGGCATTGTGTGAGGCGGAGGCCTGAACGTTAGACAAACGCCGCCGCCCGGCGCAACAATTGGTATGCCTCCACCACCGCCTGCAATCGCGTTTCATAGCTGCGGTCGCCGCCGTTCCGGTCCGGGTGATACTTGCGCACCAGTTGCGAATAGCGCGCGCGCAGGTCGGTGCGGGTGGCATCGAGCGCCAGACCCAGCGATTCAAGCGCCCGGCGCTCATCCGGCGTGACCGCACGGCCATCGGCGCGCTCCGTTGGTTTCCGGGCGCGGGCCCGCGCCGCTATCGCCTCCAGCGGATCGCTGAAATCGGCCCAGCGCGGGGCGGCGTCGATTCCGGCGGTGGGCGAAAACGCGCGGGTCTGGCGGTCCCAGCCGTGGATCGGAGACTGCGCTAGCAGGATCTCGTCCGCGCTCATCCCCGCGAACCAATCGTAGCCGGTGTTGAATTCGCGGACATGGTCCAGGCAGAACCAGCGGTAGTCCCCCGGCCCGTCAAACCCCGGCGCGCGCGGCCCGGGCGCGCGGAATTCGCCGTCCTCGCGGCAGCCCGGCCGATCGCACGGCCGCCCTGCCGCATTGACCCGTCCATGGAATCGATCCTGTTTCACCACTTCCACATGGCGCTGGGCTTGCTAGAAGTGAAGCCATGACCACACTCATTGCACACGAAATCGAACAGATTCTTGACCGCGTCTTCGCGCCCAGCCGCTTGGCGGTGATCAACGACAGCGCGCGGCACAGCGGCCATTCCGGCGATGACGGTTCGGGCGAATCACATTTCACACTTGAAATCGAAAGCATGGCCTTCACCGGGGTGTCCCGGCTGGAGCGCCAGCGGATGGTCAACCGCGCGTTGGGCGACATTCCGGGGCAGCGGGTCCACGCGCTGGCGATCAAGGCGCGGGCACCAGGGGAATGACTGACCCCGCCTCCCGCCGCATCCGCCGCGCCGCGCGGGTGCTGGTTGAGGCTGAGGACGAAACGCTGCTGCTATTTCGCTTCACCCCCGCTGACCGACCGCCGCTGTGGGCCACTCCGGGCGGCGAATTCGATCCGGGTGAGGACTATGCTGACGCCGCGCGGCGCGAACTGCTGGAGGAAACCGGTCTGGCGATGAATCCCGGCCCGGTCGTGGCGAAACGGATTCAGGATTTCACGACATTTCATGGCGAACCGGTCACTGCGCATGAAGCCTATTTCCATGTTCGCACGGCAAGCCGCACAATCGATACCGCCGGGCACACCGCGCATGAAATTCAGGTAATGCAAACGCACCGCTGGTTTTCCCGCGCCGAACTGGCAGACTGGCCCGAGACCGCTTTACCAGCAAACATTCTCGAAATTTTGTCAAAATCAGGAGATTATCGATGAGCTTCAGCGGACAAGCGGTCTGGATCACCGGGGCTTCATCGGGAATCGGCGCGGCGATGGCGCGGGCGCTGGCCAAGCAGGACGCGCGGCTGATTCTGTCGGGCCGCAACGAAGCGGCGCTGGCCGAGGTTGCGGCGGACTGCGGCGACGCACTGGTCCTGCCGTTCGAGGTGACCGATCAAGCAGCGGTTGCGACTGCGGCGGACGCAGCCTGGGCGTGGAGCGGTGGGGTGGATATGCTGGTCAACAACGCCGGAATCTCGCAGCGCAGTCTGGCAGTCGATACCGATTATGCGGTTTATGATCGGATCATCGCGGTTGATCTGCTCGCGCCGATTGCTCTGACGCAGGCAGTGCTGCCGCGCATGGCGGCGCGCGGCAGCGGGCGGTTCGTGATGATTTCCAGCATTGCCGGCAAAGTCGGCGTTCCGCTGCGCACGGCTTACAGCGCGGCGAAATTCGGCCTGGCCGGCTATAGCGACGCTTTGCGCGCAGAAGTCGCGCATCTGGGGTTAAAGGTTCACACGATCTATCCCGGATCGATCCGCACCAACGTCTCGCGCAATGCGCTGAACGCCGATGGCACCCGGC
>JANORN010000128.1:0-13480 GCA_031415355.1 Novosphingobium sp. | reverse complement strand
TGGGAAGGCGGTGCGGAGGAAAGCGCCGAGGAAGCCGGTGAATTCTCCGTCGAAAGCGATTTCCCCGCTTTCGAT
The DNA here is from genome assembly GCA_031415355.1 of Novosphingobium sp. Classification (GTDB taxonomy): domain Bacteria; phylum Pseudomonadota; class Alphaproteobacteria; order Sphingomonadales; family Sphingomonadaceae; genus Novosphingobium. Next base: position 13,405 of record JANORN010000128.1, on the reverse strand, counting down.
CAGCCGAGCTATCAGCGCCGCGAGCGTGAAGAACAGCCCCGTGACGACCGCCCACGTGATGACCGTCCGCGTGATGACCGTCCGCGCGAGGACCGGCCCCGTGAGGACCGGAAACCCCGCGAGGACCGCCAGCCGCGTGAAGAACGCCAGCCGCGCGAGGACCGTCCGCGCAACGAGCCGCAGCGCGCCCCGCGCGACACCGGCGGTGACTATCAGCGTCCGCACCGCGAACTGGCCGAAGCCAGCGAAGCGCCGCGCGCCGAACCAGTGGCAGACGACGCCGCCAGTAGCATCGCTTTTGAGCCGCCCGAAAACCCGTTCGTGCGCGAATCGGGCTCTGGCCGGGGACTGCGTCCGCGCCGCGCGTCACGCGGCGGGGACGAGCGTGACCGTTCGGCCCGGCCTGACGTGGCAGATGATATCGCTCCCGCCGGGATCGATCCGTCGATCTTGCCGCCAGCGATTGCGCTGTCACCCGCCGATCTCGCCGCAGACGATCTTCCCGCTGACGATCTGGCACCGATCAAGCGCCCGCGCGGCCGCCCGCGCAAGGTTCCGGTAGCTGAAGCTGGCTGACCGGCCGCAAACGCTCCGCAGCGCCGCCGTGGCTGAAGCATCCGCTCCTCCCGCCGCAGCACAGTGGCTCGTGCGCTGGCCAAAGCTTTGTGCGCTCGTGCTTGGCCTGGTCTCTGCACTCGGGTTTGCCCCCTTGGGGATCTGGGTGCTCAGCCTGCTCGCGCTCTGGGGCTTGCTGGCGCTGATCCAGCGAGCTGAACGCTGGCAACAGGCCGCCCTACTAGGCTGGTGGTTCGGGCTGGGGCACTTCGCGCTGGGCAACAACTGGATCGCCACGGCATTCGGCTATCAAGCCAACATTCCCGCTTGGCTGGGCAGCGTCGCGGTGCTGCTGATCGCGGCTTACCTTGCGCTGTTCCCCGCACTGGCGGTGCTGGCGGCCTGGCTGGCCCGGCGGCGCTGGTGGAGCATGGTGCTGGCGCTCGCTGGAGCCTGGGTTCTGACCGAATGGCTGCGCAGCTGGCTGTTCACCGGCTATCCGTGGAATCCGCTGGGTGCGGTGCTGTTGGGGGATTACCACGCTCCGGGCCTTGCGCGGCTGGCGCCTTACTTGGGCACATACGGGCTGGCGGGGGTGGTGATCCTGCTGGCCGGGTTGCTTGGCTGGCCACTCGCGCCGCGCATTGCTGGGCGCAGAGGCGTCCAGTGGGCCGGGTTGCTGACGCTGCTGGCGCTGTATCTTGCGATGGGCTGGGACGATGCCGCTCCGCCAGAGCCGCAGACCGGGCCGCGCTTCACGCTGGTCCAGCCGGATGTGCGGCAGGGCTTGCTAAACGATCCTGCCAATTTCGAGGCGCAGTTCGCCCGGCAAGCCGATCTCAGCCGCGATGAAGACCCCGGCTCGCCGCGGCTGGTGTTCTGGCCCGAATCGGGCGTGCCGGATTATCTGCGGCCCGGCTATCCGCCGCGCTACTATGGCTGGACCTACAGCGGCGATCCGGACCTGGCGCGCCAGCGGATTGGCCGGGTGATCGGCCCCGATTCGCTGTTGCTGACCGGAACCAGCGATCTTGAACTGCGCGGCGACGCTGCGGTCGGCGCGCGCAATGTGGTCACCGCCATCGACGGCATTGGCGCAATCCGGGCGAGCTATGCCAAGGCGCATCTGGTCCCCGGCGGAGAATATCTGCCGCTACGCTGGTTGCTCGAACCGCTGGGCGCGGCGCGGCTGGTGCCGGGTTCTATCGATTACTGGCCTGGCCCCGGCCCGCGCACACTGGACTTGGGGGTTCACGGCAAGGTCGGGGTGCAGATCTGCTATGAGATCGTCTTTTCCGGGCGCGTCACTGACCGCGCGAATCGTCCGGCTTACCTGTTCAATCCGTCCAACGATGGCTGGTTCGGGGCCTGGGGCCCGCCGCAGCATCTGGCGCAGGCGCGGTTGCGCGCCATCGAAGAAGGTTTGCCGGTGCTGCGCGCCACCACCACCGGGATCAGCGCCGTCATCGACGCGCGCGGTGTGGTGCGCCGTTCGATTGCGCGGCATGAGCCGGGAAGGATCGATGGCACCATTCCCCTCGCCTTGCCGCCGACGCCATTTGCGCGGTTTGGCAATCTGCTGGCGTTGCTCTGGGGCACGGCACTGCTCGGCGCGTCGCTGGTTGCCATGCGCCGCTTCGCAGGTTAGAGAAAGCACACATAAAGATTTCTTTATATGGACGGATCCCATGCGCGCTGACTACTTGTTCACCTCTGAATCGGTTTCCGAAGGTCATCCGGACAAGGTTGCCGATCAGATTTCGGATTCGATCGTAGACCTGTTTCTGGGGATCGATCCGGAAGCCCGGATCGCCTGCGAAACCTTGACCACCACGCAGCTGGTGGTGCTGGCCGGGGAAATCCGCGGCAAGGGAATTTACGAGAATGGGGCCTGGGCGGCTGGAATTCCGGAACAGGTCGAAGCGACCGTCCGCCAAACGGTGAGAGAGATCGGCTACGAACAGGATGGCTTCCACTGGGAAAAGTTTGAATTCATCAACCGGCTGCACGGCCAGTCCGCGCACATCGCGCAAGGCGTCGACGCTGGCAGCAACAAGGATGAAGGCGCGGGTGATCAGGGGATCATGTTCGGCTACGCCACTGACGAAACCCCGGATCTGATGCCGGCCACGCTGTATTTCAGCCACAAGATTCTGGAACGGATGGCGGCAGATCGCCATTCCGGCGCGGCCCCGTTTTTGGAACCCGACGCTAAAAGTCAGGTGACCCTGCGCTATGAAGGCAGCCTGCCCGTGGCGGCTACAGCCGTGGTGGTCTCCACGCAGCACGCCCCCGGTTACGACGAGGGTGACAAGGAAGCCGAACTGCACGCCTATGTGCGGCAAGTGATTGCCAAGGTGATCCCGCCGGTGCTGCTGCGCGAGACCGAGTATTTCATCAACCCAACCGGCAGCTTTGAAATCGGCGGGCCCGATGGCGACGCCGGGCTGACCGGGCGCAAGATCATCGTCGATACTTATGGCGGCGCGGCGCCGCATGGCGGCGGCGCGTTCAGCGGCAAGGACCCAACCAAAGTGGACCGCTCAGCGGCCTATATCAGCCGCTATCTGGCAAAGAACGTTGTCGCGGCCGGGCTTGCCACGCGCTGCACCATTCAGCTGGCCTATGCGATTGGCGTATCAAAGCCGCTGTCGCTTTATGTTGATACGCATGACACCGGCAAGGTCGGCGACGACAAGATTGAAGCCGCGATCATGGGCATTGCCAAGCTTGGCGGCCTGACCCCGCGCGCGATCCGCACCCAGCTGGGCCTGAACAAGCCGATTTACCGCAAGACCGCCGCCTATGGCCACTTCGGCCGCAAGCCGGTTGGCGACAGCTTCCCGTGGGAACGGCTTGATCTGGTCGCGGACCTGAAGGCGGCGCTGGGTCAAGCGTAACCGGCCCAAACCCTGGCGGGCGAATTCCGCGCCAGGCTCAGCGCTGAATGCGATCAGCCCGAGGCTGGAGCTTGGAATTCTGCAATTGCCATTGCTATTTTGACTGACCGCGTCTAAGGGGACGGCGCTATCGTCGCCTGCGACGGGACTTCTTGCGTCCGCGCTTCTTGCTCCCCTTACTCGCCACCTTGCTCCGCCGACACGTGTCTGCGGAATCCCAATGTTTCGTGAAAGGAACGCATCATGCCAGTAGGCACCGTAAAGTTTTTCAACCCCGACAAAGGCTTCGGCTTCATTCAGCCTGACGATGGCACGACCGACAGCTTCGTGCACATCAGCGCGGTCGAACGCGCCGGCATGTCCACGCTGAACAAGGATCAGCGCATCCAGTACGAACTGGAAACCGACAAGCGCGGCCGTACTTCGGCTGTAAATCTGGTCGAAGCATAAGCGCATGGCCAAAGAGGAGCTAATGACCCTCGATGGCCAGATCGATGAAATCCTGCCCGATGGTCGTTTTGGCGTAATGCTTGAAAACGACCATCGGATCATCGCCTATACCGCTGGCAAGATGCGCAAATTCCGCATCCGGTCGGTGGTAGGTGATCGGGTGAAGGTCGAAATGACCCCTTACGATCTGTCCAAAGGTCGGATCATCTTCCGTGATCGCGGCAGCACCGGGCCCACCGGGCCGGTTCGGCGCAAGCGGAACTAATCCGCCAAGCAGGGAGCCACCTGATGGCCGCTACGACGCAGTTTTATCTCGATCAAGCGGCACAGTGCGCTCGCGAAGCCTCTGCGGCTGGGCTGGCCAACCAGCGCGAGACATTGTTGCGGGCCGAAGCAGCCTGGTTGGCAATGGCCGCGCGGACCAGCAAGGTCAGCTCCGAGCGTGAACGCCGCGAGGCGGCCAAATTGGCGTGAACAAGTGAGCGAGGAAGACTCTGATCTTTCCCTCAAAAACAAGGAATTGGCACATGAGCCTCGATCACACACGCCCCTTTCTGATCAGCAAGGATGAAGCTGGCAATTTTCGGCTGACGGTTCGCGACGTCCGCTATAATTCGCAAGGCTATCCGCTCGTTTCTGGGACCATGCAGGATCAGTTGTTCAAAACCGCAGCCGCTGCCAAAGCGCACGCCCGCGACAATTTCAAAGCGGTAGCCGGTCAGTACGAAATGAAGCGCGACTGATCCGTCAGGCGCAGAGCGCGGCGCGGAATGCCGCGCCATCCGCGCTTCGCTTGTCTAACGCGGCAGTGTGATCCGCAATCCCGCCCAGAGCGTGCGTGGTACGCCAAGGTCCATTGATCCCGCCTGATTGCGGGTGATAATCACGGCATCGGTCAAGTTCTCCCCGCGCAGCACCACGGTAAAGCGGCGGTCCAGCGGGACGGCGATCACTGCATCGAGCGTAGTCGTGCCCGCCAGCACGCCGGTTTCCAGATCATCCTCAAACGCCGCGCCGGTGCGGCGCAGCGTGGCGGAGACCAGCCAGCGTTCGGCGGGGCGCCAGGCGAGCGTGGCCGAGGCGGCAAACTCAGGCACTTGCGCCGGGCGTTTGCCATTCAGTGCTACTGACGCGCCCGAACCCTGCACCTTGGCATCGATCAGTGACAGCGTGCCATCAAAGCTGATGGTGCCAAAGGCCGCGCGCGCTCCAGCCTCGATCCCGCGTGAGCGCACCGCGTCGACATTGCGCCGTTCGCGCAAATTGGCGGCGATAGTGACGTTGGCGATGGCGTGGTTCACCCGGTTGTCAAAGGCGGTCAGCTGCACCTGGACATCGCGCGATAGCTCCCAATCCAGCCCCGCTTCAAACCCTTCCAGCCGCTCATTCGCCAGCGCGGCATTGGCGCGGGTGGTGACCGGGAACACCACGAACGGACGGTACAGCTCGTTCAAAGTCGGCAGACGCAGACCTTGATAGGCCGAGGCGCGCAGTTTGAGCGTTTCAGTAGCTTCCACCAGCACCCCAGCGCGAAGCGAGGTGTCCCAACCTGCGCGATCGGCAAAGCGGGTGTCAGCCGTCACCGCGCCCGCCGCAGAAACCTCGCGGAAATGGCCATCGCGCAACGACCAGCGATCCGCCCGCGCGCTGGCGGTCAGCCGCAGCGGGCCCAGCGCCCAGTCATGTTCGGCAAACAGCCCTAGATCGTCGTTGACCCCGCCCGCGCGCCGCCGCGCGGTGACCAGGCCGGTAACACCCGAATAGGCTTCCTCCTGCAACTCGCCCACCGCACGCCGCCAGTCGATCCCGAACCGCAGCGTGTGATCTGGCCCCAGCGGCGGGCGCAGTTCCAGCTTGCCACCAAGACCAGTCGCTGGGGTACGGCGTTGATCGAGCGTGCGGCGAAAACTAGTCGAACTGATCACCACATTGGAGAAATCGCGCGCCTGGACATAGGCCAGCGCATCGACCTGCCAGGCCCCGCGCCCGATCACCCGCAGGCTGGCATCTTGCCCACTCGACGAACTGTCCGCCCCGGCAAACCGCAGGGTGCGCTGATCATCGAACAGCAGCATCCGCCCCTGCACTTCAAAGTCACCGCCCAGCGGCGCGACCGCGCGCAGCGAGGTGGACCAGCTCTCGTACCGCGCCCGCACGCTCGCCGGAACACGCTGGCTGGCGGGCGTGGTCCAGAACCCCTGCCCGCGCTCCCAGCGCCCGCTGACCAACGCAAAACCCGCGCCCAGCCGGGGTGCGAGCGACGCCGACAGCTCGCTCTCCCCTCTATCATTGACCAGTGCGCTCGCCTCCGCGAAGTCCAGCGACCCCGCCCTTGCCCCTGGGCCAGCACTCTCCAGCGCTATCGTCCCCGCCACCGCGCCTGCGCCAAATGCGCCCGAACCGCCGCCGCGCGTGATCACCGCGCGCTCCAGCCGCTCAAACGGCAGCGCGGAGAACGGCACATAGCCAAAGAACGGGTCACTCACCGGAACCCCGTCAAGCAGCACCAGCGTCCGGCTGGAGGCATTGCCGCCCAGCCCGCGCATCGTGACGCCTTGTGCCGACGGATTGGCCGAGCGGCTATCCGACCGGCGGAACTGCTGGAACCCCGCCGCGCCCGCCAGTACATCCTCCAGCCGCCCGGACGCCGACGCCGCTGCGCGGTCGCGGGTCAGGACCAGCGCAGAATAGGCCGCCATCGCTTGCGGCTCCGCCAGTGGCTGGCCGGTGACGACAATCGGATCGGCGGGATCAGACTGTGCCTGCGCGCGCGCTTGATCAGCCGCGATCATCGCCCCGGTGACGGCAAGCAGCGTAAGCAAGGGTCGTGGCGAATCATTCAACATCGTTCTGCGCTTACCCGCACCTGCACCGGCGGGGAAACCCAGCAGCAACGATTTATCACGCCGCCAAGCTTGATGCTTGATTCTTCGCAAGCTTGCTGGCAGTCCCTTTTGGGAACGTTCACAGACTTTCAGTCTGCGGCGCGCAGCCCGGCCAACGGGCAAGGAAATTGGGTGAGAGAGCGAATGCGGGCGATTGTCACGGCTTTGATTTTGGCGGCCACACTGGCCGGTTGTGATTCAGCGGCGACGCTTGCGCCGGGCGCTGGTGATAAGACCGCCGTAGCAGACCCCAGCGCCTGGCCCACCGCCGCCAGCCCTGCCTCGTTGACCGACCCAGCAACCGAAGCTGCAATCACCGCATTGCTGCAACGCATGACGCTGGAGCAGAAAGTTGGCCAGTTGATCCAGGCCGATATCAGCGCGATCACCCCGGCCGATCTGGCGCGCTATCCGCTCGGCTCGATCCTGGCGGGCGGCAATTCCGGACCCGGCGGCAACGAACGCGCCAGCGCGCAAGACTGGCGCAAGCTGGTTGATGATTTCCGGGCAGCCTCGCTCAAAACAGGAGCAAGCGTGCCAATCCTGTTCGGGGTCGATGCCGTCCACGGCCATTCCAACCTGCCCGGCGCGACAATCTTTCCACATAATGTGGGATTGGGCGCGGCCAATGATCCGGCGCTGATCGAGCGAATCGGCGCGGTAACAGCAGCAGAAATCGCGGGCAGCGGGATCGAATGGACCTTTGCCCCCACCCTCGCCGTGCCGCAGGACGTGCGCTGGGGCCGGGCCTATGAAGGCTATTCGTCCGATCCGGGGCTGGTCGCCCGCTATGCCAGCGCAATGACGCTGGGGCTGCAAGGGCGGCTGGAACCGGGCAAGCCGCTTGGCAGTCAGCAGGTTGCAGCCACCGCCAAGCACTTCCTCGCCGATGGTGGCACGGCTGATGGTCGCGATCAAGGCGATGCGCGGCTGGCGGAAGCCGAATTGGTGGCGATCCACGCCGCCGGTTATCCCCCGGCAATCAATGCGGGCGCGCTGACCGTCATGGTCAGCTTTTCCAGCTGGAACGGGGCCAAGCACCACGGCAACGCCTCGCTGCTGACCGCCGTGCTGAAGCAGCGGATGGGCTTTGCCGGGCTGGCGGTGGGGGACTGGAACGGGCACGGGCAAGTCCCCGGCTGCACCGCCACCGATTGCCCCGCCGCGATCAATGCCGGGCTTGACCTGTTTATGGCACCCGACAGCTGGAAGGCGCTCTACACCTCAACCCTTGCTGCCGCGCAGAGCGGGAAGATCCCGGCGGCGCGGATCGATGATGCGGTGCGGCGGATCCTGCGGGTGAAGTTCAAACTGGGGCTGATGGGGCCGGCCCTGATCACGCGGGGCGATCCCGCACAGGTCGGCGCGGCCGATCACCTGGCGCTCGCGCGCGAAGCCGTTGCGCGCTCGCTGGTGCTGCTCAAAAACGAAGGCGGCGTGTTGCCACTGCGGCCCGGATCGCGCGTGCTGATTGCCGGGCCCGGCGCAGACAATATGGCGATGCAGGCCGGCGGCTGGACGATATCGTGGCAAGGGACGGACACCACTTCGGCGGATTTCACCAACGGCCAGACGCTGGGCCGCGCGATCGCGCAGGCCGTGACAGCAGCGGGCGGACAAGCCGTGGTCTCACCCAGCGGAACCTACGCCGCCAAGCCTGATGTCGCCGTGGTGGTAGTGGGCGAGCGGCCCTATGCTGAATTCGAAGGTGACATCGCCAACCTCGCCTATCGCCCGGCAGCGGGGGAGCTTGAGCTGATCGCGCGGCTGAAAGCGCAGGGCATTCGCGTGGTCACGGTGTTCCTCTCGGGCCGCCCGCTGTTCACTGGCAACCTGATCAACCAGTCCGACGCCTTTGTCGCCGCCTGGCTGCCCGGCACCCAAGGCGCGGGCGTGGCCGATGTGCTGGTGGCGGGAGCGAACGGCAAGTCGCCGCGCGATTTCGCTGGCCGCCTGTCCTACGCGTGGCCGGATGATGCCCGCTCACCAATGGTCAAGCCGCTGTTTCCGCTCGGCTTCGGCAGCAGCTATGCCAAGCCCGCGCGGCTGGGCCGGATCAACGAAGACCCACGCAGCCCAGCGGCAAACGATGATCTGCTGTCCTACATGGTGCGCGGCAAAGTGCCCGCACCGTGGCGGCTGGTCACCGATGGATCGGTCAGCACCCGCGCGGTCGATTTGAGTGCGCAGGAAGACGCACGTCAGTTCACCTGGACTGGCCCGGCCGCGATCACAATCGAAGGCGCGGCGATCGATCTGAGCAAGCAGCCCGCCGCCACCAGCGCGCTCGCGATTGAATGGCGGATTGATCAGCGCGGCTCCGGCAAGCTGCGGCTTGGCTTTGGCGGAGCCCCGCTGGATCTGAGCGCCAGCCTGCGCAGCGTGACCCCCGGCAGCGTCACTCAAACCCACATTCCGCTGCGTTGCTTCACCGCTGCCGGAGCTAAGCTGCGGGCGGTTGGAGCGCCACTGCGGATCGAAGCTGACAAAGGCTTTGCCGCGACCATTCGCACAGTGCGGGTGGAGCAGATCGCGGCGGATCAACGCTGCCCAAGCTGACCGGTGCAGCCAAGCCAAGCGGTTCATCGCGGCCGGCGCATCTTTCCCGCGCGCAGGTAACTTGTCATTCAGCCGCCTGCGCCTACATTGTCGGCTGAAAGGACTACCCGATGAACGATGAGCAGCCCGGCGGTAACCCATGGATCAAGACCCTGCTGATCTGGGGCGGGATCTTTATGGCGCTGCTGCTAGTGGTATCGATGTTCAACCCGCGCGCCGAGCTGGGTGCCGGGCAAATGTCCTATTCGGAATTCCGCACCAAAGTGGCCGAAGGTTCGGTCGAGCAGGTCCAGGTCGGCAAGAGCCGGATCGTCGGCAAGCTCAAGAACGGCCAGGCCTTCACCACCGTGCCGATCGCGGGCGACGATTCGCTGCCCGAACTGCTCCAGACCAACGGGGTGAAGTTCTCCGGCGAAGCCCCCGATGAAGGAAATGTGCTGCTGTACATTCTGGTCCAGGCGCTGCCATTCCTGCTGATCCTGGGGGTCGCGTTCTTCGCGCTGCGCCAGATGCAGAAAGGCGGCGGCGGGGGCGCGATGGGCTTTGGCAAATCGAAGGCCAAGCTGCTGACCGAACGCCAAGGCCGGGTCACCTTTGACGATGTCGCCGGGATTGATGAAGCCCGCGAAGAGCTGGAGGAAATCGTCGAGTTCCTGAGGGACCCGCAGCGCTTTTCAAAGCTGGGCGGGCAAATCCCCAAGGGCGCGCTGCTGGTCGGCTCGCCCGGCACCGGCAAGACCTTGCTCGCCCGCGCGATTGCAGGCGAAGCCGGGGTGCCGTTCTTCACCATTTCGGGTTCGGACTTCGTCGAAATGTTCGTCGGCGTCGGTGCCAGCCGCGTGCGCGACATGTTTGAACAGGCCAAGAAGAACGCGCCGTGTATCGTGTTCATCGATGAAATCGACGCGGTCGGCCGCCATCGCGGCCACGGATTGGGCAACAGCAACGACGAGCGCGAGCAAACGCTGAACCAGCTGCTGGTCGAAATGGACGGGTTTGAAGCCAACGAGGGCATCATCATCATCGCCGCGACCAACCGGCCTGACGTGCTCGATCCCGCGCTGTTGCGCCCGGGCCGGTTTGACCGCCAGGTGGTGGTGCCAATCCCCGACATCGAAGGCCGCGAAAAGATTCTGGGCGTGCATATGAAAAAGGTGCCGCTGGCTCCCGACGTCAGCCCGCGCGTGATCGCACGCGGCACACCCGGCTTTACCGGGGCTGATCTGGCCAATCTGGTCAACGAAGCCGCGCTGCTGGCCGCGCGCCGCAACAAGCGGCTGGTCGCGATGCGGGACTTTGAAGACGCCAAGGACAAGGTCATGATGGGGGCCGAGCGCCGCTCAATGGTGATGACCGAAGACGAAAAGAAAATGACCGCTTATCATGAGGCCGGTCATGCCATTGTCTCGGTCAACGAAGCGGCGAGCGATCCGATTCACAAGGCCACGATCATCCCGCGCGGCCGCGCGCTGGGCATGGTGATGCGCCTGCCTGAGCGGGACAGCTATTCATACCACCGCGACAAGATGCACGCCAACCTGTCGGTTTCGATGGGTGGCCGCGTGGCAGAAGAGCTGATCTTTGGCCATGACAAGGTTTCGTCAGGCGCAAGCTCGGACATCCAGTACGCCACCAGCCTGGCGCGCAACATGGTCACCCAGTGGGGCATGTCCGAAAAGCTGGGCCCGCTGCAATACGAAGAGCAGCAGGAGAGCTATCTTGGCTATGGCGGGTCGCAGCGCACCTTCCGCTCTGGTAAAACCAACGAATTGATCGACAGCGAAATCCGCGATCTGGTGGAAGGCGCGCACAAACGCGCGACCGATATCCTGAAGAAGCACGCCAAGAAGCTGCACCTGCTCGCCGAAGCCTTGCTGGAATACGAAACGCTGAGCGGGGACGACATCACCGAACTGCTCAAGACCGGCAAGCTGGACCGGCCCGACACGCCCAAGGGCGGCAACACCCCGACGCCGGTGAAGGGCTCAGCCATCCCCCGGTCAGGCAAGCGCTTTGCCGGCGGGCCTGCACCACAGGGGGCTTAGGGCAGGGGGCCCTAAAGCAAGCGACTTGGCAAGTTGGCCCCAACGGCGTAAGTTCGGCTTATGAACGAATACTCGCCCATCGTGTCAGAGTTCGACAGCGCGGAACAGGAAGCGTCTCATCTGGCGTGGCTGCAAGCCAAGGTGGCCGCCTCATTGGCTGATCTGCGCGCCCCTGTGCCGCACGATGAAGCCATGACCAGAATTCGCGCAACACTCGCCAAACACGAAAAGTAGTTTCGTGTTGCGCCTGGTCTGGCTTGAATCTGCGCTCGATGATCTTGACGCTATTGTCGATTACATTGCTGCACGCAATTATGCGGCAGCGTTCAAACTTCAGCAGACGATCGAGGCTTGTGTGGAGCGGCTTGCCGAACATCCCTACATTCATCGCTCGGGCCGTATTCAGGGCACGCGTGAGGCGGTCGTCCATCCCAATTATGTCGTCATCTATCGGGTCCGCACAGACTCGGTAGAAATCGTCAACGTCATCCACTCGCGCAAGCAGTATCCTTAATTCCCTGTCGCCATCATCGTCTGCAATAGTTTCTGCGTTCATCATGCCGTCATCTTGCTTTGATCAAACCTACTCATTCTTAGTCGAAGGGTTTAAGCATGATAAAGCGATTTGGATTAACCGCTGCCTTGATACTTGCCCTCGCCGCACCCGCGCTGGCTGCGCCCGGCGACATGAGCGTGGCGACGTTTCTGGCCAAAGCTGAAGCGCTGAAGAAGCAGGGCGTGATGGCGATGATGTCGTCCGATCTGGGCGTGCTCAAGCAAGAAGGCGCGGCGGCGGGCGCGGCCTCCCGCGCGCGGCTGACCCGCGAACGTGCTACGAGCAAACCCAGTTCCTGCCCGCCCAAGGGCACGCGCGTGAACTCTGACCAGCTTTTGGCGCATCTGAAGCGCTATCCAGCCAGCGCCCGCGCCGGCCTCAGCATGAACACCGCGATAGCCGATTACTTCGTCAAGACCTGGCCCTGCCAGTGATGTGAAAAGCCCGCAAACCTTGCGGTTGCGGGCTTTTTCAGTGCGATCACGCGGCCAAAATCAGCCTTCGTAGTCACCGCCCAGCGAGGTGTTGCGCACGGGCGCGGCGGCGGTGATCCGCAGTGCTTCGGCCTGCTGGCTAAGCGAGCCGATGTCATCCACTTCATCATCGTCATCGGGCAGCACGCGTTGCAGCGATCCGACCAGCGTTTCTTTCAGCAGCGTCGGCACCACGGTTTCTTCCGCGATTTCGCGCAGGGCGACCACGGGGTTCTTGTCCCGGTCACGGTCAATCGTCAGTTCGGCCCCGCCCGAAATCTCACGCGCGCGCTGCGCAGCGATCAATACCAGATCAAACCGGTTGGGGATCTTGTCGACACAGTCTTCAACGGTAACGCGCGCCATGGGGCACTCCAGTGCTGGGAATTCAGGATGCGACGGCTGGTAGGGGAGGCCGGCGATCAAGGTCAAGAAAATAGTGCATAAAATATTGTATTATATAGTTTTATTGCAGCACTCAATCATCGTACTGGCCACCGCGCGAATCCTCGGCCAAATCGCTGAACCGGGTGATCCGGGCTTCAAACCGCATCCGCACTTTGCCGGTCGAGCCATGCCGCTGCTTCGCCACGATCAGTTCGGCCAGGCCATAAACGCCTTCCATCTCCTGCTGCCAGGCCGCATGTGCCTCGTGGATCTTGGCATCGTCGCTGCCCTGGGGAACCTTGGGCTCCTTGGCGGCGACGTAATAGTCCTCGCGGAACACGAACCAGACCATGTCGGCATCCTGCTCGATCGAGCCCGATTCGCGCAGGTCCGACAGCATCGGGCGCTTGTCCTCGCGCTGTTCGACCGCCCGGCTGAGCTGCGACAACGCGATCACCGGCACGCCCAGCTCCTTGGCCAGCGTCTTGAGGCCCCGGCTGATTTCCGAAATTTCGTTCACGCGGTTGTCGTTGGCGCGGCCCGTCCCTTGCAACAGTTGCAGGTAATCGACCACCACCAGCCCGATATCGTGCCG
>JANORN010000127.1:0-2621 GCA_031415355.1 Novosphingobium sp. | reverse complement strand
TCGCAGCGCCCCCGGCGACTGACGCCAGTTGGCATGCTGATTTTGAGCGTTGCTCAAATGGGGGGTGTTTCGCAGCGCCTCCGGCGACTGACGCCCGCGCGCACTTCAAATCCCGGTCAGGGGACTGTCACCAGCCCGGTGGTATGCGCACTCGCGAGCAAGACATAGCTGGCGATCAATCCCGCGTAGATCGGTCCGAGCTTGCGAGTCAGCCGGTCCGACCACGATTGCCCCGGCATGTTCGACCAGACCCGGTAGAATCCGCCCGCTGCCGCCACCGCTGCGAACGGAGGGTAGAGCCACGGAAACGCGGTCAGCGGAACACCGTACGAACTCACCAGCGCCGTGCCGATGGATGCCAGCGGCGGTGCCAGCAACGGTAGCGCGATGGCCGCGCCCAGCGCCGCGACCATCGCCGGATTGAGCTTTGGCTTGTTGCGCCGCGCCGGGGTTCCCAGCAGACCCAGCCAATCGAACAGCGCAAGCAGCACGATCATCGCCGCTCCGGCAATCTCGAACGTCCAGCGCGCGGTAAATCCCGCCCCGAGCATGGCGTCGATCCCGAGCCGGAGCGCCGGAACGCTGCTGCCCGTCAACAGCGCGGGGAGACCGGCGAGCAACGTGACAATCGCCAGCAGGGTGGCGAGGAAGCGTCCCAGCGCCTCGCGCCGGACCTCGCGGTGCTGGGTGAGATAATCGCTGGTGCAGCCAACTTGCTCGCCGACCAGTCTAAGCTCGCGGGCTGCGGGGGAGGCCCTGCGCAACAAGTCGAACAGTTCGATCCCCTGGACCTGACTGGAGACCTGCTCGAACCAGTTGAGATTGAGGAACTTCAGGTAGCGCCGATGCAGGCCGCCGAGCTGTTCGGTCACCCGGTCGTCATCATTGAGCCCGGTGTCCCAGCCCTTGAGCGCATCGCCCAGATCGCGCAGCAACCCGAACAGCGCCCCGCCATTCAGATGCAACAGCAGTGCCATCCGCCGGTAGATGCCGCGCATGTGATCCTGACCGATGACCTTGGCCGAATACCAGCCAAAGCCAAGATGGCCGAAGGCATGATCGTTGGCGAAAAAGCGGCTGCCGCCGTGATACTGGTCCGGGCCGCAGAACCGGTCATACGCCGTCTCGTCAGTTTCCGGTTCGGCAAAATCCCGCGCGTAAAAGTGCTCCGTGCCAAACTCATCGACGAGCGCAAACCGCGCGGCGAGCACAGGCAACTGTTCGGCCGCGCGGCCCTCGACCGGCCATTCTCCCGAAGGCGTAAGGCTTTGTACCACCCGCGCACGGTCATCGACACGCAGCGCAAAGTACGCGGCACTCGCGCGCTCTTCACCGACAAATCGTGCAAGCAGATTTCGCAAGGTGCCCTGGATTGGCAAGCGCATGCCCGCAGTCGCAGCCGAGGTTTGCGACCAGATCGCCAGCCTGGTTGCGTCCTTCGCGCCGCTGAGCCAGGTTTCGAACTGCCGCGCGCGCTCGACCACGGCATCGGCTTTGAATCCGGAGTACAGCGTCCGTGCGGCTTCGGCATAGTCGAGCCATGCGGCCGTGCTGTGCTGCCAACCGTTCGGGCCGCAGGCAATAATATCGCCCCACAGCGTATCGCCCCAATTGGCTGAGGCATGATGCATACCGGTCAAGCGCAACGCATATTCAAGGGCGATAGTCCGCTCGGTGTAAAGGTGCAGACGCAGCGCCGAGAGCTGTGCAGCGACGGGCTCGCTCCATTTATCGCGGCTGACGACCAGGCATTCGTCCGTGTCGCACGGCAGGTTGAGCGAGATAACACTCTCGTCGAGCTGCTCATCATCGCCACCCGGATCGACGGCTCCGGAAACCAGCACCTGGTAGGTGTGCGGCAGGAAATAGTGCGCACCCTTTTGGTCGGATTCGATCCGCATCGGGCCGGATGCAGCTAAATCGATTAGCTCACACCGCAATGCCCGGTAGCGGACGAGGTCCTGTTCAGTGCTATTGTCAGGCTGGTTGAATTGCATGGTGACCATGCAGTGCAGCTCAGCCCAGCGGCAAGGTCGCTCGCCCAGCAGCAGCGCATTCAGTACCCTGTCAACCGTCGCAGAAACATCGCTATCCTGATCGGCGCGGAGCTTGCCCGCTGCGGTGGAGATTCCGAGCTCGACCGCCTGACCATGCAATTGCTCGCCTTTGAACTTTGCTGTGATGAGCTTGCCACCACCGTCTGCGGTCAAAATCAGCAGATTTTCGTGTGTTTTGAGCGCGATCCCACCCAGTCTGCCAACAGCAGCAGACTGCCCGTTCGCTTTGCCGTCGGCACTTACGCTTACCACCACCAAATGCAGCAAGTCGAGCGACGGTCGCTCAGCATCAACCTTTCGGCCATCGTGAACCATGCCCCAATCGATCCGCAAACCGTCCGGTGCAGACCGCGCGATCTCGGCAATCTGCTCAGCAATTGTAGGCATTTGAAGTTTGTCCATTGCTACAGGCTACCGATACTACTTACGGATTAGCAACCGCAATCTCCAAAGGTGCAGTGTCAGACTGCCCAGATCGCCGTCAACCGAGCTTCAAAGCCGCCAATCAGTCGCCAGCTCACTAGCCGCCAAAGGGGCTCGAACTGGGCCAATTTCGGTTGTGGG
>JANORN010000126.1:0-8953 GCA_031415355.1 Novosphingobium sp. | reverse complement strand
GGACTATTTCCGAGGCTGACGCCGCCGGAATGAACGCCTTGTCCGATACCGCCTTTCTGCACGAAGTGCGCAAGCGGATGGGCGACATTCTGGGCGAGATCACGCTGAACGCGCCGCGCATGTCCTACGCGCTCAGCTTTCAGCATACCGCAAAGATCGTTGAACACCGGCTCGCGCTGGTCGGCGATTCGGCGCATGGGATGCACCCGATTGCCGGGCAAGGTCTGAATCTGGGGCTGCGCGATGTCGGCACGCTGGTGCAGGTGCTGGCTGAGGGGATGCGGTTGGGGCTGGAACCCGGCGATGCGCAAGTTCTGGCGCACTATGAACGCTGGCGCAGTGTCGATGCGCTGTCGGTGATGATGGCCACCGATACGATCAACCGCCTGTTCGGCGTACCCGGCCGCCTGCCCAGCGCGATCCGCCGTCTCGGCATGGGCCTGGTCCAGCGCACCGGCTGGCTCAAGCGGTTCTTTATGAACGAAGCGCGCGGCATGTCCGGCAAATTACCCGACTTGCTGCGGGCCTGATCAGACCGCAGGCTCCGCCACCGGGCTGGCTTGCTGCACTGGTTGACCTGCGCCGTCTTGCAGGGTGCGCGGCTCCAGAATGGCGGCGGCTTCCAATTGGTCCAGCGCGTGTTGCAGCCCCGCATAGCGCCGCGCGTTGGCGATCCAAGCGGTTGCAGCCGCGTTGCCGGGCAGCGCGGATACCAGATCGGCGGCGGCTCCGGCTTGACCGCTGCGCAGCAACAGCCGCGCCTGATCCAGCCGCAGTTCGGGCCGCACGGCGGTGCTGTCGGAACGGCGGATCACGAACATGCTGGAGACTTGCCGAGTGAACCGGTCCCAGCCGTTTTCACCGTCAGCCGCCGCAGCGATCCGGTCGGCCAAAGCCTGCAGGCTGGTATCCAGCTGATCGAGCGTGATCGGCTGGCGGGCATCGGCAATCACCAGTTGCACTGCCTTGGGCTGGGCATCGCCAAACCGCAGCCGCAGTTGATCCTCCAGCGAGCCAAGCGGCATCCCGCGTTCCACCGCGCGGCGGCTGGCCAGTGCGATCAGCAAGCCTTCGGCGCGCGCGGCATTGCCGGTCGCCGCTTGCGCGCGCAGGTCCAGCGTGTTCAGCCGCTGTTCGAGCTGCGCCATGCGTTGTTCGATCCCCCCCGTAAGTGCGGGCGGAGCGACGACGGGGGGTGTCAAATTTGGAGTCGTTGTGGACGCCGCCAACGGGCTGGGTCCAGCGGCTTGCGGGTTAGGCAACAGCTTTGCCGGGGCTTCGCGCACCGCACGGTTATTCCAGCTTAGCTTGCCGTCATAGACCAGCCAGCCGACCAGTCCGCCGCCCAGCAGGAATGATAGCGCCGCCACGCCAACTACCAGCCGCCCAATTCCGGCGGGCTTGCGCGGCGCAGGAGCAGAGGTCTGGGTACGGGCGTAATAATCGTCAGGCATGCGGGTTCGCTTATGCTGTGGGCTTCTATCAGCCGGGTGTCTGGCACATCTCGGCGGCCAAGGCCAGCAAGGTAGGGTCATCGGGCGTTGCGGCGCAGCGCACCGCAGCCCAGCCTGGCCCCGCCGCGGCCGCGACGCGCTGGCCGATGCAGGCGAGTGACAGATGCGCGCGGTTCGACATCAGACTGGCGAAAATGCGTGCGGCTTCGGCGGAATGGAGCGCGATCACGCAAGGCTGGGTAAGTTGTTTGGCCAGCGCAGGGCTGAGCGGCTGGGAAATCGCCGCATAGACGACGTGTTCAGTCAGTTCGATTTCCGGCGGCGGGGTCAATTCTACCCGGTCCCGCCCGGCGAGCCGCAGCAGTCGCATCGGCGCAGGCGGCAGGGCGTCGAGCACGTTCTGCAACCCGCCCGCACCGATTGCGGCGACGCTGAATCCAGCGGCCCGCGCGGCCTGCGCAGTTGCTTCCCCGACGGCATAGACCGGCAGATGGACCAGACTTGCCAGCTGTGCCCCGCCGTGGCGAAAGGCATTGGCGCTACCCGCCAGGATCGCATCAAACGGTTCAATGGGCAGGGGCGATGGCACTGGTTCGATCACAAGCAGCGGCGCGGCAATCGCCTCCAGACCCAGCGCGCGGGCGGCGGCCAGGCTGGCGGCATTGCCCGGTTCGGGGCGCAGGATGACCAGCGGTTTCAAACTACGCCGCTGAACTGGTCGGTCACGATTTCTGGTGCGCGGGCCAGCAGATCGGCGGCGAGCCGCGCGGGGGCGTCGCGGTCGGCACTGGCGAACCGTGCGGCTCCAGCGATCCGCACCGAACCGTCCGGACTGTAGATCGCGGCCTGCATCGCCAATTCGTCGCCAAGGTGTGTGGTCAACACCGCAATCGGGCTATGGCAATTGCCGCCCAGCGCGGCCAGCAAGGCGCGTTCGGCCAACAGCGCCACATGGCTGGGGGCGTGGTCAATTGCCGACAGCGCTGCGCGCGTTGCCTGATCGTCAGTGCGGCATTCAAGCGCGATCGCGCCCTGGCCCGGCGCGGGCAGCCAGTCCTGCGCGTCGAGCGGATGGCCGGTGCCATGCTCGCCCAGCCGGTTCAGCCCGGCCTTGGCCAGCAGTGTCGCATCGGCCTCACCCGCCGCCAGCCGCGCGAGCCGGGTGGCGACATTGCCGCGAAAGCTTACCACTTCGCAATCCGGGCGGGCGTGGAGCAATTGCGCGGCGCGGCGCGGTGCACTGGTGCCCACCCGCGCGCCGCGTGGCAGCGCGTGGATGCTCGCCGCCCCGATCAGCACATCGCGCACATCCTCGCGCGGCAACACGGCGGCGATGGTCAGGCCGGCGGGTCGGATTGTCTCGACATCCTTAGCCGAATGGACCGCGAAATCGATCTCGCCCGCCAGCAGCCAAGCGTCGAGTTCCTTGGTCCACAGCGCCTTGCCGCCAATTTCGGCGAGCGGGCGATCCTGGATCTTGTCGCCGCTGGCGATGACCGGCACGATCACCACTCGGTCCTGTGGCCAGCCATGCGCGGCACATAGCAACGCGCGCGCCTCTTCGGCCTGCGCCAAGGCGAGCGGGGAGCGGCGGGTGCCGAGGTGGAGGACTGGGCGAGGTTCAGACATAGGCATGCGCGGCTTGTGCTAGTGTGCAATGGCTTTAAGGGAAAGTGGGGATGGGCATTGTCCTTGGAATTGAATCGTCGTGTGACGAAACCGCAGCGGCGCTGGTGGACAGCGACCGGCGGATCATCGCGCAGCGGATCGCCTCGCAAGATGAGGCCCATGCGCCCTACGGCGGCGTGGTGCCCGAAATCGCAGCGCGCGCCCATGTGGAAATCCTCACGCCGCTGATTGCCGCCGTGCTGGACGATGCCGGGATGACGCTGGATCAGGTTGATGCGATTGCCGTCACCGCCGGGCCGGGGCTGATCGGCGGGGTGATGGTTGGGCTGGTCACTGCCAAGGCGCTTGCGATGGCCAGCGACACGCCGCTGATTGCGATCAATCATCTGGAAGGCCACGCGCTGTCACCGCGTTTGGCCGATCCATCACTGGCGTTTCCGTATCTGTTGCTGCTGGTCTCGGGCGGACACTGCCAACTGCTCAAGGTCGATGGCGTGGGCCGTTACCGGCGGCTGGGCACTACGATCGACGATGCACTGGGTGAGGCCTTTGACAAAACCGCCAAGGTGCTGGGGCTGGGCTATCCCGGCGGCCCGGCGGTGGAGCGGCTGGCGGCGACTGGAAATGCGAAGGCCGTCCCGCTCCCGCGTCCGTTGCTGGGAACGGCGGAACCGCATTTCTCCTTCGCGGGCCTCAAAAGCGCGGTGTTGCGGGCGAAGCAGGCAATGGACGGCGTCAGCGGAGGTGCTTCGACAGGCTCAGCACGAGCGGGTGTAGTGAAAGGAAACTCTTCCAAGTCCGCTCAGCCTGAGCTTGTCGAAGGCCCCGCCGCATACACCGATGCGGACATCGCCGCTGCGTTTCAGCAAGCCGCGCTTGATTGTGTGATCGACCGTACCCGGCGGGCGCTCGCGCTGGCCGATGGCGTCACCGCGCTGGTCGTGGCGGGCGGGGTGGCGGCGAACCAGACGATCCGCGCGGGGTTGGAGGCACTGGCGGCGGACCATGGCCTGCCGTTCGTCGCGCCGCCGCTGGCGCTGTGTACGGATAACGCGGCGATGATCGCCTGGGCCGGGGTGGAACGGCTGGGGCAAAGCGATCCGCTCGATTTTCCGGCCCGGCCGCGCTGGCCGCTTGATCCGGACGCCGCCCCGGTGCGCGGCGCGGGGGTGAAGGCATGACGGAGGCCATTGGCATAATCGGCGCGGGTGCTTGGGGGACGGCGCTCGCACAAGCGATGGCCAGCGACGGGTCAGACGTGCTGATCTGGGCGCGCGAAGCGGAACTGGTCGCGGAAATCAACACCGCACATACCAACAGCCTGTTCCTGCCAAGTGCCGCATTGGCGCAATCCATTCATGCGACGAACCAAATAAGCGATTTGGTGGACGCGGCGATTTTGCTCGTTGTAACCCCCGCGCAGCATCTGGCGCGGGTACTGGCTGATCTGCCTGCCGGATCGCGCGATCTGGTGCTCTGCGCCAAGGGGATCGAGGCTGGCACGGGCCGGTTGATGGCGGATGTCGCTGCTGCGGCCGCGCCGGGCACCAGCATCGCCGTGCTGTCCGGGCCAACCTTCGCGCATGAAGTCGCGGCCGGCCTGCCCACAGCGGTGACGCTGGCGTGCTCCGGCGGTGAGGCGCAGTGGGCGCGGCTGGCTCCGGCGCTGTCGCGGCCCACGCTGCGACCCTATTATTCGGACGATGTGATCGGGGCAGAGATCGGCGGGGCGGTGAAGAACGTGCTCGCTATTGCCTGCGGCGTGGTCGACGGGCTGGGCCTGGGCCAGAACGCCCGCGCCGCGCTGATTGCGCGCGGTTATGCCGAGATGACCCGGTTCGGGCTGGCGCGCGGCGCGCGGGCGGAAACCATGGCGGGGCTCTCTGGCCTCGGCGATCTGGTGCTGACCTGCTCGTCTACTGCCAGCCGCAACTTCGCGCTGGGCAAGGCGCTGGGTGAGGGGCTGTCTGCGGCTGATGCGCTGGCGGGCAAAAACAGCGTGGCCGAAGGCGCAGCCACCGCGCCGATCCTGGCCGAACTGGCGGCGCAGGCAGGGATTGCGATGCCAATCGTGGCGGCGGTCAACCGTTTGCTGACGGGGGAAGCCCCAGCGCGCGCAGTGGTGGCGGATTTGCTCGCGCGCCCGCTGAAGGACGAAGCGGCGTGAGCGAGGTCGCCCCCGATACCACCGATATTCAGGCGCTGGCCAAGGGCGGCCGCACCAACTTCTTCGGCTTTCTGCTGCGGCTGGCCGGCACCGCGCCGTTCCTGTTCATCGCCGGGCGGCTGTACGGAGTGGAGGCGCTGGGGCGCTATGCCTCGGCGCTGGTGGTGATCGAACTGACCAGCCAGCTGTGCGCGCTGGGCCAGCGCCGCGGCCTGGCGCAGCGGCTGGCGGAGGATGATCGCAACCCCGCACATGTGATCGCTGATGGGGTGGTGCTGTCGCTCGGGCTGGCCGCCGCCGCCGCCGCGTTATTCCTGCTGTTCCCCGCGCCAATGTTTCCCAGCGGGCAATATAGTCAGTGGGACCTGCTGTTGCCGCTGGCGATCATTCCCAATGCGCTGACCGATATTGCGCTGGCGGCGCTGGCCTATCGCTATGATGTGGGCGCGACGGTGCGCGCGCGTTCGATTGTCGAGCCGTGGACGATGGCGCTGGCGGCGGTCGCGTTGTTCTATGTGGTGCCAGAGGGCGGGCTGGCGCTGTCGTATATCCTTGCAAAATTTGCCGCTGCGGCGGTGGCGTTCTGGCCCTTGGTGCGCAGCTATGGCTGGCCGCAGCAGTGGCAGCCAAACCCGGCGCGGTTCGGGCGGCTCGCGGTGGCATCATCGCCGCTGGCGGGTGCGGACTTGGTCGACTGGGGCAGCCGCCGCCTCGATATCGCAATCCTGGGCGTGTTTGCGTCCCCCGCTGCGGTGGGGGTTTACTACGCCGCGCAGCAGATCGCTTCACTGCCGCAAAAGCTGAAAACCAGCTTTGAACCCGTGCTGGGCCCGGTGATCACCAAGAACCTGAAAGAGGCGAATTACCCCGCGATTGCCGCGCAGGTCTGCCAAGTCGGGTTCTGGATTATCGCCGCGCAGGCCGGGATTGCCTTGGCGCTGGGCATTCCCGGCGAAGGCGTGATGGGCCTGATCGGCCCGGCGTTTGTCGGCGGCACCGGGGCGATGGCGTTTCTGCTCGCCGCCGAAGTGGTGGCTGCCACCGCCGTAGTCAGCGAAGCCGCGCTGATCTACGTCAAACGGATGGAGAACCTCTACATCTCGCTCGCCACCATCGCAGTGCAGGCGGTGTTGACCGTCGGGTTCATGCTCGCGGTGCGCGCCGCACCGGGGTGGGACTTGCCGTTCGGCTGGCAGTTTCCGCCAGCGCGCGTCGATGTGTTTCAAGCCGCTGCCTGCGCGCTGGCGCTGATGTTGTCGCTGGCGCTGGCGTCGCTGCTTAAGTCGCGGTTGCTGGCGCAGTTTCTGGGACAGCCGATCAACAACTGGCGCTGGCCGCTGCTGTGGGCCGCTGCCGCCGCCGTGCCGGTTGGCTGGTTCGCCACCACCTTCCTGCCCGAGTGGGCCGAGCTGCTGTTTGGCATCCCCGCGATCCTGCTCGCGTACGGATTGGTCATCTGGCACAAAGGCTTCGGCCCTGAAGACCGCGTCTTGTTCCGCAAGAATGTGGGCGGCTGAACTCCATTCACAATCCGTTCAGCGCGCGCGGAGCCTGTTCGGCTTCAGACCATAACCGCACGGAAAAGGGGATTTCCATGGGCCTGCGCTCGCTTCCAACTCGCCTGCTGACCGCCACCTGTGTGCTGGCCTTGACCGCAAGCTGCGCCGGATCGATGCAGACGCCGGCCAGCGCCGATGCAGAGGCGGACAATCGGGATATCGTCGTCACTGCCACCCAGCGCGAGAACGCTGTGCAGGAAAGCCCGGTTGCAGTCACGGTGATCGGCTCGGGATCACTTGGTCCGCCCCCGCCGCCGCCGCCCTCACCAATCTACACCGCTCCGCCGATGCCGTCAGTTGCTCAGATGCCCGCAATGAGCGGATACATCCCGCCCGTCGTGGTTCCCCAACCGGCCGACACCGAGCGCTATGACGGCAAGGAAGTCAGCCCGGTCCACCATGTGCGGACCGAGCCCGTTTCCACCTTTTCGGTCGATGTCGATACCGGCGCCTATGCCAATACCCGGCGGTTCCTGACCATGGGCCGGGTGCCGCCCAAGGATGCGGTGCGGACCGAGGAATTGATCAACTATTTCCGCTATGACTATCCCAAGCCCGCCGGGCGCGGCACGCCGTTTTCGGTCAGCACCGATGTGATGACCACCCCGTGGAACGCCGAAACGCGGCTGCTGCGGATCGGCCTGCGCGGCTATGATCTGCCCCGGTCCAGCCGTCCGCCCGCCAATCTGGTGTTCCTGGTCGATGTTTCGGGATCGATGAGCAGCGCGGACAAGCTGCCGCTGGTCAAGACCGCGCTGTCCGGCCTGGCGGGTCAACTGCGCCCGCAGGACAAGGTTTCAATCGTGGTCTATGCCGGGGCCGCCGGGCTGGTGCTGGAGCCGACCAATGATCCCGCCAAAATCCGCGCCGCGCTGAACAAGCTGGAAGCGGGCGGATCGACTGCGGGCGGGGCCGGGCTGCAACTCGCGTACCAAATCGCGCGCGACAACATGATCCAGGGCGGGGTCAACCGGATCGTGCTGGCCACCGATGGCGATTTCAATGTCGGGGTCAGCAGTACCAAAGCCTTGATCGAAATGGTCGAAAAGGAACGCGATAGCGGGGTCACGCTGACCACGCTGGGCTTTGGCCAAGGCAATTACAACGAAGCGCTGATGGAGCAGGTCGCCAACCAGGGCAACGGCAACTACGCCTACATCGATTCGGCGCTGGAGGCGAAGAAGGTGCTGGGGGATGAGATGGGCTCGACCCTGTTCACCATCGCCAAGGATGTGAAAATCCAGGTTGAATTCAACCCCGCCCAGGTCAGCCAGTACCGCTTGCTCGGCTATGAAAACCGCGCGTTGCGCGAAGAAGACTTCAACAACGACAAGGTTGACGCGGGCGATATCGGCGCGGGGCATCAGGTGACTGCGATTTACGAAATCGTCCCGGCGGGCTTCAAGGGCTGGACCGACGCGCGCCGCTATGATCCGGTGCCGCGCCCGGCCGCTGGCGCGGCGGGCGAGTTGGCCTTTGTCAAATTGCGCTACAAATTGCCCGATGGCACCACCTCGCGGCTGGTCGAACAGGCCGTGCCCGCAATGCTGATGTGGAACCGCCGCGCGCCGTCGCCAGATTTCCAGTTCGCCGTGGCCGTGGCTGCGTTTGGACAAAAGCTGCGCGGCGATCCGCTGCTGAACGGCTTCACCTATCCGCAGATCGCAGGGCTGGCCGGGCAGCAGGGTGATTTCTGGCGGCAGGAATTCTCCAAGCTGGTCGGCGTCGCGCAGGGGCTGGAGGCGAAGTAGCAGTTCGGCGTTGAGCCGCCGCGCGGACGCGGCTATCGCATGGGTATGCCGCGCCGCACTGTCCCTTTGATCCTCGCCGGAGCCGCCGCCAGCGCCGTGCTCGGCTGTGGCAGCGTGCTGGCGCACGGGCCTGAATTCACCGCGCGGCTTTCGGCCAGCGTCGCGCGCAGTCTGACCGGTTCGGGCGTTAGCGCCAGTTTCCGCGACACGCGCGGCTGGCTGACCCGCCATCCCACGCTCAGCGGTGGTGAAGGACTGCCCGATGGCCAGCGCGCTGCGCTCGCCCGGCGGGTTGCCGCGCTGCCCGGGGTCGGCGGGGTCCGCTGGGAGCCGCGCAGCGCCGCCGCGCTGGCCAGCCGTCTGATCGACAAGCCCCCCGCGCTGCATTGCCAG
>JANORN010000125.1:0-12219 GCA_031415355.1 Novosphingobium sp. | reverse complement strand
TCCTTCGCCGCCGCCTGCCCGACGAATTCGGCGAGCGTCTTGGGGCGCAGCGCGGCGTCGTGGTCTTCGGGTTGACGCATGGGGGTGAGGTGGGGGTTGTCGGTCATGGGGACAGATGGCGGGGGACGTCGCGGGAAAGATGCAGAATTCGAGCAATCACAATTCTGTCCGCTTCGACAATATAGAGAATGCGATGGCTGCGATGCACCACGCAGCGAATTCCGGCCCCAAAGTCTGGACGCTCTTCTCCGCTCAACGGGAAGTCTTCCAGACGTGTTAGAACTCTGTCGATACCCCGTTGATATGCAGCAGCCACTTTGTCGCCGTATCGTTCAGAGCCATACGCATCAACCCCAATCAGATCGTCACCGGCAGCCTCGCTGAGTCTGACCTCAACCACGTCGCGCGCGACGTGCTGCAATGATGTCTTCGATAACTTCGGTTGGATCTTTATCGATGATCCCTGAAGCAAGACCTTCTGCCACCATCTCGCGCACCCAGGCAGTGTCAGCCGCTTCCGCCAGATCGCGGCGCACCAGCGCGCTCACGTACTCGCCCGCGTCGGCATAATGCCCGTCGGCAAGGCGTGATTTCAGCTGGCGCGCGAGGTCGTCGGGGATGGAGAAGCTGAGGTCGGTCATGGCGGGTTTATCCTCTAACTTGGTCTGGGCGGCAAGGTGGTTGGGGCGCGGGTTCATCGGTCAAGGGGTGCGTGCCGTCCAGTCTTGGACTCGGCGTCTAGTTTTCGAAATGCTTGCCAGTCTGCTTTAACGTACTCTGTAGGGATTTCTTCAGTTTCAGAGGGATAACCGACGTACTGACATCGGAAACACTTCACGCTTCGGGGACTCCGAAACGTTATCGAGACACCGAGGTAGGCAAAGTAGGCGGCACTCGAAGTAATCAACATCGCCGCACCCTCGCGCCAGCCGCCACCCATAACACCTCCCTCCGAGAAAAACATGAAAAGGGAAATGAACAGATTGCCACCAGAAAGATAGAATCCGAGCCGGTAAGCATGTCGTCCATTCTTGAAGCTGCCTTCGGCCAACATGCAACTAAGACCGAGCGCCACAACCCAGCCCCAAATATCGGAAATTTCTACCATGGGTGTCATCACACGACCCTCAGAATTTGCGGCACGATGGATGCTGAAACGAGTTCAGCATGACGGGGAAAAAGAAGACACCATTTTGAACCCAACTCGTCACCCTGAACTTGTTTCAGGGTCCATTGTGCCGCACATTCAGGTCCATGCGGCAGGAACGCGTCCCGTGTGTCTATATTCTTGCGAGCGGGCACTACGGCACGCTTTACGTCGGTGTGACTTCTGACCTTGTGGGCAGAATGTGGCAGCATCGCAATGACGCTTTGCCGGGTTTCACCAAGCAACATGCCGTTCATCGCCTCGTCCATTTCGAGGTCTATGGCGACATGATCACAGCGATCACCCGTGAGAAGCAGCTTAAGAACAGGCATCGGCCGTGGAAAATCAATCTGATCGAGGCGCAGAACCTGCACTGGGCTGACCTGGCGGTAGGGCTGGGCTTGCCCCCGCTTGCTCCGGGCAAACCGAGGGATGGACCCTGAAACGAGTTCAGCATGACGGGGAAGAGGGTGGGAATCGACCGTCACCCCGCCGCCCGTTTCAACGCCACCCGCACCAGTTCGTTCAGCCCCGCGCCGTCGCCCAGTTCCTCAATCGCGCGGGCGACGGCCATGGTCGCCACGTTCGGTTTGAAGCCCAGGTTTTGCAGCGCCGAGACCGCGTCCGCGCTGGCCGAACCGGCGGGCAGCGCAACCGAGCCTACACCGGCCAATGCTGGCAAAGCCCCGGCCTTGTCCTTCAATTCGTTGACAATCCGCGCGGCCAGTTTTGGGCCGACGCCTTGTGCGCGGGCGATCATCGCTGCGTCTCCGCCCGCGCAGGCGCGTGCCACTTCGTCGGTGGAGAGGGCGGAGAGCACCGCCAGTGCCATCTTGCTGCCCACGCCTTGCACGCCGGTCAACAGGCGGAACCAAGCGCGTTCGTCGCCGCTGGCGAAGCCGATCAGCCGCATGTCGTTTTCGCTGACTTGCAGTTCGGTGTGGACCGTCACCGCGTCGCCGCGCGTGCCCAAGGCATCGAGCGTCTTGGCCGAGGCTTGGACGAGATAGCCGACGCCGCCCACGTCGATCACCGCCCAGTCGGGGCCGAAATCGTCGAGCATACCGGTCAATTTGGCGATCATGCCGGGTGGGTTATCGCGCGCCGCGCCAGACCGCAAGCAAAAGGGAACATCTGGCGAACGACGGCCTGTTCAGCCTGGCGAAAACCGCGCCGTCTTATTTCCCCGCGCTCTTGCCGTAGGGGTGCTGCGATGTTCAAACCTTTCGCCTGTTTGCTTGCCGTAACTGCCGGCCTGACCGCTATGCCCGCGCTGGCCGAGGAGATCTACCTCGGCGCGAGCTTTCACGGGGTTGATACGCCGTTCTCGCTGGAGGCGGGTGAGCGCGGGGCGGATCTGCAAATGGGCATTCGCAGCGATCCGCTTCAAGGCCTGTCCGCCATCGGCAAGCCATCGGCCTATCTCCACGGTCAGGTCAGCGTTGATGGCCAGACCAGCGTGGTTGCGGCGGGCCTCAGCTGGAAGATCGGCACGCGGGTGTACTTGCGCCCCGGGATCGGAATCGCGCTGCACAATGACCGGATTGAAACCTATGCGCCAAATGGCCAGCGGCTCGATCTGGGCTCGCGCGTGCTGTTCGAGCCGGAGCTGGCGCTGGGCGCGCGGATCACCGATGATCTCGCGGCGGAACTCAGTTGGGTCCACGTCAGCCACGCCACCCTGCTCAGCGGGCAGAACCCCGGCATGGACTTCATCGGCGCGCGGATGGTGCTGAAATTGAAGTAGGGTTAGCGCAATAGTTGAAAATAGACCTAACCCGCTCATGCTGAGCTTGTCGAAGCACCCGCCTGTTACGGCACGGCGGCGTTCGGACGATGGTCCTTCGACAGGCTCAGGATGAGCGGAATTTTGGTAGTGAGGTGCTCATTTTGAATCACCTTCACTAACGCAGCAGATGCGCGTGGCAAATTGCCACTGCCAGGGCGTCGGCCGCATCGGCTCCGGCCAGTTTGACCCCCGGCAGCAATACCCCGAGCATCGCCTGGACCTGTGCCTTTTCCGCTCCGCCGGTGCCGACAATCGCCTTTTTGACCAGCCGCGTCGCATATTCCGCCACCGGCAGCCCGGCCCGCGCCAGCGCGAGCAGGCAGACCCCGCGCGCCTGCCCCAGCTTGAGCGTGGACTGCGGGTTCTTGTTCACAAACACTTCTTCCACCGCGCTGGCATCAGGGCGATAGCGCAAGATCACATCGGTCAGTTCGCGATCCAGCAAGACGAGCCGGTCCGGCAGCGAGGCCTTGGGATCGGTCTTCACCTGGCCGTTGGCGATATGGCTGAGGCGGTTGCCCTGTTTGGCGACGATCCCCCAGCCGGTGCAGGTGAGCGACGGATCAAGACCGATTATGAGCATCAGTCCTCCCCGAACGGGGAGGGGACCCACGTAGTGGGGGAGGAGCACAACCGAGTACTCCTGCCCGCGCGGACGAGAGCCCCCGTGTACCTGCGCGTGCCACTCCACCATGCTGCGCATGGTCCCCCTCTCCCAAGGGAGAGGAAGGTGTGCATCACCCCAGTTGCTCCATCACCGCGTCGGAAATCGCGTAATTGCCCCAGACGGTCTGGACGTCATCATCATCGTCAAGCACATCGATCAGCTTGAGCAGCGTCGCTGCGTCGCCCGCACCGACATCGGCCTTCAGACTGGGCTTCCAGGCGAGCTTGACGCCTTCGGCTTCGCCCAGCACCTTTTCCAGCGCCCGCGCTACCGGGTGGAGGTTTTCCACGGCGACCCAGATCGCGTGGCTGTCATCATCGCTTTCGACATCATCCGCCCCGGCTTCCAGCGCGGCTTCGAACACCGTGTCAGCATCGCCCATCTTGCCGGGATATTCGATCAGACCCAGCCGTTCAAACCCGTGGCTGACCGCGCCAGTGGCCCCCAGGTTGCCGCCGTTCTTGGCGAAGGCGGTGCGAACATTGGTGGCGGTGCGGTTGCGGTTGTCGGTCAGCGCTTCAACGATCAGCGCGACCCCGCCCGGGCCATAGCCTTCGTAGCGTACTTCTTCGTAGTTCTCGCCGTCGCCCTTGCTGGCTTTGTCGATCGCGCGCTGGATATTGTCCTTGGGCACCGACTGCGCCTTGGCCGCGTTGACCGCCGCACGCAGGCGCGGGTTGAAGTCCGGATCGGGCATACCGAGCCGCGCCGCGACGGTGATTTCGCGGCTGAGCTTGCTGAACAGCCCCGCACGTTTTTTGTCCTGCGCGCCTTTGCGGTGCATGATATTCTTGAATTTGGAATGGCCGGCCATGGCGTCCTGCTGCAATCTGGTTTGGATGGGTGTGCGCGCCCTTACACCGGCTTGGGGCGGGGCTGCAACCTTCGGTCAAGCTTTGTCGGTTAGGAAGACGGTGTGACTCAACCAACGCTCCTCGCCCGCCTGCCCGCCACCTGGCACCAATTCGCTGCCTTTCTGCGCGCGCCCACGGTGCTGGTCCCAGCTGGCCTGCGCCGACCCGGCGTGGCGCGCACCATCGGCGCGATGCTGGCGCTGCATCTGATCGGGCTGGCGGTAATCGGCCTGCTGATGAGCGGCTGGATGACGCTGATGGGGATCGAAGGGCCAGAAGCCTTCGCGCAGTTTCCGCCGCACTATCTGGTCCCGCTGGCGGTGGTGGGCGCGCCGCTGATCGAAGAGAGCGTGTTTCGCGGCTGGCTCACTGGCCGCCCCCGCGCGCTGTGGCTGCTGCTGTGGCTTACGTTGGGGATTGGCCTGACGGTGATGGCGCAGCGGGGCCTGCTCTCACCACTGGTTGCCGCCGGGTTGCCGCTCATCGCCGCACTGGCCGGGTGGATCGTCTTGCGCAAACGTCAGGCTGGTCCACTGTTCCGAGCCGGGTTTCCGCTGATTTTCTATGCTAGCGCCGTCCTGTTCGGATTGATCCACGTCTTCAACTATTCCGCCCCCGGCCTGGCGCATCTGCCGCTGGTGCTGCCGCAGCTTTGGGCCGGGCTGACGCTGGGCTTCCTGCGGCTGCGGATCGGGCTCCCGGCCGCGATGCTGGTCCATGCCGTGTCGAATGGGCTAGCGGTTGGCCTGGCCTTGGCGGCGGGCGAGGTCTGAGCGGAATTCGGGACCGTTTGACCCGGATCAATTACCCGCTTCACAAATGCGCCAAACAGGTTCTTAATCGAACGGTTAAAAGCTGTGAGGAGAATCGCCTGTGACCGCCCCCGCAACCCATGTTGATGTTCTGATCGTTGGTGCCGGGATTTCCGGGATCGGTTCGGCCTGGCATTTGCAGCAGCAATGCCCCGGCAAAAGCTATGCCATTCTGGAAATGAAGGATACTTTCGGGGGAACCTGGGAAACGCACAAGTATCCCGGCGTGCGCTCGGATTCAGACCTCTACACGTTCGGTTACCGGTTCAAGCCGTGGGTCGGCGCGCCGATTGCCTCGGCGGCGGAAATCCTGAAATATATGGGCGAAGTGATCGCGGAGAACGGGATCGGCGACCACATCCGTTATGGCCACCGCATCACGGATTGCGCGTGGGACAGCGCCAGCAAGCTATGGACCGTGACCGCGACTGATAAGGCCGGCGCGGAGCAGCGCTTTACCGCGAACTTCCTGTGGATGTGCCAGGGCTATTACGATCATGAAACGCCGTACATTCCTGACTGGGCGGGGATTGAGCGGTATCAGGGCCGGTTCGTCCACGCCCAGCAATGGGATCCTGCGACCGACTATACCGGCAAGCGGGTGCTGGTGATCGGTTCGGGTGCGACCGCCGCCACCGTGGTCCCGGCCTTCGCTGAAACGGCCGCCCATGTGACCATGCTGCAACGCTCCCCCACCTATTACTTTTGCAGCGAGAATAAGAACGAGCTGGCCGACCGGTTGCGCGAGGTCGGGATCGACGAGCCGACGATCCACCGCGTCGTGCGCCAACAGATCATGCACGATCAGAACGCGATGACCGAGCGCTGCATTGCAGAGCCGGATGCGGTGTTCGAAGATCTGAAGGAACTGGTGCGGGCCTTCAGTGGCAAGCCGGACTTTGAATTTGAACCACATTTCACCCCGAAGTACCGCCCATGGCAACAGCGGCTGGCATTCTGCCCCGAAGGTGACATCTTCCGTGCGGCGGCGGAGGGCAAGCTGACCGTGGTCACCGACACGCTGGACACCTTCACCGAAACCGGCGTGCGGACCAGTGATGGCACTGTGATCGAGGCCGATATCATCGTCGCCTGCACCGGCTTCCGCTTGTCGGTGATGGGCGATATCCCGTTCAGCGTCGATGGCCAGCCAGTGCGCTGGAACGATACCGTTACTTACCGGGGGATGCTGTTCACCGGGGTGCCCAATATGGCCTGGGTGATGGGCTATTTCCGCGCGAGCTGGACCTTGCGGGTCGACATGATGGGCGATTTCATCTGCGCGCTGCTCAACCACATGGACGCCGTGGGCGCGCGGCGGATCGATGTGGCTCTGCGGCCGGAGGATGCCGGGATGGAGCTGGCCCCGTGGATCGAAAGCGACAACTTCAATCCGGGCTATCTGCAACGCGGGCTGGATCAAATGCCGCGCCGGGGGGACAAGCCCGATTGGCGGCACAACCAGGATTACTGGGCCGAACGTGACGCGTTTCCCGCGATTGACCTGACCGGGGCCGAATTCTTCTATGATGGCCAGCCCAGTCCCGGCCAATCAGCATCAGCACGGGTGACTGAAGCCGCCTGATTGCGGCGCGCTATCCGGGCGGCGGAGCCGGGGTGAATTCCACCAGATCCCAGCGGTTGCCATAGAGGTCTTCGAACACCGCCACCGTGCCATACGGCGCTTGGATCGGATCGCGGACAAACCGCACCCCGGCGGCCTGCCAGGCCCGATAATCGCGCCAGAAATCGTCGGTCGCGAGGAACAGGAACACCCGTCCGCCCGCCTGATCGCCCACAAACCGCGCCTGTTCCGCCGTGCTCGCGCGCGCCAGCAGGATCGTGGCCGCGCCTGGCGGTGCACCAGGGGGCGCGATCAGCACCCAGCGCTTGTCCTGTTCAGGCTGGCTTTCGTCGGCCACCAGTACAAAGCCCAGCTTGCCGCAATACCAGGCGATGGCTTCATCATAGTCGACGACGAGCAGGGCGATATGAGCCAAATGGTGAGTCATCCCACATGGTAGCCCGTCACCATGTGCAGTACAATTGCGTGATGGAATGGTTGGACGCCGCAACGCCGTCTGCTGACATGGCTGGCTAGAAAACGGGAGCTGATGATGGCCGAAGCTATGCCGAAACGGATTGTATTCTGCTTTGACGGAACCTGGAACCGGCTGTCAGCGAACTGCCCGACGAACGTGGTGCTAATCGCCCAAATGGTTAAACCTGTGGCGGATGATCGCCGGGCGCAGGTGGTCTACTATGATGAAGGCATCGGCTCTCGCACGTCATGGCCACAAAGCTGGTTTGAAGGCGCCACCGGCAAGGGTATGCTCAAAATCTTGCGCGAGGCTTATCGCTTTCTGATCTTCAACTACGAACCGGGTGACGAAATCTTTGCGTTTGGCTTTTCACGCGGAGCCTATACCGCGCGCTCGTTCATCGGCTTCATTCGCCACGCCGGCATCCTAGATATCGCCAGCGTGACGCAAATTGATGAAGCCATCCGGATTTATCGCGAAGCGCCCGCAACTACGATCGGTGCAGAATCGCCAGAAGGGCTGGAATTTCGCGCCAAGTACTGCACTGGGGTCTGCGTCAGCGCCGCAGATCGGCAGCACCGGATTGAAACCATCGCAGGCTTTGATCCTGCCACCGCCCCTTTGCTGGAGATTCGCTATGTTGGGGTGTGGGACACGGTCCGCGCGCTTGGCGTGCCTGATTTCGTCCCCGGCGCGGCCTGGCTTAATCGTAGATATGGCTTCCACGATGCTGTGCTGAGCAGCAAGATCAAAGCCGCGCGGCACGCGGTCGCACTCGATGAATTGCGGCCGTCGTTTCGGGCAACTCTGTTTGGCCGGGATCGGATTGCAGAGCTGAACCGCCGCAATCGTCGCGCCAAGGGCCCAGAGATGCCCCCCTGGAAACTGCACTATCAGGAAAAATGGTTCCCCGGCGGGCATGGCGCGGTGGGCGGCGGCGGGCCGCGACGCGGCTTGTCCGATGGCGCGCTTGACTGGATCCTTGACGGTGCACGCCAGCGCGGCCTTGAGCTGCGTGATCGGCGCAGCAATCTGGCCTATGCCTTGCGCCCGGACCCGTTCGACCAGCTGCAAAACGATCCGAAGCAACCGTTTTATCGCCGCGGCTTGCTTGGCTGGCTGCTGGGGCTGGCTGATTCGCCGCGGGTAGGACCAGTTGCGCTCGATGATGTGGCGCTGGCGGCGCTGCGGCGTTGGCATGCAGACCCGCGCGACTTGCCCGGCCGGAAACCGTACCGCCCCGGCGCCTTGGCGGCGATCAGCGACGCGATGGACCGCTGGATTGCCGAACTACCGGCCCGGTCCCGCCCCCAAACGCAAGCGGACCCTGCCGATTTTGAGGACTATGAAGTTCAACCACTGGATACCCTCAGTGCATTGGCCAAGTCCCGGCTTGGCGATGGCAAGCTGTGGGAACAGCTGTTTGACCTCAACCGTGACCGGATCGAAAATCCCGACCGTCTGCCGATTGGACTGGTGATCCGCTTGCCGCGAACCGGGCCTGTCCGAACTAATGCTGCAGAATCGCCATTGGAAGCTGCGTCGTTTCCTTGACCTGCTCCAGCACGGCATAGGTTCGCGTTTCCCGCACGCCGGGAACGGAGGCGAGGATATTGCCCAGAAACTGGCGGTACGCCGCCATGTCTGAAACCCGCGCTTTGATCAAATAATCAAAGCCGCCTGCGACCATGTGGCATTCCAGGATTTCAGGAATCGCGCGGACGTGTTCAGCAAAGGCGCGGAACGCATCGGCGGTGGTCCGGTCCAGCTGAACCTCGACGAAGATCAGCAGATCGCAAGCGAGCGCCTTGGGTTCGATCAAGGCGACTGTCGCGCGGATCACCTTGCGCTCGCGCAAGCGGCGAACGCGTTCATGGCAAGCCGCAGGCGACAGTCCGCAGCGCGTGGCAAGCTCCTGATTGGTGATCCGTCCATCGCGCTGCAAGATGTCAATCAATCGTCGATCTGTTGCATCTATGGAATATTCATTGCCCATTACGCGTTGATATAAGATATTATTCAGATCATCCACTCAAATTTCGAACCACCTTCGTCAGATTTGCGGTTACGATATCGCCAGCCAGATGGAGCAAGTGATGACCAGTGCCGCCAGACAATTCAAATGGGACGCGCTGGATCTCGGCAAATTTGCCGATGAGGCAGGCAGTGTTGCCGCCTTGCGGACGGCGCTCCGGTTGGCTCCGGACGCCCGGGCCGCAATCGTCAGCCGTGCAGCGGCGCTGGTCGATGGCGCCCGGGCGTCGGCGCGCAAGCAGGGCGTGGTGGAAAGCTTCCTGAAGGAATTCTCGCTCGGCACGCGCGAAGGCCTTGCGCTGATGTGTCTGGCCGAAGCCTTGCTGCGCACCCCCGATGCGGACACCCGCGACCGGTTGATTGCCGAGAAGATTGCGATGGCTGACTGGGCCAGCCACCTGGGGCAGTCGGATAGTCTGTTCGTCAATGCCTCCACCTGGGGGCTGATGCTGACTGGCAAGCTGGTGGATGTGGAGGACGAAGCCCGGCGCGATGCGGGTGGTTATCTCAAACGGCTGACCGCACGCGCGGGAGAGCCGGTGATCCGCCAGGCGGTGGCGGCGGCGGTGCGGATCATGGGCGAACAGTTCGTGCTGGGCCGCACCATCGGCGCGGCGCTGAAGCGGGCCAAGCGCGAGGGGATGCTGTGTTCGTTCGATATGCTGGGCGAAGGCGCGCGGACAGCGGAGGATGCCGCCCACTACGCACAGATCTATGCCGCTGCAATTGAAGCCGTGGGGGCGGCGTCGGACGGCGCCGGACCGGAGCACGGCCACGGCGTTTCGGTCAAGCTCTCGGCGCTGTGTCCGCGTTATGAAGCGGTGCAGGAAGCGCGGGTCTGGGACGAACTGTACCCCCGGATCAAGGCGTTGGCGCTGATCGCGGCGCGGCATAGCCTGAACTTCGCGATTGATGCTGAAGAAGCCGACCGGCTGGTGCTGTCGCTCAAACTGATCGACCGCCTGGCCCACGAGCCGGAATTGGGCGATTGGCAGGGGCTGGGCGTGGTGGTCCAGGCCTACCAGAAGCGCGGGCTGGCGGTGATCGAAGGCTTGCACAAGCTGGCGCAGCGTTCCGGCCGCCGGATCATGGTCCGCTTGGTCAAAGGGGCCTATTGGGACAGCGAGATCAAGCGCGCGCAAGTGGCGGGCATGCCCGACTATCCGGTGTTCACCACCAAGGCCGCGACCGACCTGTCCTATCTGGTCTGCGCGCAGGCGTTGATTGAAGCAGCCCCGCAGCTCTATCCGCAGTTCGCTACGCACAATGCGCACACCTTGGCCGCTGTCCGTCATATGGCTGAAGCGGCGGGCGTGGTGATCGAGCACCAGCGGCTGCACGGGATGGGCGAGGCGCTGTATCAGGCGGCGGAGCAGGACTATGGCGCGCTGACGGTGCGCGCCTATGCGCCGGTTGGCGGGCATGAGGACTTGCTGCCCTATCTGGTCCGGCGGCTGCTGGAAAATGGCGCGAATTCGTCGTTCGTGCACTTGCTGCTGGATGAAAGCGTGCCCGCCGCTGACGTGGTGCGCGATCCGGTGGCACTGGTGGAGGCACAGCCGGGGCGGCACCCGCAGATCGCCTTGCCGCGCGACATCTATGGCGCGGCGCGCGTCAATCCGCTGGGGCGCGATGTGACTCAGGCCGCGACGCGAGAAGTCCATGCCCGGCGCTTGGCCGCTCAGGCACAGGTACTCTCCGGATCCATCGTGGGCGGGGTGCTGGCTGCGGGCGGCGCAGCGGCGGTCTATTCCCCCGCTGACTCCCGGCGCGCCATCGGTATGGCGGCAAGCGCCGGGCCGGAGCAGATTGACGCCGCCATCGCCCGCGCGCGCGCGGCGCAACCGGCGTGGGATCGCAGCGGCGGTCC
This sequence comes from Novosphingobium sp., assembly GCA_031415355.1. Lineage (GTDB taxonomy): Bacteria > Pseudomonadota > Alphaproteobacteria > Sphingomonadales > Sphingomonadaceae > Novosphingobium. Next base: position 1,004 of record JANORN010000125.1, on the reverse strand, counting down.
GGCCCGCGCCGAGGTGCTGCGCGCGATGGGCGACGCGCTGGAGGCGGCGATGGACCCGCTGATCGCGCTGCTGACGCTGGAGGCGGGCAAGACTTTTGCCGATGCCGTGGCCGAAGTGCGCGAGGCAGTGGACTTCTGCCGCTATTACGCGGTGCTGGCGACGCGAGAATTTGGTCCACCACAGACGCTGACCGGACCAGTTGGCGAGACCAACCAATGGCAGCTGTTCGGGCGCGGGGTGTTCGCCTGCATCAGCCCGTGGAACTTCCCGCTGGCGATCTTCACCGGACAGATCGCAGCGGCGCTGGCGGCGGGCAATGCCGTGCTGGCCAAACCGGCTGAACAGACTCCGCTGATCGCCGCCGAAGCCGTCCGCTTGTTCCACGCCGCCGGGCTGAACCCGGACCTGCTGGCCTTGCTGCCGGGCGACGGGGCAAGCGTCGGTGCAGCGCTGGTCAGTCATCCGGCGATTGACGGCGTCGCCTTCACCGGCGGCACCGAAACGGCCTGGGCGATCAACCGCAGTCTGGCCGCGCGGCCGGGCGCGATCATCCCGTTCATCGCCGAAACCGGCGGGCTGAACGCAATGTTCGTCGATACCACCGCGCTGAAGGAACAAGTAGTCGACGATGTGATCCTGTCCGCGTTCGGTTCAGCCGGCCAGCGCTGCTCCGCGCTGCGGATGCTGTTCCTGCCGCATGACAGCGCCGACGGGATCATCGCATGCCTGACCGGTGCGCTGGCCGCGCTAAATCTGGGCGATCCGGCCCTGCCCGCCACGGACGTCGGCCCGGTGATCGATGCCGATGCCCTAGCCGGGTTGGAAGCGCATGTGGCGCGGCTGGAGCGGGAGGCGACGATCATTGCGCGCCACCCGGGTTGCGATCTGCCGGGGCATTACTTCGCGCCCACTATCGCCGAAGTGCCGACGCCAGACTTTCTGGAACGCGAAGTGTTTGGCCCGGTGCTGCACATCTGCCGTTATGACCCCGCCGATCTGCCCG
>JANORN010000124.1:0-2800 GCA_031415355.1 Novosphingobium sp. | reverse complement strand
GCGAAGTCGAGACACTTGCGTATAGTGTCTCGACTTCGCTCGACACGAACGGGTCTGGGGTTATGGGGTTATCAGATGTCCACTGAACTCGCCTTCATCGACGCCCTGCGCGCGCTCGCCACGCATCCCGCCGCGCGCGGGTTGGATGATGATGCGGCGGTGATGGTATTTGGCGGCGAAGCGCTGGTGCTCACCCACGACACGCTGGTTGAAGGCGTGCACTTCTTGCCCGGGCAAGACCCGGCTGACATCGCTTGGAAACTGGTCGCCACCAACCTCTCCGATCTCGCCGCCAAAGGCGCGGAGCCGCTAGGCGTGCTACTGGGCTATATGTTCGGCAATGACGACGCGCGGTTCGTTGCCGGACTGCGTGACGCGTTGGACACCTTCAACGTCCCGCTGCTGGGTGGTGACACGGTGCGCGGGAGCGGCCCGCAAGTGCTGGGTCTCACCGCGCTGGGCCGCGCGACGCATCGCCCGGTGCCTGCCCGCAGCGGAGCGAGGCCGGGTGATGCGGTCTATCTTACCGGGCCGCTGGGTGCAGCGATGCTGGGGCTTGAGGCGTTGCGCGCGGGCACCGGCGACAGTCTAGCCTATCGCCGCCCGCAGCCGTTGTTGGCGGAGGGGCAAGCGCTGGCCCCGCATGTCACGGCGATGATGGACGTATCCGACGGGCTGCTGCTGGATGCAGCGCGGATTGCGCGAGCCTCCCGCGTTACCATCGCGCTGGAAGCCGCCGCGATCCCGCTCGCGGTCCCAGACAGCCGCCGCGCTGAAGCGCTGCGCTGGGGCGATGACTATCAGTTGTTGTTCACCGCGCCCGCAGCCACTCAGCTCCCAGTCACCGCCTTCCGGATCGGCACAGTCGCGGCGGCAAGCGCCGCGCCGATCCTGCTCGATGGCGCGCCGCTGGATGAATCCGACGGGCTGGGATACCAGCACTAGCCCTCAGCGCTGTGCGAAACCCGGCAAAAGCCGCACGGTTCCGCCGCAAAAGGGTTGCCTTTGCCCGCACTTTGCCGCTAGCCAGCCGCGTCCGGTCCCGTCAGCGGGGCTGTTCACCATGCGCAAACGGATCAAAAAGGGGGAGCGCTTCGTGGATCTCGTCGTATTATCAATCATTTTGGGACTGGTCGCCGTCTTGTACGGGGCTTTCACCAGTCGGCAGGTGCTCAGCGCCTCGGCCGGCAATCAAAAGATGCAAGACATCGCCGCTGCCATTCAGGAAGGCGCGCAAGCCTACCTCGGACGGCAATACCGCGCCATTGCCATTGTTGGCGCTGTGGTTGCAGTATTGGTCGGATATTTCCTTGGAACGGTCTCGGCGGCGGGCTTCCTGCTCGGCGCAATCCTTTCAGGGGCGACCGGGTTCATCGGGATGAATATCTCGGTGCGCGCTAACGTCCGCACGGCAGCTGCCGCGCAGACCGGGTTGCAGGAAGGCCTCACACTGGCGTTTCGCGCCGGTGCGATCACCGGCATGCTGGTGGCGGGCCTCGCTTTGCTCGCGATTGCCGGGTTCTTCTATTATCTGACCTCGATTGCCGGGCACACCGTCGGCGGTGCTGACCGCACTGTGATCGACGGCCTGGTTGCCCTCGCTTTCGGCGCTTCGCTGATCTCGATCTTCGCGCGCCTCGGCGGCGGAATCTTCACCAAGGCTGCTGACGTCGGCGCCGACCTTGTCGGCAAGGTCGAGGCTGGAATTCCCGAAGACGATCCGCGCAACCCTGCGGTAATCGCCGACAACGTTGGTGACAACGTGGGCGATTGTGCCGGGATGGCGGCTGATTTGTTCGAAACCTACGTCGTCACCATCGGTGCGACCATGGTGTTGACTGCACTGCTGCTCAAGGGCGCAGACAACCTGATGGCGCTGATGAGCCTGCCGCTGCTGATCGGCGGCGTCTGCATCATCACTTCGATCATTGGCACCTACTTCGTCCGTCTCGGTGGCGGTAAAAACATCATGGGTGCCATGTATAAGGGCTTCCTGGTTACTGCCGTCCTCTCGGTCCCCGCGATCTGGTGGGCGATCAGCTATGCTCTGGGCGGTGACATGAACGCCGCGATTGCTGGGCAAGCTTACACCGGCCGCACGCTGTTCTATTGCGGTCTGGTTGGTCTGGTTATCACCGGGCTGATTATCTGGATCACTGAGTACTACACCGGCACCAACTATCGGCCGGTGCGCTCGATCGCCAAGGCCTCGGAAACCGGCCACGGCACCAACGTCATTCAAGGTCTGGCCATCAGCCTTGAATCAACTGCCCTGCCGACGCTGGTAATCTGCGCCGGCATCGTCATCGCGTTCCAGCTCGCTGGCCTGATGGGCATTGCCTATGCCGCCACCGCGATGCTGGCCTTGGCTGGGATGGTCGTGGCGCTCGACGCATACGGTCCGGTGACAGACAACGCCGGCGGCATCGCCGAAATGGCTGGCCTGGACGATTCGGTCCGTGAAAAGACCGATGCGCTCGACGCAGTGGGCAACACCACCAAGGCCGTGACCAAGGGCTATGCCATCGGTTCGGCCGGCCTTGCCGCGCTGGTGCTGTTCGCGGCCTACACCACTGACCTCAAGGAGTTCTTCCCGAACCTCCAGGTAAGCTTCAGCCTTGAAAACCCGTATGTCATCGTCGGGTTGCTGCTCGGCGCGCTCCTGCCGTACCTGTTTGGTGCAATGGGTATGACCGCTGTGGGCCGCGCTGCGGGTGAAGTGGTGAAGGACGTGCGTGACCAGTTCGCCAAGAACCCCGGCATCATGACCTATGAGGTCAAGCCAGACTACGCCCGCACG